>JBBSVJ010000001.1:0-106557 GCA_038233665.1 Lysobacterales bacterium
GCCGCATCAGGTCTCGGGGGCCACGCGTAGATGAAACGTGACGGGGCCGTCGTTGACCAGTTGAACCTTCATGTGGGTACGAAAGCGCCCAGTTTCCACTGTGGGATGCGCAATTCGTGCCAATTCGACCAATTGATTGAAAAGGAGCTCAGCGTGTTCAGGACTCGCAGCGCCGCTGAATCCGGCGCGCATGCCGCTCGACGTATCGGCGGCCAGAGTGAATTGCGAAACCAGCAACAGGTCGCCGCCCATCTCGTGCAAGGATAGATTCATGCGACCGTTGTCGTCGCTGAACACGCGGTAGCCGAGTATGCGTTCGAGCATACGTTGCACCTGCGCCTCGCCGTCACCGCGTTCGACCGCAATAAACGCAAGTAGCCCCACACCGATCCGCCCAACCGTTTCTCCATCCACCACAACGCTTGCTTCAGTCACTCGCTGAATCAGGGCAATCATGATTGACTCCGCAGGAGGGCAGCGCATGGTCGCTGCAGTGGGCAAACTCCGTCAAACGCGGTCGATTCGAGTCGTGTTGGTTAGAATCGTTGTTTTCCTTAGGCAAATTTAAGCCAATGACCGGGTCAATGCGCTTGCTCTATGCCTTGTTGTGGCTGACAGGCTTGCTGCCGCTGCGCGTCCTGCACGGTTTGGGCAGCATCTTTGGTGAATTTGCCTGGTTGATCGGCGGACGCGAAAGACGCGTGACGGCGATAAATCTGGCGCTGATGGCAAAACAACAAGTCGATTTTGCCGGGCGTCTCGAGACGAGACAGGTACTGCGAGAAACCGGCAAATCATTGATCGAGATCGCCAAGGTCTGGTCCGGACGACCCGAGAAGGCTTTGCGCATGGTTCGCGAAGTGCGCGGAGCTGAGTTGCTCGATCAGGCGTTGGCGGCTGGCAAGGGCGTGATCATCGCCGCGCCGCATCTGGGTTGTTGGGAGTTGCTCAGCTACTGGCTGGCGCAACGCACGCCACTGGCAATCGTTTATCGACCGCCGCGTAATGCTGCGCTTGAGCCCTTGCTGATCAAGGCCCGCGGGGCGACTCGAGTCGAGCAAGTGCGTGCAGAAGGCGCGGGCGTACGTCGTCTGTATCGGCGCTTGGCTGACGGCGGCATGGTCGGCATCCTGCCGGATCAGCAACCGCGTCAGGGCGATGGTGAATTTGCGCCGTTTTTCGGCATTGAGGCGTTGACCATGGTGCTGGTGCCGCGTCTGGCCGAACGCACCGGCGCCACGGTGTTGTTCGCCTTCGCCGAGCGGTTACCACGCGGTGCGGGTTTCCGAATTCATATCAACGCGGCGCCCGATCGGATCGCGGAGACTGATCTGCGTGTGGCGTGCACGGCGATGAACGAAGGTGTCGAAGCCTGCGTACGCATCGCGCCGATGCAATATCAATGGCACTACAAACGCTATTCGATCAGCCCGCCCGGCCAGAAGCGAAGGTTGTATGCAGCCATTCCCGATACTTCGTTATAGATTCAGGGCAAACAAAAGCCGCCTTGCGGCGGCCTTTGCTGCATCGATCGCGTGCCGGGATCAGCTGCGTTTCATCGAACTGAAGAACTCGTCGTTGGACTTGGTGTTCTTCATCTTGTCGAGCATGAACTCCATCGCGGCGAGTTCGTCCATCGGGTGCAACAGCTTGCGCAGGATCCAGATTTTCTGCAGCATATCCGGCTCGATCAGCAACTCTTCGCGGCGTGTGCCGGAGCGGTTGATGTCGATAGATGGATAAACGCGCTTCTCGGAGATGCGACGGCTCAAGTGGACTTCCATATTGCCGGTGCCCTTGAACTCCTCGTAGATCACCTCGTCCATCTTCGAGCCGGTTTCGACCAGCGCGGTGGCGATGATGGTCAGCGAACCGCCTTCCTCGACGTTGCGGGCTGCGCCGAAAAACCGCTTCGGCCGCTGCAATGCATTCGCGTCGACACCACCAGTCAACACCTTGCCCGATGACGGAATCACCGTGTTGTACGCACGTGCCAGTCGAGTGATCGAATCAAGCAGGATGACCACATCCTTCTTGTGCTCGACCAGGCGCTTGGCCCGCTCGATGACCATCTCGGCGACCTGTACATGACGCGTGGCCGGTTCATCGAAGGTTGAGCTGATGACCTCGGCGCGAACGCCGCGTTGCATCTCGGTGACTTCCTCGGGACGCTCGTCGATCAACAGGATGATCAAGTGCACGTCTGGATGGTTGTGCACGATTGATTGCGCGATGTTCTGCAGCATCATCGTCTTGCCGGCTTTCGGCTGCGAGACGATCAGGCCGCGCTGGCCCTTGCCGATCGGTGCAACCAGATCGAGGATGCGCCCGGTGATGTCCTCGGTCGAGCCATTGCCGCGTTCGAGACGGAACGACTTGCGCGGAAACAGCGCAGTCAGGTTCTCGAACAGAGCCTTGTTCTTGGAGGCTTCCGGCGGCTCACCATTGATGTGATCGACCTTGAGCAGGGCGAAATAACGCTCGCCTTCTTTTGGAGGGCGGATGCGTCCTGCGATGTAGTCACCGGTGCGCAGGTTGAAGCGACGCGTTTGCGAGGGTGACACGTAAATATCGTCGGGGCCGGCCAGATAGGATTGATCCGGTCCGCGCAGGAAGCCGAAACCATCCTGGAGGATTTCGAGCACGCCTTCGCCGTAGATGCCGCCGCCCGCTTTCGCATGCGCCTTCAGGATATTGAAGATCATGTCCTGCTTGCGCGCGCGCGCCACGCCTTCCTGGATGCCGAGCGATTCAGCCAGGGCAATCAGGTCGTTTGCGTTCTTGCGCTTGAGTTCGTTGAGGTCGATCAGCGGACCGTTGTCCTTGCTCGGATCGTATTCCTCGTCGTCGCGCGGCAAGCCGCGGTGCGCAGGATTTTGTGGGCGATTGTTGTTGCTGTTGTTATTGCTGCCACCACCACCGCCACCGCCACTGCTGCCGCGATTGCGATCGCGACGCCCGCGTGGGCCGCGTCCAGCTTGATTTTGCTGGTTGCGATTCTGCTGGTTGCTGTTGCGCTGGCCTGCGTTCGAGCCCTCTTGCTGATTCGGCTCGTTGCGGCTGCCGCCGTCACTTTCCGCTGAGGAGTTCTGCGGCGAGTGATTGCCGGAACTCTCTTGTGCGTTGCCAGTGTTGCCGGAGCTGCCTGCATTGCCAGAGTCACTTGCACCGCCTGAGTTGGCTGCATTGCCGGCGTTTTCAGCATTGCCAGAATTGCCGGTGTCGACATGGCGGTTGCCGTCTTCGGCCGTAGCAGGTTTTTCCCGCCTCGGAGTCGGCGCTTCCTGCTTTGCCACTGCAGGAGCAGGACCATCACCAGCGGAATCCGCTGATGCGGCCTTATCGGCGGCTGACTTTCGCGGAGCACGCGGCGCACGCGCCGGACGCTTCTGGGCTTCAGGGCGAGCAGGAGTCGTGGCGCTTTCGCCATCGTTTGAATTATTGGTATCGGACACGGACGGACCTCGTTGGGTGCCGTAGGGGAAAAGGAGGGATTCAGAGGGTGTTGCGGAAGGTGGAGCGAATACGCCCCGTGACACTGAGCAATAACTTAGCACCACGATGTGTGCGGCGTCTAGCTTTTGAGCAGGAAATCGAGAGTCGGGAAAAGGCAATGAACCAGGGGACGGGAATCGGGAATGGAGAATTGGGAGGCAGAAAAGCTCCCGCTTCGTCTGCGAACCCAATTTCGATTCCCTGCCGTGCAAGAATTTTCGCGACGATCAATGTCGCACCACTGTGGGCTTCGAGCCCATTCCTTGTTCTCCATTCCCGAGCTGTCAACCAATCGCGCTATCAATCAGTTGAGTTAGCTGGGATTTGCTGACAGCGCCGATCTGGGTAGCTTCGACCTTGCCATTCTTGAAGATCATCAGCGTCGGGATGCCGCGCACGTTGTAGCTGCGCGGAGTTTGCTGGTTGTGATCGATATTGATTTTGGCCACTTTGAGGCGACCGCCGTAGGTTTCGGCGAGTTCATCGAGGATCGGTGCGATCATCTTGCATGGGCCACACCATTCGGCCCAGAAGTCGACCAGAACCGGCTCGGAGGATTGCAGAACTTCGGCGTCGAACTGGTCGTCACTGACATGGGCGATTTTCTGGCTCACTGGGAACCTCCAATGGGTTGAGTGTCGGGGAATTGTGCCGCAATCCGAGCGACCAGCAGCCTGTTCGGCTACACTTGCCCGGTTTTACGGCGTGGACTTGATCAATGAGCCTACGCTCACCATGAAGTCCATTTCAGCCCAATCGGCTGTCCTGCGCAAGTTGGGGGCGGATAATTATCCGCACAAGGAGCCTTGGCGGCAGACGTTTCGATTCTTGGGCCGGGTATTTCGGAGGCAAGCGTCAGTGATATGCACGCGCGAGGATTTCGCTGCGTACAAGCCTATCGCTCCGCTTGATTCCGACCGGCCAGTATCCTCGAAACCTCTGCCGCCAGGGCTCCCAGCCGCCGCGCATCGACGCACGCCGACTCCACAGAGATCCCTATTGCATGACACATTCGCAACCGCTTACCGATATCGTTTTTGAAAGTTTCGACCTGCATCCGAGCCTGCTGGCGGGTCTCAATGACACCGGTTTCATCCGCTGTACGCCCATTCAGGCGCAGACCCTGCCGCTCGCGCTGAAAGGCAGCGATATTGCCGGCCAAGCCCAAACCGGCACCGGCAAAACCGCCGCATTTCTGGTCGCAGTGCTCAATCGCCTGCTGACCAAGCCTGCACTGGTTGAGCGCAAGACCGGCGATCCGCGTGCGGTGATCCTCGCCCCGACGCGCGAGCTGGCGATCCAGATCGAAAAGGATTTTCGCGCCATTGGCCGGCATACCGGGCTGACTTCAGCGCTCGTCTACGGCGGCGTCGATTACGACAAGCAGCGCGAAATGCTCAAGAACGGCGTCGATATCGTTATCGCCACGCCGGGCCGGATCATCGATTATCTCAAGCAGCATGTGGTTTCGTTCCGTGCCGTTGATATCTGCGTACTCGATGAAGCCGATCGCATGTTCGATCTGGGCTTCATCAAGGACGTGCGCTTTCTCATGCGGCGCATGCCGCCGCCCTCGCAACGTCAGGGCATGCTGTTTTCAGCGACCCTAAGTTACCGGGTGCTTGAACTCGCTTTCGAGCATATGAACAGCCCGGAAAAGGTGACGGTTGAATCAGAAAATGTGACCGCCGACCGCGTGCGTCAGGTCGTCTATTTCCCGGCCACCGAAGAAAAGCAGCCGCTGTTGCTCAACCTGCTGAGCAAACTCGATGAACATCGCAGTATTGTCTTCATCAACACCAAGGCGATGGCCGAGCGCTTGACCCGCACGCTGGAGAGAAACGGCCATCGCGTCGCCACGCTTTCCGGGGACGTGCCGCAGGCCAAGCGCGAGCGACTGCTGCAACGTTTCCAGAATGGCGACATCGAAATTCTGGTCGCCACCGATGTGGCTGCGCGCGGCCTGCACATACCTGCCGTCTCGCATGTGTTCAATTTCGATCTGCCGCAGGATGCTGAAGATTACGTCCACCGTATCGGCCGCACCGCGCGACTCGGTGCCGAGGGCGACGCGATCAGCTTTGCGTGCGATTTGTATGCGATGGGCCTGCCCGATATTGAGACCTACATTGGGCAGAAAATCCCGACCGCGCGTGTCGAGCCAGAGATGCTTATCATCCCGCCAGCGCGGGTCCGCACGGCGGTGGCGAGTACAAATGAGGATGCCGAAGCCAATGCGGCCGATGATCTGCGCAACACCGCTGGCGCGCCGCCGAAGGAGCAGAAATCCCATCAATCCTCTCGCGGATCTTCGGCACCTGGCTCGCGTGCGGGTGGTCGAGGACCGCGACGCGAATCGGTTCCGCCGAAGCGAGCTGAAAGCTCGGAGAAGCTGAATGCCGCTCCCCCAATTTCACCCGCTTCTAGCGTCGTCGCCGACGATTCGGTCGCGGCCGGGGATCCGAACAAGAAGCGCCGTCGTCGTGGCGGACGTGGTCGTAACAAAAACGCCGAACAGGGTGCTGTTGCGGTCGACGCAGCCGTTGGAAGCGGCAGTGGTGAATCGGCCAAGGGCGAGCGCAAACCGCGCCGCGAACGTGCTCCGCGAAACGAGAACGCATCGAGCAAAACGACCACTGCAACCAATGTTGCTCCTGCCGCCCACAAGAAGCAGGGCTTCTTCAATCGAATCGCGAGCTTCTTCGGACGTCATTGATCGGCATGCCGCGAACGTTCGCGCGATCGCGGCAACGACGGTTCAACCATTGATTCCGAGGCTGCGAATCGGCGACCACGATGATTTTTGTGTCCGATCTCGCGGTGCCGTTGTGGCAGATCACATCCATCGATTCTAGGCGCTAGCTGAAGTCGCTCAGGGTTTGCTTCCGGTAAACCCGACATCGCCCGCCGTGCTGAAACTGCCAGCTCCAAATGGCGGTGGCGCTGAATATCGAGGTCGTGCTCTTCACCGCGCTAGTTGTCGGCTTGGCCAACAAGCGATTGGTT
The DNA here is from genome assembly GCA_038233665.1 of Lysobacterales bacterium. Lineage (GTDB taxonomy): Bacteria > Pseudomonadota > Gammaproteobacteria > Xanthomonadales > Rhodanobacteraceae > Dokdonella. The sequence goes on from JBBSVJ010000001.1 coordinate 6,502, forward strand.
CGAAAGCCCGTCCCGCCACGCCGATGAGCGCCGCGAGATCCTTTGGCGGCTGGTGATTTGCTACAGTTCGCGCCTGCTTTTTGTCGTGGGCGTTTTGCGGATGCTGAATGGGCTGAAGCTTGCTGGACTGGCTGGAGTCGATCGCGATCGCTGGTCTGAACGATTGGCGATGCTCGCCTTCGTCGTTTGTATCGTGCTGCTGCTGTGGATGCTGGCGCGTACTTTCTGGCTACTGGTACCGGGCGAGGATGGTGCGATCGCGGGACCCTTGCATTCAGCGACAGTCGCCACCGCGGTTCCCGAAGTGTCGGTTTCCAAGTGGCATCTTTTCGGGAATGCTCCGCAGCAACAGGCGCTTTTGCGCAATGCGCCGGCTACCACGCTGAGCTTGAGTTTGCGCGGCACGTTGGCCGATGCCGATCCACGCAGTGGCATGGCGGTGATCGCGGACGCGCAGGGTGTAGAGCGTGCCTGGCGGGTCGGCGAGGAAATCAGCGCGGGCGTAATCCTCGATGAAGTCCGCGCCGATCGTGTCGTACTCAAGCATGACGGTGTTCAGGAAATCCTCGCACTCGCTCGCGACGAGTCAAAAGAACAGGTCGCGCCGATTCCAGCCGATCAACGGGGCGGCAACGTACTGCGCAAACCCTTGTCCAGCTCGGCGACAGATCCGGGACCGTTGCCGACCTTCGCGCCACCGCAGATCGCCCATGGCGCGCTCGACTGGCAGAAGACCATGCAGAAGATCGGTGGCGGGGATCCGGCGGAATTGGCCAAGAATGTGCGTATCGATCCGGTCATCAGCAATGGCCAGATCGCCGGTGTCCGCGTTTCTGCGGCGAATGGTGATTCGGCGATGATGGCCAAGCTCGGGCTTCAGCCCAGCGACATCGTCACGGCGGTCAATGGCGTACCGGTCGACTCGGTGGCGCGCGGCCAGCAGATCCTCGAAAGCCTGCAAAATGCCAACAGCGTGCGCGTAACAATCAACCGTGGCGGCGTGCCGACCGAGATCACGGTGCAGTTGAAATAGCGCCGTGATTGAGGATGATCAGATATTCGGCTGTTGAAAACCGCGATTCGGGATTCGACAAAAGGAGCATCCGAGGCAGCGCCGGATCGTGGGCTTTGCTACGCTTGCGCGTCTGCCGTTGCGAGACGCTTTTATGTCGGGAATCGCGCGCAATCGACGCCCCGCGATAATCGTCTATCCGACAGTAAAATTCTGAGTGAGAGTCCGAACCGATGAAGTGTGCTTTCCTGTCTCGATTGATCCTCTCGTCGGCTTGTCTGCTGGCGGCAAGCGCCTTCGCGCAGACGCCGCCCTCGACGGTTAGCACCAGCGCCGATGGTCGGCATACGCTGAACCTCAAGGATGCCGATATTCAGGCGCTGATTGCGACCGTTTCCGAGATCACCGGCAAAAATTTCATCCTGGGTCCGAACGTACAGGGCAAGGTCACGGTGATCTCGGCCAAGCCGATGAAACCTGATGAAATCTACGATGTGTTCCTGTCGGTATTGCGCGTGCACGGTTACGCGGCGATCAATCAGGGCAGCATGATCAAGATCGTACCCGAGGCGATGGCCCAGCAGGATGGTTCGGCGACGTTGAATGGCGATCGCGCGCATTCAGCTGATGAGCTGATCACGCAAATCGTACCGGTCAAACATGTCTCGGCGAGCGAGTTGATCCAGATCCTGCGCCCGCTGATGCCACAAGGCGGACAGTTGATCGCGCATGGGCCATCCAATTCGCTGGTAATTTCCGATCGTGCCGGCAATGTTGCGCGTCTGGTCAACATTATCCGGCGTATCGATACGGTCTCCGATGCCGAGGTCGAGGTGATTCCGCTGATGCACGCCAATGCCGCCGAAATGGCACGCACGCTGACCTCGCTGGCGGATGACAAGGTGACCCAGGTGAATGCCGAATCACCGCGCGTGTTCGCCGATACGCGGACCAATTCGATCCTGCTTGCCGGCGCCAAGAACTCGCGATTGAAAATGCGTGCCTTGATCGCGCATCTGGATACACCGCTGGAAAACGGTGGCGATACCCAGGTGATCTATCTGAACAATGCCAACGCCAAGGATCTCGTGCCGATCCTGCAAGGGGTGGCGGCAACCCTGACCGGTATCGCGCCGCCGACCATCCCGAAACCGGGCGAGTTAGGCGGCTCGGGCGCAGCATCCACGGCAACCATCCAGGCGCATGAGCCAACCAATTCCTTGATCATCAGCGCGCCGCCTGCGGTGTTCCGCTCGCTGGCGTCGGTCGTGCGTCAGCTTGATGTGCGCCGCGCGCAAGTTTTGATCGAGGCGATCATCGCCGAAGTGGCTGATTCGACCGCGAGCGAGATTGGCGTGCAATGGTTCACTGCGCCGCAGCGCGGTGATGGCACGTTGGGTCAGGGAGTCATCGGTGGAACCAACTTCCCCGGCCCGAACGGCAATGCAAGTTTGACCGGCATCGCAACGAATCCGCTGGGTCTCGGTGGCTTGGGCGGATTGTCACTTGGCTACATCGACGGCACGATCAAGATTCCGGGCACCGATACTGAAATCCTCAATCTCGGGGCCTTGGTTCGTGCCCTGCGCGGCGATGGCAAGACCAACATCCTGTCGACGCCCTCAATCTTGACTCTCGACAATCAGGAAGCCGAAATCAAGGTCGCGAAAGAGGTGCCATTCCTGACCGGTTCGTACACGAATACGTCGAGCGGCGGTCAGAACGGTCAGGTCACCAATCCGTTCCAGACCATCGAACGCAAGGATGTCGGTCTCGTCCTCAAGGTTACCCCGCACGTCAACGAAGGCGATGCGGTGCGCCTGGAAATCCATCAGGAAGTTTCATCGTTGGCACCGCCGGTCACCGGTGCGGTCGATCTGATCACCGACAAGCGCGAACTGACCACCAACGTACTGGTCGCCGACAACTCGCTGCTCGTACTCGGCGGCCTGATCGACAGCAATGTCAGCGACAACAACAGCAAGGTGCCCGGACTTGGCAGCATTCCAATCATTGGCAACTTGTTTCGCTACCGATCCAACAAGAACGAGAAGCGCGATCTGATGATCTTCATGCGTCCGAAGATCCTCCGCGATGCGGCTTCCGAAGCCTCCGTTTCGAGCGAGAAATACAATTACATGCGTACCAAACAGTTGCGCATGCGCGAGGACAGCGCTCCGCTGACGCCGCGCAGCGAACGACCGTTGCTGCCGGAAGTGCATGACTTCCTCAGCGATCCCGGCATGGATGCAAACGGAACGCAGCAACCGGTACCCCGGAACAAACAATGAGCGAGGCTGCGCGCGTAGAAGCACGCCCATCGCGGCCCGGATTCGGCTTCGCGCGTCGGCATGGTGCAACGCTGACGGGCTGGCACGAAGGCTCGGTCGATATTGCTTGTCGACAAGGCGTGCGCCCCGAGGTGCTCGCCGAACTGCGTCGTCATCTCGGCGTTGATCTCCACCTCACCGCCTACGAGCCCGCTGCCTTCGAGCGACTGCTGCGCGATCTTTACGAGCAAGGCGACGATGCGCGCGCGATGGTTTCCGATCTTGATGAGCGTCTCGATCTGAAAACGCTCGCCGACGAATTGCCGGAGCCCGAAGATCTGCTCGAAAGCGAAGACGATGCGCCGATCATTCGATTGATCAATGCGCTGCTGACCGAGGCGGTGAAAGAAGGCGCCTCGGATATCCACATCGAGCCGTTCGAAAGTCGTCTCGTGGTGCGCTTTCGCATCGATGGCGTGCTGCGCGAAGTGCTCGCGCCACAAAAAGGTATTGCCAACGCCGTGGTCAGTCGCATCAAGGTCATGGCCAAGCTCGATATCGCCGAGAAGCGCCTGCCGCAGGATGGCCGCATCGGTTTGCGCATTGCGGGTCGTCCGGTCGATGTGCGCGTCTCTACCATCCCGGCAGGGCACGGCGAGCGCGTCGTCCTGCGTCTGCTAGACAAGCAAGCCGGTCGTCTTGATCTGGTCCAGCTCGGCATGGACAGTGAAACCCGCACGCGACTCGAAACCATGATCGCGCGCCCGCACGGCATCTTGCTGGTCACCGGACCGACCGGATCGGGCAAGACCACTACGTTGTATGGCGCACTGCTCAAGCTCAATGATTCCTCGCGAAACATCATGACCGTCGAGGATCCGATCGAGTACTACATCGATGGTATCGGCCAGACTCAGGTCAACACGCGTGTCGACATGACCTTTGCGCGAGGGCTGCGCGCGATACTGCGTCAGGATCCCGATGTGGTGATGGTCGGCGAAATTCGCGATCTCGATACCGCAGAAACCGCGGTGCAAGCCTCGCTGACCGGCCACTTCGTTCTCTCGACCCTGCATACGAACTCAGCCGTTGGCGCAGTCGCCCGACTCCGCGATATGGGCGTCGAGCCGTTCCTGCTGTCATCCAGCTTGGTCGGTGTGCTCGCCCAGCGACTTGTGCGAGCGCTCGATCCGGCGACACGCGAGAGCTATCAGGCCACACCCACTGAACTCAGCGCCTTCAACCAACCTGCCGATGCCGTGGTCACCTTGTACCGGCCGCGCAGTGATCTGGAAAACCGTCACGCCGGCTACAAAGGCCGCACCGGCGTCTATGAGCTGGTTCCGGTCGACGAAGCCATGCGACGCCTGATCCACGAAGGTGCCTCCGAAGCCGAACTTGAGCGCCACGCCCGCAGCCGTGCGCCAAGTATCATCGAAGACGGCTGGCTCAAGTGTGTGGCCGGTTTGACGACCACCGAGGAAGTGTTGCGGGTAACTCGAGAAGACTGAGAAAACATCTTCGCGTTCGGTTTGTGCCGCTTGTCGTTGCTCGCCATCACCCGGCCCTTGGCCGGGCTGTCAATGCCGAATTCAGAGTGCCGCTTCAAGCTCCGGGACGATCTTGAACAGATCGCCGACCAGGCCGAAATCCGCCACTTCGAAAATTGGGGCTTCGGCATCCTTGTTGATCGCAACGATGGTTCCGGCGTCCTTGATTCCGGTGAGGTGCTGGATCGCGCCGGAAATGCCAATCGCGACATACAGTTCGGGCGCGATGATCTTGCCGGTCTGGCCGACTTGCAGTTCACTCGGGACGTAGCCTGCGTCGACAGCCGCTCGCGAGGCACCAACGGCCGCGCCGATCTTGTCGGCGAGCTTGTATATGATCTCGAAGTTCTCCGACGAACCGAGCCCACGACCGCCCGAGATCACTTTCGCTGCACCTTGCAGATCGGGGCGATCGCTCTTGCCTTGGGCGAGATCGACGAAGCGAGTATGCGAGGGCAGGTTGACCTCGGCGCTGGCGGCTTCGATCGGCGCTGTTGCCGAGCCATCGGCAGCGGCGGGCCACGAGGCCGTGCGAATCGTAGCGACAACGATGCTCGAGGCCGGCGCTTCAACCGTGATGATCGCGTTTCCGGCATAAATCGGGCGCTGGAACGTGTGCGAAGACTCGACTGTCATGAGGTCGGATACTTGCGCGACACCCAGCAACGCGGCGACGCGCGGCATCACGTCTTTGCCGAAGGTGGTCGACGGCGCGAAGACATGACTGTAGCCATCAGCGACCGCGGCGATCTGCGGTGCAAGAATGGCAGCGAGCGCATGCGCGTTCTCGGCACGGTTGAGCGTGAGCACCTTGCTGACCCCTTCAATCTTTGCCGCATCAGCGGCGACTGAGGCAGCATCGGCGGCAAGCACAAGCACGTCGATGGAATCAGGTTTGATCGCAGTGGCCGCGCTGACACAACGCGCCGTGCTTGAGTTGAGTTTGCCGTCCAGATGTTCGGCAATGATGAGAATCTTGGACATCGTGGTTCCTTGCTGAATTCTGTGGAGGCGCGCAAGCGCCGGATCGCTCAGACCAGGCCCTTGGCCTTGAGTGCGGCGACCAGTTCGCCGACATCCTTGACCATCACGCCTTTGCTGCGCTTGGCTGGGGGTTCAAATTTTGTCGTGGTCAGGTGATCGCCCGATTCGACGCCGAGATCGGCGAAGGCGATCGTCTCCAGCGGTTTGGACTTGGCCTTCATGATATCCGGCAGCTTGATGAAGCGCGGTTCGTTGAGGCGTAGATCGGTGGTGATCACGGCAGGGAGATCAATCTCGATGGTTTCAAGGCCGGCATCGACTTCGCGGGTGACTTTGGCGACCTTGTCGGTGATCTCGATTTTCGAGGCGCCCGTCGCTTGTGGGCGATCCCAGAGCGCGGCGAGCATCTGCCCGGTCTGGTTGCAATCATCATCGATGGCCTGCTTGCCGAGAATGACGATGCCGGGATCTTCCTTTTCGATCAGCTTGAGCAGCGCGCGTGCGGCAGTCAGTGGTTGGATCGCCTCTTCAGTAACCACGTGGATCGCGCGATTCGCACCCATGGCCAGACCGTTGCGAATATGTGGCTGCGCGTTGGCCGGACCCATCGTGACCACCACCACTTCGCTTGCAATACCCTTCTCGCGCAGGCGCAAGGCCTCTTCGAGGGCAATATCGTCGAACGGGTTGGCGGAAAGTTTGACGCCATCGGTGACCACACCAGAGCCATCCGGTTTGACTTGAATGCGCACGTTGTAATCGACGACGCGCTTGTAACCGACGAGGATCTTCATCGTTGCGAAATTCCTGAGCAGGGAAACATAACTCCTCCATTGTAACGTAGGGTGTTGAACTTCAATGAAACTCTGCGGCATTCCGTCCAGCGGACGTCAATCAGATAAAGGCAGTCCGAGGTAACGGAGCGCGGCATGAGCGGGTTATCCACAGAAGGCGTGGACAGACCTGTGGACAAGATCTGTATGGAGTTGCTCTGACCCGCGTCACTGCTGGCTCGCTCGACGGCTTGCCTATTTCTTGCTCAGCGGCACGCTTGCATCCGCTTCAATCACGTTGACACCGAGCAAGCAGGCAAGCCGCGAAGCGCGCCGCCGATTCAGGCGCGTGCCGGAAAAATAAGGAAGGTTCGGTCAGTTCGAGTTCGAGCAGCAGCGGCGATCCGTCGACGGCGCGGATAAGGTCGACCCGCGCGTAGGCTGGGGCGATCTCGAAGGGCAGGGCGGCTAGCAGCTTTGCGGCCAGTGCGCGCTCATCGGCTCCGGGTTCGCGTGCATCGATCTGTTCGGCGGCATACAGCGCATCGGTCGGGCCTTCGCCACGTCGCAGCAAGGGGCCCTTGCGGATCGCGTGACTGTAGTAGCCGTCGAAATGGATCAATGCGGTTTCGCCGGCTTCGTCGACACGATCAAGATAGGGTTGCAGCAGTGCGCTGCGACCCGCCTTGAGCAGGCGCTCGATATGCGCCGTGATGCCGTCGAGGGCATCTCGAGTATGCCGTTGCGTATCGCGCGAACCTGCGCCGATCGCCGGCTTGACAACCAACTCGGCGCATTCAGAATGCTCGTCGAGGAATGATTGCAGCGCGGCCGTAGCGTCGGCATCCGGCTCGATGAAGCGGCTTGGCACGATTGCGATGCCCAGACCTTGCAACGCCGCCAAATAGTGCTTGTCCGTATTCCAGCGGATCATCTCGAATGGATTGATCAGTCGGGTCACACGGCTAACGCGTTCCGCCCAGATCAGAAACTCGACGTAGCGTTCAGTGTAGTCCCAGCATGATCGCAGAACGATCAAGTCGAACTGCGACCAATCGATCGCAGCGTCGTCCCAGTCAATTATCGAAACCCTTGCACCGGAATTGAGCAGGGCGAATTCAAGCGGCGCCAGATCCTCGTCTTTCGAACGAGCAACCTGGGCAGTGACGAGTGCAATGTTCGGCATCTGGGCAACCCTTAAAAAAATTGTCATCGTGCCCGCGTGGCGCGCGTTGCTCAACTCCTTGATGCCTCAGCGAAGGCCTGTCAATCGACTCAATTAAGTCGGTCAATCTTATGTGGTGTTGTAATAAACAGCATCTTCTTGAACTGGATGGCTATCAATAGCCCGTGGACAGTAATAGGGTTGACGTGCGCGGATTTCGCTGCAACAAATTAGCGTTTGCGGATGTTGAGACAATGCTGTGTGCGAGCATTCCACCACTACGCGTGTGATGCGTGGTTCACGCATGCTTGAACCCTGTTTCGACCTTTATTCTTGGCGACATAAAGCGCCTTGTCGGCGCGCACAAGCGTCTCTTCGAATGTCATCCCGGTTTGCTTCTCGCAGACGCCTGCGCTGATCGTGAAATGAATTGGCCTGCCTTCGGCCGAAAGAACGTCGGCTTCACTGCAGGACAAGCGAATTTCCTCAGCCATTGCAATGGCGATCTGCTGATCGCTCGACGGCAGGAGAATGCAGAATTCCTCTCCGCCTGTGCGCGCAACCAGGTGCTGCACGTCAGTCAGCGCTCGCAACTTGACCGCCAGATTTTCAAGTACGCGATCACCACCGGCATGACCGAAGTGGTCATTGATCGCCTTGAAGTGATCGACATCGATAACGATGACGCTCGAATTCTGTGTTCGCTGATCTTGCTTTTTTTCCAGTGAGCGGTTTGCGCGAAAAAAGCCACGACGATTGAGTAGCCCGGTTTGCCAGTCGATCAACGCGAGATCGCCGCTGCGCGCCGCCAGCCAACCAAATTGCAAGGCCAGACAACCGACGGCAAGCGAGAGCATGAATAGAAGCGAAGTCACGCTGAACAAAGTTCGGTGATAGCCGATGTCAAGGCGTGCAGTCGTTGGCAATACGCCTGCGACGCTTGCGTACGACCAGACAAGCACAACCAAATAGATCACCGCTGCAATTCTCAGCAAGTGATAAATACTTGCGAGCTCCACACGCGGCGCAAGTCGCAAACTCCGTTCAAGTGCAATTAGAAACAAAGCCTGTCCGGTCGCCGTAAAAAGAATGCGCATGCGGGTATTCGGCCAGATGATTTCCCATGCCAGCAGGCTGATCAGCGGAATCGCAAAGAGCAATATAAGTATCCAGCGTCGATTGGGTTGCTGTCCAAACCTCCAGAATCCGAGCAGCAAAAAAATGCTCGATGCGCCCAGCGCCAAGTGATTGACCACAGTGAAAAACTGCACCCAAGAGTCCGCTGCCCGAATAGTGAAAGCAAAAAGCGAAATGCCGTTGAGCAGGAAACCGATTGCCCATAGCCGCGTGCCCCGTGCCTCGCTTTCCCGGCTTCCGATGTAGAGGAGCAGCCCGCCGAGCAACAGTTGTACAAATCCGCGGGACAGCGCGAGCGTCGGAATATCAATGGGCAAGATGAAGGGATCGCTCATGGCAGAAAACGATTCGAGTGCGGGAAGTAACCTGAAAACGGGGTGTTCAGAATTAGGAAAGAATCAGATTACCGCATCTCATTCTGGCATAACGTCAGACGCTTAACGTTGTTTCCTGGCCCGAATTTCGATGCACACAGGGGCAATCAGCTTCTTGCTGCAAGAGTATGCGGACGAGCCAGGGAAGGTGAGTCGATTAAGTCGCGCGCCCTGAGCACGGCCAGCCTGGAATCGAACCCGCGCCCGGACCCGAGTTGATCTAAATCAAGCCGTGCGACGACCAATTGCGGCATGATCGACGGGTAGAGTCATGCCTTCATATTCTTGAGTTTTCCATGTCCCAGCCGCCGTTGCTCGACGAAACCCGTATCGCTCATCTGGTTGATTGTTTCTACGCCAAGGTCAGTGCTGATCCTCTACTTGGCGCGGTGTTCAACCCGGTTGTCGATGATTGGGATGCTCACAAGCGCCTGCTGACCTCGTTCTGGTGCTCCGTCGCGCTGCGAGCGGGCACGTATCGCGGCAATCCGATGGCCATGCATCGCCCCCAGCCGATCCACAGAGAGCACTTCGATCGCTGGCTGGCCTTGTGGCGCGAAACCACCGAAGAAGTGCTCGATGCTGATTCGGCCGCCGTGATGATCGAATACGCTGGGCGCATTGGCCAAGGATTGCAGTTGGGCCTCGGCCTGCTTCCTCATCCCAAGGGTGTTCGCTCTCTCGGCATTCCGCTTGTCGCAGCAACCAGTGAGCCATCGAATGGATGGACACCTCAGTCACCCTCTCCGAAGTCCGAGAAACGGGACTGATGCGCGCAGAATTCTGGTTGCAGCGCTGGCAGAAAGGCCAAATCGGATTTCACCGTGACGAGGTCATGCCGTTGTTGAAAACGCATTGGCCGATGCTGTCGCTAGCGCCAGGCAGTCGCGTATTTGTTCCGCTCGCCGGCAAATCCAAGGACATGCTGTGGCTGGCCAGTCAAGGATTTCGCGTCCTCGGTGTCGAACTGTCGCCGCTTGCCATCGAGCAGTTTTTCGATGAGAACAATCTTGAGCCGGTGATCCATGTGTCAGCCCTTGGGCAGCACTTTGTTGCCGGTGATATCGAGCTGATTTGCGCTGATGTATTGATACTCGAAGCCGAGGATCTCTCCAGTTGCGTTGCGCTATACGATCGCGCCGCACTCATCGCACTGCCTGCGCACCTGCGTCGACGCTATGCGACCCACCTGACGCAAGTGTTGCCCGCGCAATGCCAGATGTTGTTGATTACGGTGGACTACGCGCAACCCGTGATGGACGGCCCGCCATTTTCGGTTGATGCCGAGGAAGTGCGATCGCTATACGCGGATGACTGGGAAATTACGGCGCTCGAGCGAGATGACATTCTGTCAAGCGAGCCCAGATTTATTGCGCGAGGCTTGAGGGATCTTCATACGACCGTATTTCGGCTTTGCCGAGCTGCTTGATACGCCATGGCACAGCGCACCCGGCTGGGGTCAGGAAGATCAATTGTCAGACCACATTGATGGGTCGTCAGGTCGGCCTGACTGTCTTGAAGGGCGCCGTGTCGGCTCACGAAGACTGACTCTTTTTGTTCATTCGCATAGAATGAACTTTGGATTTTTCTGGTTACCCCTCATGTCGATGCGCAACGGGCTGGCGCTCTTGCTTGCCTTGCTGATGTTCGCCTATACCGCTATCAACGCGGCGTTTCTTCAATTGACCACTATTGAATGCTGGTTTGTTCTGAGCATGATGGCGGCAAGTGCGCTTGCATTGAGCCTGTTGACGCTGCGCCCGGCAACCTCAATTGCCTTGGTCGCAGCGCTTTTCATGGGCGTGCAATATGCTGCGGTGGCGAAGTACGAACAATTGCATGAGCCGTTGCTGATTACCGATTTCCTGTATTTTTCAAGCTTCGGAATTTTCGATACGTTACGTCAGTATCCTGATATTTCCTTGGTCGGAAAATACGTCGTTCCCTCAGTTCTCCTTACATTCTGCCTACTCTACCTCGCCGATTATCGGCTGTGGCAGAGTCGATCAGTGCCAACCCGCAGGCTCTTGCAGATCGTTGGATTTGGGCTTTCAGCCTTGCTTGTCGTGGTACTTGATTCAAGTCGGGGTCCGTTTGTCGGTGTGATCCAGAAAGATCTGTGGAGTTCGCTCAGCGACGGTAGTCATCTGTCGAATTTTCTCGTATCAATTCCGAATTCCGGCGTCGAGTTGCCGACGTTCGCGGGGTCTGCGAATGCTGCCGACTCGTGGACTGGGGCACCAAGCAGCGTGGTGGCTCCTGAACACAAGCCGGATATTTTCATGGTGCTGGAAGAAAGTACGTTCGATCCACGAACCATGGATTTGTGTAACAAACCGGTTTGCAATCTGCCGGAGTTCTTTGATCCCGACCAGCGTACGGTAGCCTCCGGATCGTTGCTTGTGCATACCTTTGGTGGAGCGACCTATACCAGCGAATTTGCCTCACTGACCGGCTTGCCGCACACGCTGTTCGGCGCGGCGGGTCGTTACGCGCCGTACAAGCTGGCGCCACTGATGCAGCATACGTTGCCCGATCGGCTGCGCGAACTCGGCTATCGATCCGTTGCGATCTATCCGATCTACGGAGACTTTCTCAACGCGCGCAACGCTTATATCAACTACGGTTTCGATGGTTTCCACGATGCCGTCGAGCTCGGTCTCGACTGGGGCAGTGACGATAGTGATGTATTTGCGGCGATGGATCGCGTGCTCGTTGAAGAGCGCAAATATGGCAAGCCACTGTTCGTCTCTGTCCTCACTCTCTATCAGCACGGCCCGCACAATCATCCTTTGTCTGCGCTCGAGCCGCCGTGGAGCGCCGGGCTCTTTCCGCAGGAGCCCGATGCGCTCAATACAGCAATGACCAATTATCTGTATCGCCTGCATCGCAGTGCCAAGGCGATGCGTGCGCTTGAACCGCGCCTGCTCGATCGTCCAGAGCCCACGGTGCTGCTGCATTTTGGTGATCATGAGCCGTCCTTCGATGGCTTGCTGATGCCTCTCCCGCGCGTACGCGTCGAGAGCGGACCACCACAATGGTCACGGACCTACTATGTGATGAAATCCAATTTGAAAGCTGCCTCGCGCCTGATCGACGTACCCGTGCTCGATATCGCTTTCCTGCCAGGCTTGCTGCTGCAAGCGGCCGACCTTCCGCCAGGGCCGTATTTCGATGCGCAGATAGCGTTACGCAATGCCTGCTCAGGTGTATTCACGGATTGCCCCAACCAAGCGTTGCTGGACCGTTACTACGATCATGTCTTCAATCACTTGGACGTGATGCGCTCGCATTGAGAATGCGTCGTTCGTTGACGCAATGGTCTAGCGTGAAGAAGCGTCCTCGGACGATGCCTGGGTTTCTATTCAGTTCATGGCGGTGCTGGGCTGATCTCTTTTCGCGAGATGCAGGAGGGATTGGGCGAGCCGAACAATCTTTGTGCCGTCATCCTCGTCGAAGTAGGTGTCGGAGTTGCGTACGAAGAAGTGGTAACGCTGATTTCGGCAGGTTTCAATCGTTACTCGGGGTGCATCGACGAAACGGTCATTGATCCGTGGTCTTGCGTCGGCTTGCAGGATATCGGTCAATTGGCTGCTGATAATGTCGAAGCGGGACGCGGGAACTTGCCGGGAACTTAGCGGATTCCAGCCGTAGGAGCGCCCCTCCATGGCCACCGGCAATGGGCCGAATTCGCGAACGTCGAGTGATCCGCGCAAACCCTCAATCTGCGCTTCGACAATGACCATGTCACCTCCCATGAGGCCTGGCTCGTTGAATAGCCGGTAGGATTCGCGTCCTTGATGACATTGCAGTGAATCAAGACCCCAGCTGCGCAGGAAGCGTTCGTGCTCAAGCAGTGTCCGACGTGAATCGAGGTCTGCAAAATCGAGGGTACGTTTGTCGAAACCTCGATCGACGCCGATCGGTACCAACGACTTGTATGCCGGCACACCACCGAGAAACATGCCAAGAGCAATGGCGCTTAACACGCCACAGATTTTCCCTATGCGCAGCCAGTTCACGCCCGCGTTGCGGTGTTCAGAGATTCTGGTAATTCGGCCCGCTGCCGCCTTCCGGTGTCGTCCAGGTGATGATTTGATAAGGATCCTTGATATCGCAGGTTTTGCAATGAACGCAGTTGGCGGCATTGATCTGCAGACGTTTGCCGGCATCGTCCTCGACGATTTCATAAACGCCGGCCGGGCAGAAGCGTGTGCAAGGATTGTTGTATTCCACCGTGCATCGCGTCACGCAGATATCGGGGTCGGAGACTTTCAAATGAATCGGCTGGTCTTCGTCGTGCTCGGTGGCCGAGAAATAAACGCTGGCGAGACGATCACGGGGCGGCAGCGTGCGATCGGTCCAATCGCGATTCGGTGATTCGTACTCGCTGATTTTTTTCAGCGCTGAATGATCGGCGTGATTCTTCAATGTCCAAGGCGACAGGCCTGCCGTGGCGGTTTCCCAGCCGGCATTGGCGAGGCCGAACCACAAACCCTTGTTGAATCCCGGGCGAATATTGCGCACCTTGCGCAGTTCTTGCATGACCACCGATCCACGCAGCTTCGCGTCCCAACCCTCAGCTTTGCCGGTGGCGACGATATGCTCGGCTGCAAGCATCCCTGAGCGCATGGCCTGATGGCTGCCCTTGATCTTTGGTACGTTGACCAGACCAGCCGAATCACCGATCAGCATGGCACCGGGCATCTCGACCTTGGGCATGGATTGATAGCCACCCTCGACGATGGCTCGTGAGCCAGCGGAAAGAATTTCGCCGCCTTCGAGAAGGGGTTTGATCACAGGATGATTCTTGAGTTGCTGGAACGCCTCGAAGGGCTTGAATTCGGGATCGATGTAATCGAGTCCAGCAACAAAACCAATCGCCACGCGATCCTTGTCGAGATGATAGAGAAAGCTGCCGCCATAGGTCGCCGGATCCAGGGGCCAGCCGAGCGTGTGCACGATTTTGCCGGGTTCACCGCGGCCTTCGGGGAGTTGCCATAGCTCCTTGAGGCCGATGCCGTAGGTTTGCGGATCACTGTCCGCATCAAGCTTGTAGCGCGCGATCAGTTGCTTGCTGATGCTGCCACGACAGCCCTCGCCGAGAACCGTTATCGGGGCGAGGATATCGATACCCTCGGCATAGCTCGGTTTGTGCGAGCCATCACGTGCGACACCCATGTCGCCGATGCGAACGCCCTTGACCGCGCCCGCATCGTCGAAGATGGCCTCACTGGCGGCGAAACCGGGAAACACATCCACGCCGAGGGCTTCGGCTTGCGGCGCCATCCAGGCACAAAGCGCGCCGAGTGAGACAATGAAATTGCCATGGTTGTGCATCTGCGGCGGCGTGATCGGCGATTTGAACGCGCGCTCGTGATCGCGCAACCACCAGAATTCGTCCTTGGTTGCCGGTATGCAGATGGGTGGCGGATTGGCGCCCCACTCGGGCAGCAGCTCGTTGAGCGGCTCGGGTTCGATCACCGCGCCGGAAAGAATTTGTGCGCCAATCGTGGACGCTTTTTCAATCACGCAGATGTTCAAATCGGGCTTGAGCTGCTTGAGGCGGATCGCAAACGCGAGCCCGGCCGGACCGGCTCCAACGGTGATGACGTCGTATTCCATCGTTTCGCGTTCGCTCATGATGCTTCCCGTGTCTTCAGTTCAATGGCCATTGTCGGGGTTACCGGCGCAGGCAGCAATTGCGGAATTTGCCATAATCGGATCTCAGCCAAGAGATCAAGCATGAGCACAAGCCAAGAACCCGACCTTTCCGAAGCCCGCCTGCGTGGCGCGAGCGCATTTCAACTGCTGCATTGGATGGCCGCCGGGCGGATTACCGCCGGACAGCTTCAGGCCGTTTATGCCGATGCCATCGCCGCTGAAAACAGCGCGCTGGGTGCCTATGTCTGCATTGATGATTCTGCGCCTGAGGCCGCCCGCGAATGTGACGCGCGACGCACCGCAAAAACCGCGATCGGTCGTCTTGATGGCTTGGCCGTGGCGATCAAGGACAATATCGATGTGGCGGGGCTGCCCACGGGGCTCGGCCTGGGCGGCCGTAAAAACCGTGTTGCAACCAGTGATGCCAGTGTGGTCGACCGTTTGCGTGCGGCGGGCGCCGTGATTCTCGGCAAGACGGCAGTCGATGAGGCGGCTCTCGGAACGACCGGCACCACCGCGGATTCGGGGCCGACCCACAATCCGCATCGTCATGAGTTCATCGCTGGAGGATCATCTGCCGGATCAGCAGCGGCCGTTGCGGCGGGTTTGTGCAGCTTCGCCATCGGCACTGATACGCTCGGTTCGGTGCGTATTCCCGCGAGTCATTGCGGCGTTTTCGGATTGCGCCCGACGCTCGGCGAACTGTCGACAAGCGGCGTGGTGCCTGCGGCACGTCGACTCGACAGCGTCGGTATTCTCGCCCGCTCGGTGCAGGATTTGGCCATCGTGCTGCAAGTGCTCGCTGCCTATGATCTTGAGGATGTGCGATCGCGCCGGCGGCGCGTCGCGTTGTCGCCGCCGGATTGGGAGCCAGGAAAGTTGCGCAGCGGATTCATCGCCAACCTGCCAGCCCTTGGGGTTAGCCCGGATGTCTGCGCCGTATTCGCCGGCGCGATCGATTTGCTTGCGCTGGAGCTTGGCGAGCGTAGTGATGCCGATTTGCGTGATTATGATTTCACGCGCATGCGTCGGGCCGCCTTGTTGATCATGGAAAGCGAGCTTGCCTGCGAGTTGGAAGCCGATATTGACAACGGCGCGCATCCGCTTTCACCGCGATTGCGCGACATGCTCGGCTTTGCGCGCAGCAAATCCGCAATTGCCTACGCCGCCGCCGATCGCATGCTCGATCAGGCTGTCCTCACCGCTCGTCATGTGTTCGAGCAGATTGATGTACTGGTTTTGCCAACGGTTTCGCACGGACCCTATCGGATTGGCGAAACCGAGCGCGCCGGCGATGCCGATCTGTGTAGCTTCGCCAGCCTGGCGGGCTGTCCGGCGATCAGCTTGCCGATGGGTATTCTGGAGAACGGCATGCCAATCGGCATGCAACTGGTGGGTGCGCCGGGATCGGATCTGCGGCTGCTCGAACTGGCTGAGGTGTGTGCATCGCGGCTCGATGCGACGCCGAACTATCCGGTGTTACCGCGCTGATCTGATTTCTCCCGTTGATCCAATGGCTTGCTGAATGGCTCGCAATTCAAATACGTTGTAATACATCGCATTCGTTTGTTGGAAGCAATGGCGATGAGCGTGACCACCTTAAGACTCCAGCCGGACGTTGAAATTGGGCGAAGATTTCGCTGAAAAGCTGCAGCGGAGCAAAAGCTGGATCATCAATCAGGCGCTGAAAGCGTTCGTCGAGAGACAGAGTCTCGAGCAAAGCCGCTGGCAGGAAACCCTGATCGCGATTGAGTCTGTCGCCCGGGGCAAATTGATTCCAGGTGACGATGTGCATAGTTGGCTGCGAAGTTGGGGCAGCAGCGACGAAATTCCGCCGCCCGCCAACAAACAGTGAAACTTGGCTACTCGCAGGAGGCGGTGGTTGATCTCCTCCGCTTGGGTGAGTTGATCGCGGAGAAAAATCCTTCAGCGGCTACCTGCATTGCCAATGAGTTGATCGCTCGCGTCGAAAATCTCTGCCTGTTTCCGAAAACTGTGTCGAAGTTCCAAATGCTCTGATAGCCGGCGCGATTCGCGACATCATTTTTGGTAGCTACGATGTTCGCTACGCGGCACACAAAGAAGCGATCGTCATCCTGCGACTCTGGCATCATCCAGAAAATCGAATGCAAAGCTGATCGCCACCATACACTGGTGGCCGCGTGAATTCGGCTCACGACAACCCACGCCAAGGAATCGACATGCTGCGAGCCGCCATAGGATTCGTCTTTTTCTTCATCCTGCTTGGTTTCAGCGGCAGGGCCGAGGCGGGTTGCCTGTCGCCACCACCGAGTTGTCCGGCAGGTACGGTATGCCAGTACGCTTTCGAGTGCCGCAATGACTGGCCGGATCCGCGCATTCCTTTCCGCATCTACGTGCCAGAGGCTTGCCAGTTTGGCGGGCGTTGTCCGCTCATCGTTTTCCTGCACGGCCAAGGCGAAATCGGCACTGACAATCAGGCCCAGCTCGGCAACAACGCCAATGGTGCGATGAAACTCGTGCAGCCGGCGAGGCAGTCCATCGAGCCGATGATCCTGGTCGCGCCTCAGTGCTGCCATGAGGAAAATGGTCAGTGGAACGGTCAGCAGGATCGACTGATCAACATGCTTGAACAAATTCAGAAAGATTATTCTTACGATCCTCAGCGGATCTATCTGACCGGTTTGTCCATGGGCGGAGGCGGCTTGCTGAGTTGGATGAGCACCTACAACAAGGTTTTTGCGGCCGTGGTGCCGCTTGCCCCGCATCAGGGTTACACAGCGGGCGATGCGGCTTGGGCGCAGACGCCTGCCTGGTTTTTCCACGCCGCCAACGACGGCACTGCGCCAGTTGGTAACTCGCGCAACCATGTCGCCGCACTGCGCGACGGTGGCGGTGATCCGATCTATACCGAATACGCGAGCGGCGGCCATGGGATCTGGACGCAAAGCTATTCGAGCGACCATCTATTCAACTGGATGATTGCCCAACGGCTGGGCCGCGAGATGATGCCGGTCGTTCCCGCGTTGCGCATCTTGAGCCCGAGTGCGGGTCCGCTGTGGACAACCTCGGCGAGCGCAATTGATTTGAACGGAAGCGCGTCAGCCGGCGTAGGCGCGATCAGTTGGTCGAGTCCAACAAACGGCGGCAACGTCAGTGGAACCAACGCATGGTCGGTGAACGATTTGCCGCTCGTGACCGGCGACCAGCGCATCCGCGTCACGGGTCGCGGTGCCAGCGAATACCCCAGTCTTGGGGGCTGGACCGATGTTTCCGACAGCTTGCTCGTGCGCACGCCCGTGCAGAGCAACGCTGCGCCGCGCGTTTTTATTCTCGCTCCGACGCGTGTCCAATCCAGCGAACGGATTGATCTTTACGCGCATGTTCTTGACGATGGTTTGCCCGCGCCCTCGGCGCTGTCGGTGAGCTGGTCGTTTGAGAGCGGACCCGCAGCGGCCCAGCTAAGCGTCGATCAGGCGGATGATCGTCACGTCTGGATTCCGAATGCGCCGAATGGCAACTACCGCATTCGCGCAGTGGTCAGCGATGGGTCGTTACAGAGCGAATTTGCCGCGACACTGTTGGTCAGTGATGCCGCCTCGTTGGCTATAGCGATCAATGCCGGCGGCAGCGCGCTAACCGCGGCGGATGGCACGCAGTTCGAGGCCGACCAGTATTTTACCAGCGGATCAACATCTTCCAGCGCATCGGGTGCGGCGGCGATTTACGACACGCCGGATGATGCGCTGTACCAGAGCTACCGCCAGGGCTACAACAGTTGGGGCTACGATATTCCGGTCGCAAATGGCGACTATCTGGTTATCCTGCATTTTGCGGAAACCTATAACCCAGCCAGCGTTGAAGGCGGCCGCGTGGCTGATATCCAATTGCAGGATCAGCTGGTTCTAAGCCAATTCAGCGCCTATTCGCTGGTCGGTCAGCGCGCTGCGCTGAGCTTTGCCTTCAACGCCAACGTCAGCAATGGCCTCCTCAAGATTCGAGCCAATCGCAGCGGCACAACGGGTGAACGAGCACGAATCGACGCGATCGAGGTGTTGCGTCTGGATGAAATTTTCAGCGACGGATTTGAGTAGTAGTCGGCACTGGGCTCTTTGTGGCCGCATCGCCGCGCGCTGACGCTTTTCTTCCAACCCGACCAAAAGCGTTCGATCACAGATCGAACGCATCAAGAGCTATTCGCCTCTTGGCGGGTCACTGCCGGGCGACGTTACGACCGCGGATTGATTCGCCTGGCCTTGCTCAATGGTCCAGGTGACTACCTTGGGCATCAGTTGGTCGAGCGCTCTGGTGAATGCATCGGCCGCGCTGGCGACCTCATTGCCGGCAGCGGGCGACTCCTCGCTGAACGAGTGGCTGGCGACGATGCGGTTGCTGCGCCGCTCGAACAATTTGGCGGTGAAGCGGATCGCTGCACGCGGGGAGCCGTCGATGAGTTCTATCTGGAAATCACGCAAATCGATGGATAGGGAAAAGTCACCGTTGAGTCCCGCATCCACCGGACTGACGCCGCGGATTCGGCCATCCTGGTCGAAAGCCTGGACAATCAGGCTGCGCAGCATGGCTGGCGCCGGATCGCGCCAGCGCGCGTTCGGGTAAACCTCCAGCACTCCGGGACGCGTCATGATCGCGATTCGCCGCGTATCCAGCGCATCACTCGCATGCGGCGTATCAATCAGCAGCTGCCAATCGATTCGAGTGGTCGAATCGGCTTGTGCCACTGCGCTGACATGCAATTGCGGCGCATATACGACATACGCATCGTGCTTGCCACTGAGTGCGGCACAGGCGCCGAGCAGCAGGCTCGTACCGAGAATCAAGAGTCGAGAACTGCGATTCATTTCGGTTGGTACTCCTTGGGTTGATCGCCTCCAAGCAGCAAGGTGTTCGAGCTGCCGAGCTTGTCACTGAGTTGCTTGAATGAGCGCAGTGTCTCGCGCAGATCGAGCAGAGTCGGGCCAATCTGGCGCAAGCCCTGGTCACTGAAGTTGGCAATCGCCGCCTGGTTCTCATCGAGCATGCGATCGGCGGATCCTGCGACACGTTCGATCGAGGTGATTGCCTTGTCGGTCGAAGCCATGACCTTGCGCACATCGTTATTGATCAGCTCATTGGTCGTGCTGGCCATCGTATGCAGGGTCGACAGCGTCGATTTCAGTTCGCCGCTGGCATCGGCGAGTTGGGTCAAGGCCTTGGCCATATCGCCACGCTGATCGGCGATGGTCGATGCAATGGTGTCGAAATGTTCAAGCGTGGCCGAAACGTGGTCGACATTCTCCTTGGACAATAACTGACCGATGCGCAGCAGCGATTGGTTGACGCTGGTAACAATGTCATCCCCGGAGGACAGCAACTTCGACAGCGCCGACTCCTTGGCCAGGATGATCGGAATGCGATGTTCATCGCTAGGCAGCAATCTTTTGCTTTTTGGTGATCCGCCGCTGAGCTGGATAAAGGCGGATCCGGTCACGCCGAGCAGGCCGAGCTTTGCCTCGGTGTCGATCTTGACCGGCGTGTCACCATCGAGACGAATACGTGCGATGACCTTGCGCGGATCATCAGGGGCGAGCTTCAGTTGGGTCACTTCGCCGACCTTGATGCCGTTGTATTGCACCAGTCCGCCCTTGGAAAGGCCGGTGACGGCTTCGGTGAAAATAACGTCGTAGTAGCCAAACTCTCGATCGGCACTGGTTTTCGATAGCCAGAGCACGAAACCGAGACCGAGCAAAAATGCAAGGATGGCAAAGGTGCCGATGAGTACATGATGGGCGCGGGTTTCCATAAGATCAGGTGCCTGCGTTGGGGTGTTTGGGATGATTGCTGACCGCGCGTTGTGCGGCGCGGCCGCGCGGACCCTGGAAGTATTCCTGGATCCAGGGCTCGTCGACTTTTTCAACCACTTCGAGTGTGTCGGCGACAAGAATGTGTTTTTTCGCGAGCACGGCCACGCGATCGCAAATGGTGTACAGGGTATCGAGATCGTGGGTGATCAGAAAAACCGTCAGGCCGAGACTGTCGCGCAAGGTCAGGATAAGTTGATCGAACGCGGCCGCTCCAATGGGGTCAAGCCCGGCGGTGGGTTCATCAAGGAAGAGGATGTCCGGATCGAGGGCCAGCGATCGTGCCAGCGCAGCGCGCTTGACCATGCCGCCCGAAAGCTGGGAAGGATATTTATCCGCTGAATCAAGTGGCAGACCAGCCAGCGCAATTTTGAGCAGCGCCAGGCGATGAACGATGGCCGGATCGAGATGATGATGTTCGGTCAGCGCGACTGAAACGTTTTCTGCGACCGTCAGCGATGAGAACAACGCGCCGTTTTGGAACAGCACACCGCAGCGGCGGTCGATCAACGCGCGTTTTTCATCGGACATCGTGGCAACCTCTTCACCAAACAGGCGAATGCTGCCGGCGGCCGGGTGGCCGAGGCCGATGATCGAACGCAACAACACGGATTTCCCCGAGCCCGAACCACCGACGACGCCGATGATTTCGCCGCGCTGTACATCAAGATCGAGATTTTCGTGGACCACCTGCTCGCCAAACTGATTGCGCAGTCCGCGAATGCGGATGATCGGCTCGGGCGCGCTCACAGATTGATCTCCATGAAGAAGATAGCGGCAATCGCATCGATCAGAATGACCACGAAAATCGATTGCACGACACTCGATGTGGTGTGCGAACCAACCGATTCAGCGCTGCCGGACACCTTGAAACCTTCCAGACAACCGATCGCGGCGATCAGAAACGCAAAGATCGGCGCCTTGCTCATGCCGACCCAGAAATGACGAACGGTGGTCGTCTCGTGCAGGCGCGTGAGAAACATCAGCGGCGAGATATCGAGCGCAAGCACGCAAACTGCCGCTCCGCCGATGATTCCGGCGAGCATGCCGACCAGGGTCAGGATCGGCATCGACACGAGCATGGCCAGCACGCGCGGCATGACCAGCACATCAACCGGTTCGAGGCCAAGAGTGCGGATCGCATCGACTTCCTCGCGCGCTTTCATCGAGCCAATCTGTGCGGTAAACGCGCTGCCGGAGCGGCCGGCGACCATGATCGCGGTCAGCAGGACGCCGAATTCGCGCAGAAACGAGTAGCCGACCAGCTCGACCGTATAAATGCTTGCGCCGAACTCCTTGAGAACGGTGGCGCCGAGAAAAGCCACTACGGCGCCGACCAGAAAACACAACAGAGCAACGATCGGCAGCGCATTCAAGCCGGTCTGCTCGATATGCGAGATGGTTGACGTCGTGCGCCAGCGACGCGGCACCAGCACGCTGCGACCGAATGCGGAAAGAATCAGGCCAATGAAGCCGATCAGATCGATCGCATTGGCCCAGAAGTTCTCCAGCGCCACGCCGATATTGGCGATGCTGGCGATAAAGCCTCGTTCCTTGCGCCTTGGCTTGGCGGGTGGCGCGTTTTCGGCCTTGGAAACCGCCGCGATCAGCTTGCGCGTCGCCTCGCTGGCGACCTCGATGCGCTGCGGATCTTCTCCTGCCAGATCAAGCAGATAGCTTGCTCCTGCCGTATCCACGCGTCCGATAGAGCGCGCATCAACACGAACGTCGGCCGCCGCTTCACGTTGCAGGCTCGCGCAAAGGCGCGACAAGCCCGCGATGTGTTCAAGCGTCCAGTCACCGCTGATGGTGATGTGGCTGCCCTCTGGGCCCAGTTTTGCGTGACCTTGTTCACTCATGCGCGAAAGGTTATCAGCAAATTTCCCGATCCCCTTGAACCGGCGCCGAACAAGCCCTTCGCGTCGCTTCAAATGAAATGTTCAGGCTTGCGCCAAACCTTCATAATGTCGACGCGCCTGTCTGGATTGCCCGAATGACCACCGCTCCACTGACCACCCGCGTCGAATTCGTCGTCGAACTCGCGCGACGCCTGCACGAGTACGGAACCGCCGCACCGCGGCTTGAGGCGGCGATCATTCTCGTTTCTCAGCGGTTCGGCTTGAGCTGCGATCCGTTGTCGACGCCGACTTCGATCATCATGTCGTTCTCGCAGCTCAATGACGAGGGCAGCGGTGTCGCCGAGTTGACCCAGGTGCTGCGTTTGCCGCCCGGTGAGGTCAATCTCAAGAGTTTGTGCCTGGTTGATGAGATTGCAGACCAGGTCTTCAATGGCAGCCTCGATCTGGCCGAAGGGCGCCGCCGCCTGCGGGCTGTCGGTGCGCAGAAACCCGGTCGGTTTTCAACCTTGATCACCTTGGCCGCCTACGCAATTGCCTCGGCCTGCGTCGCGGCGATCCTGCTGACTGGGTGGGCCGGTGTCATGACTGCGGGCTCGATTGGTTTGGTCACCGGCGTGACGGCGATCAGCGCGCGCAAGCGACCGAACATCGCCGCCGCGTTCGAAGCCATTTCTGCGTTGATGGCGACCATCATCGCCACCGTGGTCGCTGTGTATTGGGTACCGATCCAGGTGCGCTCGGTGGTCGTCGCGAGTTTGATTATTCTGCGTCCCGGCATGAGTTTGACCGCCGCGGTGCGCGAACTGTCGAGTCAGGATCTGGTATCCGGCACCGCGCGTATGGCCGGAGCCATGGCGGTCCTGTTGAAACTGGCTTTCGGCACGGTCGCGGCAACCCAGGTTTGTGCGCTATTTGGCCTGGTGCCACCGCCAGTGCCTTTGCTGGCGATTCCGCCGTGGACCGAATGGGTGGCGGTGCCACTTGCAGCGCTCACGTTTGCGATCACGTTTCGCAGCCCAAGGCGCTATTTCCCCGTCGTGATGGGTGCGGTCATTGCCGGTTACATCTGCACTCGAGTCGGCGGCGCTTATGTGTCGGCGGCGTTCGGTGTGTTTGCAGGCGGATTGTTGCTTGGTGCCGCGAGCAACGTTTTTGCGCGCTATTTCAATCGCCCCGGTGCACTGATTCGCGAGCCCGGCATCATTTTGCTGGTGCCCGGTAGTGTGGGCTTTCGAACCTTGAATTTTGTCTTCGAGCGCGACGTGATGCTGGGTCTGGATACCGGCATGACCTTGGTTACCTTGCTGGTCGCCCTCGTTGCTGGCCTGCTGTTCGGCGATCTGCTGGTGCCGCCGCGGCGCAAGCTGTGACCCTGTTTGCGCGTCTGCCGCGCTGGGTATTCGCCGGGGGTGCCTTGCTCGCATTCATCGCCGGCATCATCAATGCGACTGGCTTTCTTGGTGTTCAGCATCAAGGAATTACCCATCTGACCGGCACGACGACCCTGCTCGGCATCGCAATCGGTCAGCACGATATGCCCATGGCAATCCACTTTGCCATGATGATCGGGGCTTTCATGGCCGGCTGCGTGATCAGCGGACTGATCATTCAGGATTCGACCCTTCGCCTCGGCCGTCGCTATGGCGTTGTGTTGGTGCTGGAATCCCTGCTGCTGGTGGCGGCCGTCCCGTTGCTTGTGCATGCCAACGTCAGCGGGGACTATCTCGCGTCGGTCGCTTGTGGTTTGCAGAACGCGATGGTCAGCACCTACAGCGGGGCGGTGCTGCGCACGACGCACTTCTCGGGCACCTTGACCGATCTCGGTATCTTTCTCGGCCATCGTTTGCGCGGGCTGCCGGTCGATGGGCGGCGCATCCGTCTGCTGCTTGCCCTGGTCCTGGCATTCCTCATTGGAGCGGTCGCTGGTACATGGCTATTCACCGCATTCACTTACCATGCGCTATACGTACCGGCTGCGTTGACCGGAGCCGGCGGCGCAGCCTACGGACTTTACCGGCACTTCGAAATGCGCCGTAAAGGCTGAGCGACCTACTTGAATCGGGTGGCAAACAGCGTAACCGCGTTGAGTGTTGTTGATATGCGCGCATCAGAGGCTCGCAGATGGAGAAGTATTGAAGCGGTTCGCCGTATCCGCGCAACCCTCACGCGCGCCTCAGGCTGGTTGCTGGCTTTGCTACAACCGATCCCCCATTTCTCATTTCCAATTCCCGCATGAGTGATCTGTCAAAACTCAAATCCGCACTCACCGGCGTATCGACGCGTGATCGCGGCCGTCTGATCGGGCGCTGGCGACGACTGGAGAAAGAAGGCGAGGCGGTCAACACCGAGCAGGTCGCGAAGTTGGCGGCTGAAATCGAGGCATCGACGGCGAACGTTGCAGCTCGGGCAGCGCGGATGCCGGTGATTCGTATCGATGAGTCGCTACCGATCGCTGCGCGTAGCGCAGAAATCATCAAACTGATCCGTGAGCATCAAGTCATCGTGCTGGCGGGCGAGACCGGTTCGGGCAAAACCACACAATTGCCCAAACTTTGTCTGGCAGCCGGTCGCGGAACGGCAGGTTTGATCGGTTGCACGCAGCCGCGTCGGATCGCTGCGCGAACGGTTGCGCGACGCGTGGCCGACGAGTTGGCCAGCACCGTTGGCGACTTGGTGGGTTTCCAGGTGCGCTTTACCGAACAGGTCGGCGACGCGGCCCTGATCAAATTCATGACCGATGGCATCCTGCTCGCCGAAACTCAAGGTGATGCCTGGCTCAGCCGTTATGACACGATCATTCTCGACGAGGCGCACGAGCGCAGCCTGAATATTGATTTTCTGCTGGGTTACCTCAAACGACTGCTGGCGAAGCGCCGCGATCTCAAACTGATCGTGACCTCGGCGACCATCGATACCGCACGCTTCGCTGCGCATTTCGACAACGCGCCGGTGGTCGAAGTCGAAGGCCGCACCTATCCGGTCGAGGTGCGCTGGCGACCGCCACCCGAGCGCGGCGAAACCAGTTCGGTTGAGCAGATTGTTTCAGCTATCGACGAAATTACCGCTGAGGATCCTCGCGGCGATGTATTGATTTTTCTCCCCGGCGAGCGCGAAATTCGCGATGCGCATCTGGCGCTGGATCGGCGCAACTATCGCGAAACCGAGGTGCTCGCGCTTTACGCGCGACTTTCGGCAGCCGAACAGGATCGCGTGTTCAAGCCCGGATCAAAACGGCGCATCGTGCTGGCGACGAATGTCGCCGAGACGTCGCTGACCGTGCCGCGCATCCGCTTTGTCGTCGATACCGGCAATGCGCGGGTAAAGCGCTACAGCCAGCGCGGCCAACTTGAGCGTCTGCACATCGAGCCGATTTCCCAAGCCGCCGCCGACCAGCGCAAGGGACGCTGCGGACGTGTCGCCGCCGGTATCTGTTATCGCCTGTATGCCGAGGATGACTACACCGAGCGCCAGCGCTACACCGATCCGGAAATCATGCGCACGTCGCTGGCCGGGGTGATCTTGCGCATGCTCAGTCTCAAGCTCGGTGATGTGGCAGATTTTCCCTTCGTCGAAGCGCCGCCCGAGCGTGCGATTGGCGACGGCTATCGTCGCCTGATCGAGATCGGCGCGATCGACGAGCAGCATCGCCTGACGAAAATCGGTTCGACCATTGCCAGCCTGCCGGTGGATGTCGCCTTGGCGCGCATGCTGATCGAAGCGCAGCGACTCGGTGTCTCGCGCGAACTGATGATTCTGGTTTCGTTCCTGAGCATTCAGGATCCGCGCGAACGACCGGCTGACGCGCGCCAGCAGGCCGACGCCGCGCATGCGCAATTCACCGACCCGAAATCCGACTTCATCGGCGTACTCAATCTCTGGGCTGCTTACGCGACCGCCCACGAAGAATTCACCCAATCTAAATTGCGCGACTGGTGCCGCGCGCATTTCCTCTCGTTCATGCGCATGCGCGAGTGGCGTGAGTTGCATCGGCAGTTGCTTGTGGGGCCGGGCGTCGGGAGTCGCGATGCGCTGGTAGAAAGGCCTCGATTGGAGAATCGGGAGTCGAGAGTCGGAAGGAGCCGACGCAAAGGCCAGTTGAACAACCAGGTCGACGCCATTGAGAGCAAGGCTGGCCTGCCTGGAGCCGCTCTAACCGTTTCCCATTCCCCTTTCCCGAATCCCGACAACGGCGAAGCTATCCACCGTTGTCTGCTCTCAGGCTGGCCGACCCAAGTGGCGCGCAAGGATGAGCGCAATCAATTTCGTGGCACACGTGAACGCAAGTTCGCGATCTTTCCAGGCTCGGCTCTGGCAAAATCTCCGCCGCAATGGGTGCTGGCCGGTCAGATCATTGATATCGGCAAGGTCTACGCGATGCAGTGCGCACGCATCGAGCCATTGTGGATCGAGCAGCAGGCCGCGCACCTGATTCGGCGCAGTTGGAACGATGCTCACTGGTCGCGCAAGCGAGGTGCGGTCGTCGCTTACGAGCAGATCAGTCTGTTCGGGCTGATTCTGGTCGAGAAACGCGCCGTGCAATTCGGCAAGCAGGATCCAGTGCTTGCGCACCAGATTTTCGTCCGCGAGGGACTGGCAACGGGCGAGATCGATGCGCGCGCCGATTTCATTCGTGCCAATCAGCGAACGCTCGCCCAAGCGCTGGAGATCGAAGCCAAGCAGCGGCGCTCGGGTCTGCTCAAGTCGCCTGACGAGCTGGTCGCGCTGTTCGATGGGAGATTGCCAGCCGACATCCACACCAGCGCGGCACTCGATGCCTGGTATCGAAAGGCCAGTCCGGCTGAGCAGGCAGCTTTGCGGTGGTCGCTGGCCGATGTCCTGTCCTCGACACCGGGGCTGGCCGCAGAAGATTTTCCGACTTCTCTGACCGTGGCCAGCCAGGATCTTCGCCTGGATTATCGTTTCGTACCCGGTGATTCGGCAGATGGCGTCAGCATCCATTTGCCGTTGGCCTTGGTCAATGCCTTGTCGGCATCCGCCTGCGAATGGCTGGTGCCCGGCTTGCTGATCGAAAAAGTCAGCGAACTGATTCGTGGACTGCCAAAAGCATTGCGCCGCAATTTCGTGCCGGCTCCGGATTTTGCGCGCGCCTTTGTCGAGTCGCTGGGGCCAACGAAATCGACCCGCGAACGACCGTTGGCCGACGTCTTGGTGAGCTATCTGAAAAAGGTGACTGGCGTGGATATCACGCCCGCTGATTTTTCTGCTGTCGACTTGCCCACCCATTTATTGATGCGATTCCGCGTCCACGATGAACAAGGCAAGGTCATCGCGGAAGGGCGCGATCTGGCTGCGATCCAGCGCGACTGGGCCGATGCTGCGCGCGAGGCCTTTTCACAGCGCGCCGATGCCGAGCTGACCCGCGAAGATCTTGCCGATTTTGATATCGAGGACATTCCCGAATCGATCCGTTCGCCGGAGGGCCTGGTGGCGTATCCGGCCTTGGTTGATCTCGGTGACAGCGTCGCCTTGCGCGTGTTCGAGAACGCCGATGATGCACGCGAGGAGCACAGACGGGGTATTGAGCGGCTATTGCGCAGAGCGTTGTCGGACAAGATCAAACAGGCCTGTCGGCAATTGCCGCTGGCTAATATGACTGCGCTGAAATGGGCGTCCCTCGGTAGCGCGGAAACCCTGCGCGCCGATATCGTCGAGGCGGCAGTGGCTGAGTGCCTGCAGGCGCGCGACCTGGATTCGCGAACGCGAAGCGATTTCGAAAATCTGAAGACAACGTTGGCCAAAGCAGTTTTCCCGGCTGCGGTGGAGCGGCTCAAACTCGCCGAGACGATCATTGAGGCGCATGCCGAGTTGATGCCGTGGCTGGAGCCGCCGTTGCTCGGATTCGCCAGTGCCAACTACGAAGATCTACTGGAACAACGTGACGAGTTGCTAGCGCCCGGCTTTTTGCGCGAGACCGATCCGCGTCGACTCGGACACTTTCCGCGCTATCTGCGCGGCATGCGTCTTCGTGGCGAGCGCTTGCGTCAGGATCCGGCGCGTGATCAGGCGCGAATGATCAACGTTCACACCTATTGGCGCGAATACCTCAAGCGACGCAGCGGCGCCGATGCGGATGCAGAGGCGCTCAACGAGTTGCGCTGGTTGATCGAGGAGTTGCGTGTGTCGGTGTTTGCGCAGGAGTTGCGCACAGCAGAACCGGTTTCAACGAAACGTTTGGCCAAGGCGGTCGCGGCCCTTGGCTGAACACGAATCGGCAACCGACTGTCGTTTCAGCGGACTCGAAAGAGCCCGGCCAAACGGCGAATCTATTCGTCAAATTGAATTAGAAGCTCTCCCGTGTAAGGGCGCCAACCTTTGAATCGCAATGGGTAGGAGCCCCACCAGGGGCGAGATTTTCTGGACTGGTCGGGGCGCGAGTTCGCCCCTGGCGGGGCTCGTACAGGAGCCTAGGGACGGTAGCCGGGGCCGGTCTGTTGGTTACTTGACGCGCTTGACGCGGATATCGCAACCGCAACCATCCACATACATCAACCAACTGCCGAGGCTCATCGGTTTGATGATGACTTTCGGCGAGCTCATGCTGTAGCCGCTTCTTCCGCCTTCGGCTTGCTCCCATACCTGGCCGTTCTCAAGGGTGACCCGCGTTTTCCCGCGCCAACCGGTGAATTCGCCAACAATGCTGGAGTCAATCCGATCGCGATCGCTGTCGGCATAAAATTCGGTGCTGCCGTCGCGGCGCTTGAGCGGTGCGCCCATGACGCTGACACCCTTGGACTGGATCCACTGATTGAGAAACTTCAGTTGCTCCGGACTTAACTTTTCGAGCCCGGCGGATGAGAACTCATCCTGCGACATGCGCTCTTCCAGGGTCGGCGCCTGGGACTGGGCCAAGGCAACGCTGGCGAACGGAAGAGCGAAAAACAGGACAAAAAACAGGGCTCTGGGATGCATGGAATGGACTCTTGGCGAGGGTCAAATTGTGACCCGTTGGGCGAAAACTCGTTCACTAACGGGAGGTTAACAGGTGCACTTTGCGAATTCAGGCGTTAGAATCGTGGCTTGCGCAGTCTAGCATCGGCCATCGGCCCTGTGCCTGACCCGACGGTTTGCTCGAGATATACCCGATCGCTGCTGTCGCTGTTGTTTTGATTCTGCTGTGTTTTCTTTGTGGATTGACTGAACTGATGATCAAGTGTCTTGCTGGCAGCCTCAAGGCTGCGCTCTCCATGGTCCTGCTCGCAGGCGCCAGTTCCGCTTTGGCGACTGACCAAGTGGCCACCTTGATCGGTGGCGATACGACCTCTGGCGACCAGGCAACCGTTGCACTCGACAGCAGCGTACCGGACGCTTTCACCTACCAGCGCCCATCAAGTGGTCCGGCGACCGCGACCGCCTACCTCAATTCGCACGTTTTCTGTGCCGAAACTCCGCGCTCGCCGGAGCAGGTCTCACTGCGTCCGCGATTCCAGCAGTCGATCGCCCAGGGCAACGATGTTTGGCAGTTCCCCGATGTCTATGCGCACAGTCTGGTGTATCAGGGCAGCGGTTTCGGCAAGGCCGGAGCGCCAGCGTTGTTCATCGGCCAGGGAACCAGCCTGGTCGACAAGCAGTTCCGTTGCCTGACCTCGTTTCCTGGCAGCAGCCTGGATTTTCCGAATGTCAGCCAAGGTCTTTTCGACAGCGGCTTTGGCGGCAACATCACACCGACGGCGCCGACGGGCACACACCAGAATGTAACCGTTCAAGCGGATACGTTCACCGGTTTCAGTGGTCTTGCGGTCAGTGTGGTCAAAGTCGATACCCAGTTTGATTTCGTCAATGGTGCGGGCGTGGTCTGGACCCTGGTCGATGGCTTCAATACCAGCGCATTGTCGCCGGTGGCTGATGCAACCTGGTGCGGTCTTGGCACGCTGTGGGTTGAAGGCGCCACGCCGCCGCCGCAACTTTGCGACGATGCGTTGCTTGTCGGCGTGGTCAAGCAGAACGGCCCGTTCGTTCGACAGTTGATTACCGCGCCGTTGGGTTCAACGCCCTATTACGTGCTGGTTTATCGGCCGATAGTCGGTGTCGCCACTGCGGGTTCACCGAAGCAGGGTTTCGCCGCATTGCGAACCGGTGGCGGAATCGTCGGCTTGGCCGAGGAATCCCAGGATTGGTATACCGACGACAGCGTCTGGTACAACTACTAATCCTGATCAAGCGACCGGCAAGGCCGGTCGCTTCAATGGAATATACGCAGAGCAAGCGGTAGTTGCCCGTCCGCCGGTGACTGAACGGACATTTCGCAGCAGCGTCTGTTGAGTCGATGCTGATTCGCTGACATCCTCGTGCAACCCACGATTCCGGAAGCCACCGTGCCGCACTCGAATATCGATGCGATGCAGCGAATTGAAGACAAACTGGTGTCTTCGCCTGCTGCGCGCGAGCAATGGAGCGCAACGGCGGCTATCCGCAATGCCGTGCTTGCCGAGCTGGAGATTTTGCAGACCGGGCCGGTTGCGCGCGACGCCTTGCTGCTGTTCGAAGCACAATTGGCCGGCTGCCTATTCAGCGAAGCAGAGCTTCAGGCTTTCGGTAACGAAGTGGCCGATCTGGTCGAAGGTCAGCGCGCCGCCGAGAAGGTCTGGTCACTCTACGCCGCGCGCAGTGGCGCAGGTGCAGCTGAGGGGCTTCGTCGACTATTGCTCGCGATCATCCGCGACTTGCGCGTGGTTTTTATCCTGCTCGCCCGACAATTGGTGTTGATGCGTCGGGCGGCCGAAATCGGCGACGTCGAGCGCCAGTCGTTGGCCCAGTTGACCGCAGACATCCACGCGCCGCTGGCCAATCGACTTGGCATCTGGCAACTCAAGTGGGAACTCGAAGATCTGGCGTTCCGCTATCTGCAGCCGGATACCTATCGAAAAATCGCAAGGCTGCTCGACGAGCGACGCGGTGACCGTGAAGCCTGGATCGCGAACGCGACCGATCTGCTGCGCAGCGCATTGGCCACGGCCGAAATCGAGGCGGATGTCGCTGGACGGCCCAAGCACATCAGCTCGATCTGGCGAAAAATGCAGAAAAAAGGGCTAGATTTTTCCGACCTCTACGATATTCGCGCACTGCGCGTGCTCGTTCGCGACGTGCCTTCCTGCTACGCCGCGTTGGGCGTTGTGCATTCGCAATGGCCATTCATCGCCGGTGAGTTCGACGACTATATCGCCAGTCCGAAAGGCAATAATTACCAATCACTGCATACCGCGGTGATCGGCCCGGAAGGTCGAACTCTGGAAGTACAAATTCGATCGCACGACATGCATGCCTATGCCGAGCTCGGTTTCGCCGCGCATTGGCGCTACAAGGAGGGCAGCGGTGGAGATGCGAGCTTCGAGCGCAAGATCGCCTGGATGCGCCAGCTGCTCGAAGGTCGCGAAGAACACGACGACGACGCCAGTCTGCTTGCCGGGTTCCGCACCGATGTCATTGAGGATCGGGTCTATCTGCTGACCCCGAAAGGCCAGGTACTGGATTTGCCGAAGGGCGCTACCGTGCTCGATTTCGCCTACATCGTGCACACCGACGTGGGTCACCGTTGCCGTGGTGCCAAGGTCAACGGACGCATCGTGCCGTTGACTTTTCAGCCGAACAGCGGCGATCGCATCGAGATTCTCACCGGCAAGAGCGCCGAGCCGCGACGTGACTGGTTGTCGACGCATCACGGATTTTTGCAGACCGCGCGAAGTCGCAACAAGGTTCGCAACTGGTTTCGCCAAGCTGATCGCGAGATCAACGTCGCCGCCGGTCGTAGTGTGCTTGATCGCGAACTCAAGCGGCTCGCGTTGCACAATGTCGATCTCGACAGCTTGCCGATACGCTTCCATTTGCGAGCTGTTGAAGATCTTTACGAAGCGATTGCGCTGGGTGACGTGACGCCTACCCAGATCGCGCGCACCTTGCACGAGGGCGAGCGCCGCGAGGACGCTGTCAGCGCCCGGGTTTTGCCGGTTTCCAAGCCGATCGTCCCGGCCAAAGATGCCTTGGTCATCGAAGGCGTTGGCAACCTGCTATCGGTGCTGGCGCGTTGCTGCCAACCGGTGCCCGGAGATGCGGTTGCCGGCTTCATCACGCGGGGGCGTGGGGTCAGTGTTCATCGGACTGACTGCCGACAGCTGCAGCGGCTGCGTTTGCGTGATGCCGATCGCATCATTGATGTCGAGTGGGGCGGCGCCAAACAACGCGCCTACGAGGTTGATGTGCTGGTGCGCGGCTACGACCGCAAAGGCCTGCACAAGGATGTCAGCAACGTGATTGCTGCCGCCAACATCCACATTCTCGCGATCGAGGCGCGCAGCGACCCGGCCAGCAACGAGGTCAGCATGAGTCTGGCTTTGCGGGTAGCCGATTTTGGACAACTTTCGACCCTGCTCAGCCAATTGCATGCGGTGCCCAACGTGATCGAGGCGCGGCGGCGAGCCTGATTTTGCAGCACATTCGTAGCGGCCATCCGAGGGTTTGGGCTGATATGCTATCGCCCTCGCTGCAGTGCCGCCTTGGGCATGGAAAGAACTCGCCTGTGATCGAAATTCCTGGATACCGATTGTTGCGGCAACTTGGCCGCGGCGGCATGGCTACCGTGTATCTGGCGGTCCAGGAATCCGTTGACCGCGAAGTTGCGCTCAAGATCATGTCACCCGCCTTGCTGGCCGACCCGAATTTCGGTGAACGGTTTCTGCGCGAGGCCAAGATCGCCGCGCGGTTGCATCACCGTCACGTCGTCGGCATCCATGATGTCAGTCGCGTTGGCGACTATCACTACATGGCGATGGAGTATCTCGCCGGCGGTCCGGTGCTGAGCAAGCAAGGCCCGGCCCGGCCTGTTTCATTTGCCTTGCGCGTGACCCGCGAGATTGCCGGCGCGATCAACTACGCGCAGCAAAAAGGTTTCATTCACCGCGACATCAAGCCCGACAATATCCTGTTGCGCGATGATGATTCCGCCGCACTGACCGATTTCGGTATTGCGCGAGCCAATGATTCGGCAACGCGCATGACGCGCACGGGCGCGGTCGTCGGTACGCCGCACTACATGAGCCCCGAGCAGGCCCGCGGCAAGCCGCTTGACGGGCGTGCCGATCTCTACAGCCTCGGCGTCGTGCTTTACGAAATGCTGGTCGGTCGCGTGCCCTATCACGCCGAGGATTCACTCGCCGTCGGTATCATGCATATCACCCAGCCGGTGCCCAAACTGCCGGAATCGCTGGCCGTGCTGCAACCGCTCGTTGATGGCCTGCTCGCCAAGGAGCCGCACGACCGATTCCAGACGGGCAACGATGCAGCGATGGCGATTGCACGCTACGAAAAGGCCATTGCCAACGGAGAACTTCCCGATCTGGCGGATGATGCGATGCAGGCAGCGCGCATGGTTCGCTCGATGGACACCAGTGTCTCACCCCGGCCTGAAACTTTGATCTCGCCGCGGCCGAACTCCTCCGATCAAAGTTCGCGTAATCGCTCTGATCCGAGCATGGGTCGGCTGGAGGAAATTCTTGCTGCGACCGACGATCACATCATGCGCGCGAGTCGCGTATCAAACCGTCGGGCCAAGGCGAAGCGTCGGGTCAATGGAATCTGGATTGTTCTGATTGTGTTGCTCATCGGCGTCGGCGCCGGTGGCTTCATGTTGTGGAAACATCAGGATTGGTTGCGCGCTTTTCTGCCCAATACCGAGATGAACGACATGCTTGCGCGAGCGCAAAAAGCACTCGAAGCGGGTAATCTCGATGGCAATCAGGGAGATAGCGCGCGTGAGTTGTTTCAGACTGCCCGCGCACAGGATCAGGATAACGATATTGCTCGCCGCGGGTTGCGTGCGGTTGGTGAAAAGTTGATTGAACGAGCACGCGACGCGTTGAAGCGTAACGATGCCGGCCTCGCTCGCCAAGCGGTGGCGGCAGCCCGCGAGTTGCTTGGTGGCGGCGCTGACGTGGAAGATGTGGAAAAATCAATCGCGGCAATCGATGCGCACGGTACCGAGGCGGAAACCGAGCTGAGCAAGGCGCAAGCGGCATTCGACGCTGGCCATCTGCTGGGCGATGACGGTGCCGTGGCGATCTACCAACGTGCCTTGCTCAGTGAAACCGGCAGCGCGCTGGCCCGCGCCGGAATCAATCGCTGCGTTGATCAACTCGCCGTGCAGGCGCGCGCGGCGTTCGAGGCAAACGATCTCGCCAATGCATCATCGCGGATCGAGGATATCGCGCGCATCCTGCCAGCGTTTCCGGAATTGCCCGAGTTGCGCGCGCAACTGGGCCAGCATCGCGACGCGGCAGCAGCCGATCTAGAAAAGGATCTGACACGCGCCGAGGCGCAGTTGCGCGCAGGACGGATCAGCGGTAATGCGGATTCGGCGCAAACCTTGTTCGAATCCGTGATCACGCGCGAGAGCAACAACGCCCGCGCGAAAGCGGGTCTGCGCAGAGTCGCCCAAGCACTCGTTGTGCAGGCGCGCGCGGCGCTCGAAAACAGCAATCCCGGGGCCGCAGATCGGCTGCTCAAGCAAGCGGAGGCACTCGCAGGAGATCTACCTGATTTGCGTGCAGCGCGCGTCGATCTGCGTGAAATGCGGGAACGTCTGGCGATTGCCGCCGAACGACCCGTGGCCACTGCCTCCGACCTTGATCGGATGCGCAACCTGATCGCCGAGGCGGACCAGGCGGCCAGCGCAGGGCGACTGATCAATCCGCCGGGCAACAGCGCCTATGATAAATACCGAGCCGCGCTCGCGATCGATGGCGACAACACCGCGGCGCAGCAGGGCTTGGAGAAGATTCCAGGCCTCGCTCGCGCATTGTTCGACAAGGAACTTGCGGCGGGTGCCTTGAATCGAGCACTCGGTATGCTTGAGGTTGTGCGTCAAACTGCACCATCGGATTCGTCGCTGCTGCCAATGTCTGAGCGCTTGGCCAATGCTTACCTGGATCTGAGCGAAAAACTGATTGGTGAAAAACAGTCCGCCGCCGCCGAGCGTTCGTTGCAAACCGCACGTAAACTGAGCCCGACCAACCCGCGCCTGACAGCGGTGGAAGGATTGCTGCGCGGCCTGCCTGCGACCCAAGGCTGAGTTTTCCAAGCCGTCCCTTGCTGAGGTTTGATTCAACCGGAGCCCGTGTGCATGTGCATCCTGCTGATCGCGATTGACGCCATGCCCGACTGGCCTTTGCTGCTGCTCGGCAATCGGGATGAATATTACCTGCGCCCGACGGCGTCGGCAGCACCTTGGCGAGGCGCGGCGGATTGCCTGGGCGGGCTGGATTTGCAAGCCGGCGGCAGTTGGCTTGCGCAACGCAATGATGGGCGTTTCGCCTCGGTGACCAATCTTCGCAATGGCACGCCCGTGCAGGCGCCACGCTCACGCGGCGCACTGGTGCATGACTTTGTCACCGGCAACCAGGCCCCCGCAGAATTTGCGCAGCGCGTGCTTAGTGAACTCGACGAGTACGGCCCATTCAATCTGGTCTTTGGCGACCGCGACGGCGTCTATTTGATCGACGGGCTCGGCGCGAGCCTGCAGCGCTTGGAACCCGGTGTCCATGTTCTCGCCAATGGCCCGTTCGACAGCCATTGGCCGAAGATTGAACGACTGCGCCAGCGCTTCACGACAGCCGTGCGCAATGGGGATCGTGACGACAACACCTTCATGTCGCTACTCTTCGATACGACGCAACCCGAGGATGCCGATCTGCCGGACACGGGCGTCGGCATCGATATCGAACGAATGCTCGCGCCGATTTTCATTCGTGGCGAAGCGTACGGAACGCGCGCCAGCAGCCTGGTCATGCGGCATGAAGATGGCAGTGTATTTTTCCGCGAGCGCAGCTTTGCGCCGCTTGGCGCGCAGACCGACGAGGTCTATTGGGAATGCCTGAAAGTGGACAATGAGTGGCGACTCGCAGACGAGTAAGTGTCGCGCGCGACCTGATCACTCGGCTCCTTTCCCAGGAGTCGGTTTTCGGGTCAGCTTTTCGAGCGGATTCACAGAAATGTCCACCTTGAAGCAAGCAGCGCTTGCAGCTCTCGGTCAAAATCTAAAAATACGCTCTATCGCCTTTTCGGCGGCCTCAAACGAGAAATGCTCGCGAACGTTTTCGAGTCCCTTGGCGGATAGCTTATTCCACAAAAATTCATCGTGGTAGAGCGCAACAATCGCGTCCGCGTAGGATTCCGCTGTCTCGGCAATCAGCACTTCCTCGCCGGATTTCACGTGCATGCCTTCGACCGCCATCGGCGTGGCGACCACGGGTAAGCCATAGCTCATCGCCATGTTGACCTTGCCTTTTACTCCGGCGCCGTAGCGCAGCGGCGCAATCGAGATGCGCGCATCGTCCATGGCCGGGGCAATATCCTCGACAAAGCCGTGGACGATGACATGGTCACTGGCCAGGGCATGGATCGCATCAGTGACTTTGCTGCCGATGACATGCAGACGCACATCGGGAATCGCGCTCAACACCCGGGGCAGAATTTTGCCGACGAACCAGGTTACGGCATCGCTGTTAGGGGGATGCTGGAAGCCACCAACAAAAAGCAGGTCTCGACGCGCGGAAAACGGCTTGCGACAGCCGTAGATTTCGTGGACGTTGGACAAAACATCGACAGCCACGCCCGGCGCGTCACGGCTGAGGATCTCCTTCTCGACCGGACTGACCACAAGGGTCACATCGCATTCGCGCATGATGCCGATTTCCTGAACACGTGTTTTGGCGGAGATGCGCGTCAGATCATCACGCCCTTCAAGTTCGGCGGCGCGCAATTCGCGCAGATAGTGCAAATCGACCGTGTCGAAAATCAAGCGTGCTTTGCTTGCATAGAGGCGGGCCAGGCCGATGATCTCGGCGGCGACGTAGTGTCGAGAAAGAACGATGGCATCGAACTCCGAGCCGCGTTCGCGAAACAAGGTCGCCGGATGGTTGTATGGATGATGTAGAACCTCGATACCTAGTTCCTGCAGAGCGTTTGTATAGCGGTCGACCCGTGCCAGATTGCTCGGCATGAATGCAACGTGGCTGCCATTGCGGCGCAGGATGCGCATCAAATTGACCATGCGCAACGAGCCTGAATCCTGATCAGGCATCGGTGTGACCGCATCAATTATCAAGATGCGATGGCGAGCACGGTGTGTGGCCGCAATGTGGATCGGGGTGCCGGGTGCCGGTTGCTTGCGCAATGCGTCCGACCACTTGTCGAGAAATTTCTGCTGGTTGATAACCTGGAAGCGCTTCATCCCGCTGGCGGTGTCGGTACCTGCGGTAATGCCTTCGAAATGGACAACGCGTGAGCGCGGTTCGTAGAAGACCTTGAAGCCGGCCGCGCGCACGCCAAAGGCAAGATCGGTGTCCTCGTAATACGCCGGTGCATAGCGCTGGTCGAAACGCCCAAGTCGCTCGAAAAACTCGCGACGCAACATGATCGCCGCGCCCGAGCAATAGTCGGCTTCGCGGCGGAACGCGAAACGGGTATCGTCGGGATCCTCAAAGCGGCCGTAGTTCCAGCCAGATCCATCGTTGAAAATAATCCCGCCTGCTTCCTGCAGTCGGCCATCCGGATAGACCAGACGTGAGCCGACCAGCCCGGCATCGGGTTCTTCCTCGAAGCAGCGCAACAGTGCTTCGAGCCAGTCTTCGGTGACCACGGTATCGTTGTTGAGGAACAGAACGAACTCGCCTCGCGCGATTTCGGCGCCGGCATTGCAGGAGCCAACGAAGCCAATGTTTTCTGTATTGCGAATCGAGCGGATGCCGCCGATTTCGGCCAGCCGCGATGGCGTCGAATCGGTCGATAGATCATCGACGACGATGATTTCAAATGTGCTTGCCGCAGCATGCTCGGCGATCGAGCGCAGACAGGCGGCGGTGTAGGCGAATTTGTTGTGCACCGGGATGACGATCGACACACGTGGCTGCTCGCTGCCCGGCACGGAAAACGGTGAAAAATCCTCGCTCGGTGCGGCGAACGTTTCGCGCGTACGGATCGGCTTTACGCCGCGCAGTTCCCGCAGCAGCCGCGTCCAGGTTCCGCCGAGACCATGCTGGACCAGACTCCCGCGCACACGCCTGAACTGGGCAAGCAGGCGCGATTTGCGAAAGGCGAGTGAGGCGCGTAGATCGCGCAGTGTTGTGGCGATATTTCGCATCGGTTCGGTGAGCCGCCAGGATCGGCTGGCCATCATGGTTTCATAAGCGGGTTGGAACGGTCGCAAGGC
Source organism: Lysobacterales bacterium (assembly GCA_038233665.1). Taxonomy (GTDB): domain Bacteria; phylum Pseudomonadota; class Gammaproteobacteria; order Xanthomonadales; family Rhodanobacteraceae; genus Dokdonella. Next base: position 45,343 of record JBBSVJ010000001.1, read on the forward strand.
TTCGACTTCGCTATCGAGACGTTGCGCCCACGTGGTGCGCGTTTCGAGCTCGGTCTTGGTTGCAGCCAACTCGCGATCAAGGCCGTGACCCCAATCGCCGCGACGCTGACTCTCCTCCCGCAGCAACGCCAACTCGATCTGCAACTCCCCAAGCCGTTCCTCGCTGCGAGCAAGTTTCTGGCTGCGTGCGGCAAGCAGTTGTGACTCGACGTCGGCTGATCGAAGCGGGTAGCGCAGCTCGGCCACCGGTGCCAAGCGGAGTGCTTTCGCATAGGCGCGGGCCATCTCGGCAAGATCCGGCTCACGTCGGCTGGCGAGATGATCGCGCACGATTTGCAGGCGTTCTCGCTGATCGGCCAAGGCGCGGATCTTGGCAATCACATCCTCTGCGATGGCTTCGACATGGAAGCCATCGACGCCGTCTTCGATGCGCTCGACAAAAGCGCCAAGTCGCGTCGCGATCACCGGCACGCCAAGGTCGCGCAATTCCGACAAGGTGTAGCCGAAGGTTTCCGCCACAGTCGGCAGCAACACCGCGGCATCCGCGTTCAATCCGGCGAGCAGTTCGGGCAGATTCTCTCGGGAATAGTCGAGCACGATGTGCACGCCATCCATGCCGAAGAACGAGCGGCCGTCGGCACCTGCGCCGAGCAGAAATACATCGGCGAATTCGCGCAACGAGGGCAATACTTGTTCGAGCAACTCGGCGCCTTTGCCGCGTCTCACGCGACCGGGAAAAACCAGACGCATACGTTCGCGCGCTGGCGGTGTGGTCGCGCGCGCGGACACATTCGGCCACGCCGACAGGCCATGCGCGATAATGGTTGACGGCAAGTCGGAAAGTTCAGGTGCGAGGCGAAAATCATTGTCGAGTGCCGACTGGCTCGGTGCGATCAATCTCACATTGGCATCGAGCAGGTGCTGAACCGTTGCATCGCGCAGGGCTTTCCAATGACCGGCATCGGTATTGGCAAACTCAGGGTCGCGACCGAGCCCGGCGAGATCGGTTGCGCGTTGGGCATCGTCGAATCGCAGCGTGTCGTCGCTGAAGTTCCGATGCAGCAGCGGCCATAGCGGGTAGTGATCGTGCACGACACGAGTTGTCGGCAATCCGGTTTGCAGTACATCGAGACTGTGCCCGATCAACGAGGAAACGATGATTTCATCGACGCTGTGTTCGAAGAGCAGTTCGCTTAGCAGGCGACGATAGCCCGCGTTGGAAACATCGGTATCGGCAATCGCGCAAGGCAACGCGATACGGCGCAGCGGTGCTCCGATCAAGCTTCCATCATGCAAGTCCAACCACTCACCGTGACGACTGCGCTGGTGGCTGCCGCCGGATTTCAGGATCAGATGGTCGGCGTCGGCAAATGCGCTGCAGAAATCACGCACCCAGCGCTCGGCACCACCGCCCCAGCCGTGCAATACATGCAGGATGACCGGCCGCGCAGCGAGACCTGTCTTGCACGGTGTGAGTGGCGTAGCGATGGCTTCGGCGACTTGCTCGCGCAACGTCGCTAGTGGCGAAGGTGGCAGAGGATCGCGCGGATCAACGCTTTCGTTGGCGCCTTGAAGCAGGCAGCCATGCGCGCCGACATAGCAGTGATCGAGCAAAACCATGCGCAAACCCGTTCCGCCATCGCGTAAGCGTTGACCATGCCAAGCCGATGCCAGCGGCGACAGCGCAGTGACATCAATCAGTTGGCGTCGTGAATACGCAAAGCAAAGTGCATCGATGCGCTCGACGCTAGCGTCACTTGTCACGCCGCCAGGGAGGGGAGAACGGGCAGAATCCAGATTGTCGAGTGGCCCGGCACCCAGCGTGTCAGCTTGTTCGATGGCGAGCAGCAGGCGTGGCAGGGCCATTGAGGGCAATTCAGCGTCACTGCGTACGATCAGCAGATCGCGGCCGGGCAGGTGCCTGGACAGCGCCACTGCCAGTGCAGAGGTCGACTCCTCGCTGACTTCAGCGAGACGAAGTGCGTCGGCATATCCATGTAGCGATACCGACGCGCCAATCAAGATGAGATCTGTCGCATCAGAAAGTTGCGCCATGACCTCGGCCAGCCACGACTCAGTGCAAGCCTCCGCGCCGTGCACGCAAAGGCAGATGGATGGCGACAAGGTTTTCTGCACGACGGTCCTGAACTCAAACGGACGCGGATTATCGGCGATGCTGGCCGCTACTGCCACGGCGAGGGTCTGCGCGTGATTTGCAGCTTCTATTGGTCGAGGTAGAAAAATCAGTGGAGTGAAGTCGGATTTTTGATGGATCACACGTTCATGGAGGATCGATCGACCAAAAGAAACTGTGCGGTAAAGGCTGGTTTGCAAGCCGACCGAGCGAACGTCGGCAGACTGCTAAACTGGCGATCACTCCAGCCGTGTGCGATTTGCCTTGCTACGACGTTTGATTGCCTTCCTCGCCTTGCTCTGGCGTTTGCTGCGTGCTCCGATCCTGTTGGGCTTCGGCGCGCTGCTCGGGTTTCTTATCCCCTATACGATCACCCTAGATCACCAGGTGCGTGAACGTTTCGATGATCTGAGCTGGCAGGTTCCGAGTCGAGTTTTCGCGCGGCCGCTGGATCTGGCTCCGGGTCGGCCGCTGAATGTCGATACCTTGTTGCTAGAGCTGGAAGCCTCACGCTATCGCCCGGCGCCATCGGCGCTTGCGCCCGGAAGCTTTGCACGCAATGGCAATCACTTCGAGATCGCCCGGCGTGCCTTTGCCGGCATCGATGGCCGCTATCCGGCACAGCTTCTGGCGCTCGATCTGAACGACGGGCGCGTGGCCAATCTCATCGATGGCAAAACCGGCAAAGCCTTGCATCAGGCTGAACTCGATCCCGCTCGCATTGCCACATTGTATGGATCGCAGCAGGAAGAGCGACGCCTGGTACAGCTCGAACAGTTGCCCGCGCTGCTGGTGAGCGGCCTGCAAGCGGTCGAGGATCGCGACTTCAAGCATCACTTCGGCATTGATCCGGTGGCGATCCTGCGCGCGTCGTGGGCCAACCTGAGCGCCGGTCGCGTTGTCCAGGGTGGCTCGACGCTGACCCAGCAACTGGTCAAGAACCTTTTTCTGGATCGTGGACGCAGCTACATGCGCAAGATCAACGAGGCGTTGATCGCCTTGCTGATCGAGTTTCGCTACGACAAACGACGCATTCTCGAGGCCTACGTCAACGAAATCTTCCTCGGGCAACAAGGTGGACAGGCGGTGCACGGTTTCGCGGCTGCGTCGGAATTCTATTTCGGTCGCGAGGTCGAGGCGCTCGGACCGGCTGATATCGCCTTGCTGGTGGGTCTGGTGCAGGGGCCCAGCTACTACGATCCTCGACGCGCACCGAAACGCGCGCTGGCACGGCGCAATCTGGTTCTCGATCAATTCCACGATACTGGCCTGATCAACGCCAAGGTGCTCGCCAGTGCCGACAAGGAACCGCTCGGCATCCGCGCCAATGGCGCCTTGCCACGCAACCGTTTTCCGGCGTTCCTCGAACTTGTGCGTCAGCAATTGCGTCGTGATTTTGCCGATCATGAGCTGGATGCCGCGGGTCTGACCATTCACACCACGTTGGCACCCTCGGCCCAGCTCCAGGCCGAGGCGGCACTCGATGTGACCCTCAAGAATCTCGGCAAGCGTGATGCGGGTGTGGAGTCGGCGGTTGTTGTCACCTCGGTGCCGAATGGCGAGGTTGAGGCGCTGATCGGTAGTCGCAATGCTGATTCGCCAGGCTTCAACCGCGCGCTTGATGCGCGCCGGCCGATTGGTTCGCTGGTCAAGCCTTTCGTTTATCTGGTCGCACTGGCGCAGCCGCAGCGCTATTCGCTGGCCAGCCTGATCGATGATGCGCCGGTCGATATGCCACAACCCGACGGAACGCGCTGGATTCCAAAGAACGACGATGGTGACGTGCATGGCAAGGTCTTGCTGATCGATGCGTTGAAAAACAGCTGGAATCTGGCCACGGTGCATCTCGGTTTGCGGCTCGGCGTCGACAAGGTGCGCGGTCTGCTCGAATCCTTCGGTCTTGGTCGCACCATCAATCCGAACCCGTCGTTGTTGCTCGGCGCGGTTGATCTGAGTCCGTTCGATGTTGCCCAGCTCTACCAGTATTTCGCTGCCGATGGCCATGCCGTGCCCTTGCGCGCTGTGCGGGGTGTCATTGATGGCAAGGGTCACACCTTGTCGCGGTTCGGGGTCAGTCCCGGAACCGGGGATTACGTGACCGCCTCGCGTCTGGTTACCTGGGCCATGCAGCAAGTTGTCGAATCGGGAACAGCGCGTTCGATCGGTGCGGCCGGTCTCGGCAATCTGCATGCCGCCGGCAAGACCGGCACCAGTGATACTCAGCGCGATTCGTGGTTCGCCGGATTCACCGGCAGCCAGCTCGGCGTGGTTTGGGTCGGTCGTGATGACAATCGCCCAACCGGTTTGTATGGATCAACCGGTGCACTCAAGGTCTGGATTGATCTGTTCAAGCGGCTACCCGCGCAAGCCTTGAACCCGCCCGAGGAGGGCATCGAGCGTGTCTGGATAGATCCCGAGAATGGCCGCCTCAGTGATTCGGTTTGCTCAGGAGCGCGTGAACTTCCTTTTATCGCGGGCTATGCTCCGACCAATCGTGAAGGCTGCGCGATGGATCGTATTCGCGAGTGGTTCGGTGGCAAAGACGCCAGCCAACCCTGATCACGGAACAAACGCGATGGGATTCAGAAGGTTTGCAATTGACGTTATGCTTGGGCGCTTCAGCACAACGTATAGACCTGCCATGAGAGTTGTTCTCCGCAAGCTCCGTCCCCTGGTTCTTTTCACTCTGTCTAGCGCGCTGATGGCGTGCACAAGTTCCAATCCCGCGCAGAAGACCAGTCTGGTCCGGCCCGAGACGGATTTGGTCGGGGCGGTCAAACGAATTCGCGCGGCCAATGCGGGCAATGACTCGGCCTTGCAGGTCAATCCTTTGCGCGATCCGGCGCTGCAAGGCTTTTTACTCAAGGCCGAGCAGGCCGAGCAATTGCAGCGACTCGATGATGCCCGCAGCGCGATCCTCAAAGCACGAGAGCTTGCTCCGGACGCGCCGGATATCCTGCAGAAGGAGGCCGAGATCGAGTTTCTGCGCGGCGATGTTGTCGATGCCGAAAAGCTGGCGTATGAGAGTTTCAAGAGCGGACCTCAGGTCGGCACCCTTTGCGTGCAGAACTGGCAGACCATCATCGAGGCGCGTAAAAGCTTCGGCGATACCGATTATCTGGCATACGCCGAGAGTCGGCAGGAGCAATGCAAGGTCAAGCGGCCGGTGCGGCTTTGATCGCGACTCATGGCCGCGCTGCTGCGCGTTGCAGCAACGCTTTGGCGCCACGCTGAGTAGCCGAAACGAGCATGCATGAATCGGTCGAGGAGTTGCTTGGAAGCAACGGTCCGTTTGCCCGCGAAGTGCCGGGCTTCGTGCCGCGTGAAGTGCAGCAGCTCATGGCTCGCGCCGTGGCCGACGCCATTGATGATCGGCACGCGCTGATCGCCGAGGCCGGCACCGGCACCGGCAAGACCTTCGCCTATCTCGTACCCGCAATGATGTCGGGCAAGCGCGTGATCATCTCGACCGGCACCAAGGCCTTGCAGGATCAGTTGTTCCATCGCGATCTGCCGCGCGTGCGCAGCGTGCTCGGTGCGCGCTTGTCGGCGGCCCTGCTCAAGGGTAGGGCGAACTATCTTTGTCTGCATCGGCTTGATCAAGCGCGCAGTGAAGGGCGCTTCGTCAATCGCGAACAGATCAGTCAGTTGCAATCGATCCAAGCTTGGTCGACAGCCACAAAAAGTGGTGATCGGGCCGAACTTGCCGAATTGCCTGAGGATTCGCCATTGTGGCCGCGGGTCACCTCGACCACCGAGAACTGCCTCGGCAGCGATTGCCCGTTCTTCAGCGATTGCTTCGTGGTCAAGGCGCGTCGTGCCGCGCAGGAAGCCGACATTGTTGTCGTCAATCATCATTTGCTGTTTGCCGATCTGGCGATCAAGCAGGAGGGTTTCGGCGAGATCCTGCCTGGCGCACATGCGTTCATTCTTGACGAGGCGCATCAGGTTCCCGAGTTGGCGGGGCAGTTTTTTTCGATCACCTTGACCGCGCGCCAGTTGACCGAACTGGCCAGCGACACCCTGGCTGAGTGCGCAGCGGCGAGTGGCGCGCTGGCGACCTTGCAGCCGCTGATTGAAGCGATTACGCCGTCGGTGCGGCGCCTGCGCCTGGTTCTCGATCGATTCCCAGCGAAGGCGGCCTTTGTTGTCATCGAGCGCGACGCCGAGGTCGAGCGAGAGCTTGACGGCCTGCGCAGTGCCCTTGACGAACTCGCCAGCGGACTTGATGCCCATGCCGAACGCAGTCGCGGGCTCGCCGCCGTTCACGAGCGCGCCATGGCGATGAGTGCGCGGCTCACCCAGCTCTGTGATTCCGGTGCGCGTGATTCGGTGCATTGGTATGAATTGACGGCGCATGGGTTCGCTCTGCACGCGACTCCGCTGGATCTGTCGCAAGCGCTCAGCGAGTTGCGCGAGCAAAGTCATGCGGCCTGGATTTTCACCTCGGCGACCTTGTCGATTGCCGGGCGCTTTGATCATTTTGCTCGCCAGCTCGGTCTGCAGGATCCCGCTTCGCTGTGTCTCGACAGTCCATTTGACTATGCCCACCAGGCGCTGGCGTATCTTCCGAAAGGTCTGCCTGAGCCGAGCGCACGCGACTACACGGATAAAGTGATCGAGGCTGTGCTGCCCGTGCTCGAAGCCTCCGCCGGGCGTGCGTTTCTGCTATTCACTTCGCATCGCGCCTTGCGCCGTGCTGCAGAGTTGCTCGAAGGTCGCGTGCCGTATCCCTTGTTCGTGCAAGGTTCGGCACCACGCCATCAATTGCTCAAGGGGTTTCGCGAATCCGGCAATGGCGTGCTGCTCGGCGCGGCAAGTTTCTGGGAGGGCGTCGATGTCGCCGGTGAAGCGCTCAGCGTGGTCGTCATCGACAAGCTGCCGTTCGCCGCTCCTGATGATCCGGTGCTCGTTGCGCGACTGGAGGTGTTAAGAGAATCGGGGCTCAATCCGTTTGTGGAGTGGCAGATTCCCAACGCCGTGATCGCGCTCAAGCAGGGCACAGGGCGCTTGATTCGCGACATCAACGATCGCGGTGTCCTTGTCCTCTGTGATCCGCGTCTGACCAGCAAGGGCTACGGGCGGATTTTTCTCGCCAGCTTGCCGGCGATGCCAAGAACGAAAGAGTTTGCTGCAGTCGCAACATTTTTTTCGGTCGACAGTGAGTCTCCGTCGCAGGGTTGAGGGTGGTCAGCGCCTTCAGGTGGAGTGCGTGAATATCGTGCGTCTTCAGTCCACTCATGCTGAACAAACTGAATACGCTGAACCAAGCCTTGTGCATTTGCCCGAGTAAGAGTCCGATGCTATAAAACAAGGTCTGTCGATCCGGACTTCAGCAATGAAGCGTCGACGGCGAGTGCAAGTACCTCCCTATTTTATACCTTTTAGATTTTCCAACTGGAGTCTGGTAATGGCAATGGCAACATCATTTCGAGTGACGGCTCTCGCGGCCGTGATCGGCGCGTGTCTTGGTGGCAATGCGTTGATTAACAATGCGGATGCCGCCAGCCCCAGCAAACAAACGGCAGCGTCAATCAACACCTACATCATCAAGTTCACCGATGCCGGTGCGCTTCACTACCAGGGTGGCGTTGCCAGCCTGCGTGCAACGGCACCGGATCCGACGGCCCGCGCGCGAAAGTTTGACGCAACCAGTGCTGATTCAAAAAACTATCGCGCCTACTTGCGTCAGCGCCAGCAAGATTCCATCGCGACCATGTCCTCTTTGATTGGTCATCCGCTGGAAGTGACTCACACCTATGAGGTTACTGCTAGCGGCATTGCCGCCAAATTGACCTCCGCAGAAGCGGCAGCAATTGCCAGCGCGCCGGGTGTTGAATCGGTTAGTCAGGAAGAGATCCAGCATCTTGATACCTATCGTGGTCCGACCTTCATCGGTGCTGACACGGTCTGGAAGTCACCGACGACAGGTTCCATTACCGGTCGCGGCAAGGGTGTGGTGGTCGGTGTACTCGATAGTGGTGTGAATTCGACACATCCCTCGTTCGCCGATGATGCGATGTGCGGATTTGGCCCTGGCGACCACAAGCTGCTCAGCGCACGAGATTGCGACACATCAACCGCAGGCGTCTGCAACGGTCCGGATCCAGAGGCCGGCAGCTCCGGCCATGGTGTGCATACAGCCAGCACTGCAGCCGGAAACTCGGTTACCAACGCCGCATCGCCATCGCCAAACTTGCCTGCGCCGTATACGCAGATGTCCGGCGTAGCGCCATGCGCTTCCGTGCGCACTTACAAGGTTTGCCCGGGTGATACCTGCGGTGGAGCGGCGATTCAGGCCGGTATCGAGAACGCGATCATCGACGGTGTGGACGTCATCAACTACTCGATTTCAGGTGGTACCACTCCATGGGGTGATGCCGATCGAACCTTCCTCGATGCGGTGAATGCCGATATCGTCGTTGCCGCTTCGGCAGGCAATACCCGCGCGGAAACTCCCAGCCCCATTGGCAATGTCAATCATCGTGGCCCTTGGATGATGACGGTCGCCGCTTCGACCCAGGATGTGAATCTGGGTTCGGGTCTGTCAGCAACCGGTCCCGGTACGCCGCCGGCCAACACGCAGAACCTTCTGGCAGCTCTCGGCAGCAATATCACCGCACCAGTTCCGTTCACGGATCTTCCCATCCGTGTTTCTTCCACCAACTTGATTGGTTGCACGGCAGGCGGCGCGTTTCCGGCTGGATTCTTCAGCGGTGCGGTTGCCCTGATTCAACGCGGAACTTGTCCGTTTACAGAGAAGGTCGGCAACGCAGCGGCTGCCGGTGCGGTACAGGTGATCATCTACAACAACACCTTCGGCACCATCAACATGAACACCGACGGTGCGACTATCCCGGCTTACAGCATTACCCAGCCCGCGGGTGTCGCGATGAACGCTTTCATCACGGCTAACGGAGCGACTCCGACCACGGCCAGTTTGAGTGCGCGAATTGCCGGACCGGTGCAGGGTGATGTGTTGGCAGACTTCAGCTTCCGCGGCCCGATTGCGGGCAACTTGGCCGACTTGACCAAACCGGATATCACCGGACCTGGCGTCAATATCTACGCGGCTGGGCGTGCCGCCGACGGCAACTACTTCACGATTAGCGGTACCTCGATGTCGAGCCCACATCTGGCGGGATCGGCGGCCCTGGTGCGTGCGGTCAATCCGGACTGGACACCAACCGAAGTCAAATCCGCGCTGTTGCTGACGGCCAAGCTGACCGGAACGCAAGAAAACCAAAGCACACCCTGGAACGTGGATGATATCGGCAGCGGTCGTGTGGATCTGACAGCTGCGCCGCATGCGGGCTTCGTGATGGATGAGACATTCGCCAACTTCCTGGCGGCCAATCCATCGGGTGGTTCGATCAACGTCAAGGAATTGAACCTTCCTTCCGTTCGCGTCACCGGACTTTCGGCCGTCTCACCGGTCTACACGTGGGTGCGTACCCTGCGTAACACGGCTTCCGGTCCGACCACCTGGAATGTCAGCGTGGATCAGCCGCCTGGCGTGGTGGTAACGGTCAGCCCGAGCACGTTCGCGTTTACCGGTGCCGGTGTTCAAGACCCCGAGCATATCTTTACCGGTAATTTCGAAAGCACGGCAGCACCAGGTGCGGCAGAGACGCAGACGATCTTGATTACTGCGACAACGACTGCAGCGACAACGGGTATTGCGTTCGGTGAGGTCAAGTTCACCGAGAGCAATAATGACGCTCCGCCGGCACATATCACCGTAGCGGTGAAGCGCCAGTAATCGTCACAACCAAAGCGTGAAACTTGAAGCCCGGGCATGCCCGGGCTTCTTTTTGTCTGCAGATCGGATTTTCTGAAGAAGAACTACCGCGATTAACTGCATTTCTAACGAATAAGCGGGTTGGGCCATTGCGCTTAGTTGCTGCTTGAAGCAACGATCCCATCGGGTTTGCAGTCGGCTAATCCAGATTTGAGCTGAAGATTCGGCTCGACGAAAGCCTGGATTGTCTGGGTCGCCACAGGCGAACTGGCCAACAGCGCAAGGGCGATCTGATCGATGTGCTAGTTTGCCCGGATGATTATTCAGGGAATTTGCGCATGACTGCAGGATCAAGAGTTGCCTTTGCCTTTCTCATCGTGTTGCTTAGCCTGAATGGGCACGCTGCTACCCGCCATGCTGGCGAGTGCATCGATGGTGTTGCCGAGGGTTATGCCTGCAGCCATGTTGACCTGCTTGGCCATCTCGACCTGCTCCAACTCGGCACGACGGTCTCGGGCAATGGCAACGATATGTGGGGCTGGACCGATCCCGATTCCGGCAAGGAATATGCGCTGATCGGCCTCAACAACGGCACGGCTTTCGTTGATATTTCTGATCCGCAAAATCCCCTGCGCCTGGGCAACCTTCCAACCCACAGCGTCAACTCACTCTGGCGTGACATCAAGACCTTTGGTCATTACGCGCTGATCGTTTCCGAAGCGCAGAACCACGGCATGCAGATTTTCGACCTGCACCATCTGCGTGATGTGATCACGCCGCCAATCACCTTTTCCGAGGATGCGTGGTATGGCAACTTCGGGCGTGCGCATGACATTGTCGTCAACGAGTCCTCCGGTTTCGTCTACGCAGTCGGATCGCGTCAGGGTACGCAACAGTGCAATGCAGGCCTGCACATGATCAACATGCAGAATCCGCTGGTTCCGGCATTTGTCGGATGTTTCAGCGCGGATGGCTACACCCATGATGCCCAGTGCATCAACTACGACGGCCCCGATGCCGATTATCTCGGCCATGAAGTCTGTTTCGCCGCAAACGAGGACACGTTGACGATTGTCGATGTGAGCAACAAGGCAAGTCCGGTACAGATTTCACGCACCGGTTATAGCGGCTCCGGTTACGCGCACCAAGGCTGGCTCAGTGACGATCGACGCTACATGCTGTTCGATGACGAGCTCGACGAACAGAACGACGGACACAACACGCGAACTTATGTCTGGGATGTGCAGGATCTCGACGCTCCTCACGTCGATTTCACCTATGACGGCCCAACCAAAGCCATTGACCACAACCTCTATATCCATGAAGGCTACGCTTACGAATCGAATTACCAAGCCGGTTTGCGCATTCTCGATCTGTCCAAGATCGACAGTGACGTTTTGACTGAAGCTGCGTTTTTCGATACCCATCCGGAGAGTGACAGTGCCGATTTCGAAGGCGCATGGAGCAACTATCCGTTCTATGCGAGTGGTGTGGTCGGCGTCAGTGATATCAACCGCGGATTGTTTTTGTTGCAGCCTGAGTTGTGTCGAGCGCCGCTACCGGCAAGTGGCCTGAGCGCGGTTGGCAACGGCGACCATCGGATCGATCTCAGCTGGAGCCCGACGACAACGCCAGGCGCCAGCTACTCGATTGATCGGATTGTTGGCGGATGCAGCGGCAGCGCGGTCGAGACCATCACCAGCGGATTGAGTGGTACGAGTTTCAGCGATACCTCGGCCTCGGGAACGGTGACTTACGGCTATCGTGTTCGCAGTGTGGCCGCATCGGGTGAATGCTCGGCGGCAGCCAGTGCTTGCGTCGAAGCAAGCACGACGGGAACCTGTACCGCAGCGCCGGCGTTCGATGGGATTTTCAGCCTGCAGTCTGCCGCAACTTCATCGTGTGCTCTCGATCTGAGCTGGCAATCCGCGAGCTCGTATTGCGGTGCCGGTGCGAGCTTCAGCGTTTACCGATCGCAGGATGCGGGATTTACGCCGGCTCCGGCCGATCAGGTGAGTTCGTCGGTTTCCGGCCTTTCATGGACGGATACAGCGATCGCCGCCGGTGTCGACTACACCTATGTCGTTCGCGCTACCGATACCGGCAATGGCAGCATGGATGGCAACAGCGTGCGCTTGAGCGCTCGTGCGACGGGTCCGATCAGTGATGGTGATTATTTCAGCGGCGCGGAAACCGGAACGGCCATGCTTTCTGGCGTCGGAGAAACCCCGCTTGTGAGGCAACCGACGGCACCGGCGCACGTGGCTTGGGAAATTGTCGACAGCCAGGCGCACAGCGGAGCACGCAGCTATTTCTCCGGCTACAACAACTCTGAATGTCTGTCGATCGGGAGTGGGCCAATCTCGCTGAGCGCGGGACAAAACTCGATGATGGAATTCTGGACCCGCTACGGCATCGAAGCCGGTTACGACGGCGGCGTCGTGCAGATATCGAGCAATGGTGGACAGGATTGGTCGACGATTGCGCCGATTGGTGGCTATCCGGCGAGCTTCAACGGCAACAACACGAACGCCTGTGGTCTACCGACCAACAGCGGTAATTATTCCGGCACCAACGCTGCGAACCTGGATTGGTCTGCACAGCAATTTGATCTATCCGCCTATGCCGGACAAACGATTCAGTTGCGCTGGCGCTTCAGCACCGATGGCGGAGTGACCGCAGACGGTTGGTGGATCGACGATATCCGTATCACCCACGCCCAAGTGCCCGGCATGTGCATGTCGAGCAATGATGTGATCTTTGTTGATGGATTCGAGATGTTGTGAGATCGATCGCGGTCGACAAGCTTGGCTGAGGTTTGGTTTGATGCGGAGCAAGTTCATGGCGACGCGTGCAATTGCAATTGCACTTGCGATTGAGGGGTCGATGCGATCGTTCGCAACGCCTTAATTTGATCCTGCATTTAGGGTCGATGCGATCCTTAGCAACGCCTGCAATTTGCTTTTGCAATTGAGGGGTCGATGCGATCCTCCGCAACACCTGAATTTGCTCCTGCAATTCAGGTGTACTTGCCATCCATGGCAATCGCCTGAAACTGCTCCTGCTTTTCAGGCATACATGCCATCCATGGCAATAAAAAACCCCGGGTGTTTCCACCCGGGGTCTTGGTCAAACAATGGCGCGAGGTTCAGGCAACCTGAACTTCGTCAGCCTGCATGCCCTTCTGACCCTGCACGGCGACAAACGTCACGCGCTGGCCTTCCTGCAGTGACTTGAAGCCGCTGCCCTGGATCGAGCGAAAATGCACGAACAGGTCGGGGCCGCTTTCCGGCGTGATGAAGCCGAAGCCTTTGGCATCGTTGAACCACTTGACGGTACCGTTTTGGCGATTGGACATATCTAACTCCTAACAACTCAAATGAAATGGTATTCACGCTCCCGGGAACTCCCTGGGGACGAGACTGAGGTTGCTAAGGAGCGCGCAATCGGAACGATGGAATCGTGAAATTCGACGACATCGGGCCACGATTCACAGTGACCCTGGCAAACACAGTTCGCGTACTGTACAGAGGATTGTTCTACAAAGCGACTGGGCTCGGTGAAAATTCCATGATGCCAGCTTGCAATGGCTCAAGCTTTGTGCGCGTCGCGCCACTGGTTGGTGAAAAAACGTTTTCATAACAAAGGCTTGCGTGTTCGAATCCTCTAATGATCGTTTTGGAGCTGATCCAGCTGAGTGCGTCTGCTGTTATGAATAGCCAGATGACGCGCCGAGGAAGTCCTGATTTTCACGTTTCAAGGCTGCCTCTCGCGAAGTCTCTGCTTGTCAGCAGCTGCCGCAGGGCGACGTAGCTAGCTGCCATCGGCGCGGCTGATGCCGGACGCGAGAGCAATCTGGCGAGCGCCTCGGGAGGCTCGATCTGACGACCGATCAGCGGCTCTACGATCTGCTCGAACTTGGCGGGATGCGCGGTCGCGACTATTGCCCAGTGGCCGGCGACACCTTGGCGGCGGAGATGTTCGAGAACGCTCGCGGCGCATGCGCTGTGCGGACAAAGCACCTCGCCATAGGCAAATGCCGCTGATCTGATTGTTGCTCGAATGGAGTCGTCTTCAACGGCGTCCACCGTGAATGCCGTGCGTAGCAAAGGCGCATCCGGATAGAGCCAGCACAAGCGTTCGAAATTGCTCGGTGCGCCGACATCCATCGCGTTGGCCAGGGTCGCCACGCTCTCTTCTGGCACATAGTCAGCGCCGGCAAAGAATTTGGGTAACGCGCGATTGGCATTGGTAGCGAGGGCGATCTCACCGATCGGCAAGCCGCAAGCGCGGGCCAGAATAGCGGCCATCGCATTGCCGAGATTACCCGTTGGAATAACGAAATTCAGACACTCCCCGGTGCCACGCCAATGTGCCAAAGCGGCGCATGCGTAGTACGACATCTGCGGCATCAAGCGGCCGAGACTGATGCTGTTCGCAGAACTCAAAGGGATCTGCGCTTGTAACTCGCGATCGGCCAATGCTTTCTTGACCAGACGCTGGCAATCATCGAATGAGCCGGCAACCCGAAGCGTGGTGATGTTGTCGCCGAAGCAGCCAAGTTGATGAGCCTGACGCGGTGACACGCGTCCATCCGGATACAGCACGACCACGCGCAAGTTGGCCAGTCCATGAAAGGCGGCGGCGACTGCAGCACCGGTATCCCCCGAGGTCGCTACAAGTATCGTCAGCGTCGCTTGCTCGGGTGTGCGAAGGCGCTGCATGCACTGGGCCAGAAAACGCGCGCCGAAATCCTTGAATGCAGCCGTCGGGCCATGGAACAACTCGAGGATGCTGGTTTGATCGAGGCCAAGCGGTTTCAGCGGCGCCGGGAAATCCAACGCCTCGGTACAGATCGCTGGGAGTTCGCTGGCCAATGGATCGTCGGCAAAGAAAGGCTGCAGCAGTCGTGAGGCAATGCCGGCGATGGATTCCAGCCCATCAAAGTCATCGGTTGAAAACTGAGGCAACCGTTGCGGAACATACAAGCCGCCATCGGTGGCCAATCCGGCGAGCAGCGCGCTACTCAAGTTGACGCCATCGGCGGCGTTGCGATCGCGCGTGCTGACGTATTTCATGCCAGCACCGCAGCGGCCGGCCCATTGATCGGTGATAGAAACGCGCTGCAGTTGAAGCCAGCCTGTTCAAACGCGGCGCACATCGATGGTGCGGCAATCTCGGCCTGTGCGCGGTTCTCGAACCAGGCAAACACGCTCGGCCCGGCGCCCGATATGGATGCGCCCATGGCATCGTGTTCCAGCGCGGCATCCTTGACCGCATGGAAGCCGCGGATCAACGGCGCACGGCGTGGCTCGACCAGCACGTCGGCAAGGCCCGCACGAACAAGGTGGGTATCACCGCGATGGCAGCCGCTGAGAACGAGTGCGAGATTGGTGCTTTGCTCGACAAATTCTGCAAGCGCATAAGTGCCGTGCAAGGCGTCGCGCGACTGCCGCGTTTCAAGTACGACGTCGGGATGCACAATGACGCTAAACCATTCGTTTGGCACCTCGATTCGCAGCAGGTGTCCGTGGGCGGCCAGCACGAGACCGCCGAGCAGCATCGGCCCGACGTTGTCGCCGTGTCGGCTGCCACTCGATACCGCCTCGCCATCGAGGGCAAAAGGATAAAGTTGTTCCGGCGCGAGCGGCCGATCCAACAAGGCATTCGCGGCGACCAAGGCCGCGACACACGAAGCCGCGGAGCCACCCATGCCCGAACCCAGGGCGATGCCCTTGTCGAGTTCAATGGCAAAGCCGAACGGAAGGTTCAGCGCTTCGCGCATGGCGATCAAGCCACGGCCCGCGGTGTTGTGCATAGCATCGGTCGGCAGATTGCGCACGCAACCTCTGATCGCGTCGATACGCACATCAAGCTCGTCGGTGCGCCGCACCGTGGCGCGATCGCCAATACCGGCAATGCTCTGACCCAGAATGTCGAAACCGACTGCAACATTGCCAATGCTGGCCGGGGCGAAGGCGGTTACCGAACTCACAAGCGTGCTCCGAGTGCCGAACCAAGACGCAACAGGTCGGCGAAGATTCCGGCTGCCGTGACCTCGCGTCCTGCGCCCGGCCCCTGAACGATCAACGGGTTTTCAGCGTATCGATGCGTTGTGAACTGAACGCTGTTGTCGGTCAGGCGCAGATTGGCAAACGCATGCGTATCCGGCAATTCAACCAGGCCGACGCTGGCCTTGCCTTCGCCGTCGAGGCGAGCGACATAGCGCAGTACACAATTTCTTGACTGCGCCGCTTCGAGTTTTTCAGCCATCGCGCTGTCGAGTGAATCGAGTGCTGCGATGGCGGCGTCCTTGTCCAGCGCAAGCAACTCCGGCGGCACCAGGCCTTGTACGTCAACATCGCTCAGTTCAATGGATTGACCCGCCTCTCGCGCAAGAATTACCAGCTTTCGCGCCACGTCGAGGCCAGACAAATCATCGCGTGGATCCGGCTCGGTATAGCCCAGTTTGAGCGCTTCGCGAACCAGCGCGGAAAACGGTTGACTGCCATCGAAGCGATTGAACAACCACGCCAGGGTGCCCGAGAGGATTCCCTCGATCACCCGCAACGAATCGCCCGTGTCTATCAAATCGCGCAGGGTCGAGATCACCGGTAAACCGGCACCAACGGTCGCCTCATAACGCCAGCGCCCACCGCCCGAGAGGCGCGCATCGCGAATCGCCTGCCAACGCGCGAGTGGGCCGGAGCCGGCCTGTTTGTTCGGCGTAATCACATGAATGCCTGCGCCAAGCCAGGCCGGATAATGCGAAGCGACGTCATCGCTGGCACTGCAGTCGATGATGACGGCATGCGGCAAATGAGCGGCATGGACGTGATCGGTGAATCGGCTTAAATCCGACAACAGTTCACTTGATGCGAGCTGTGTCGACCAATCGGCGGAAAGATCGCCACGTTCGCTGATCAACAGCTTGCGGCTTGAGGTGATCGCACGAACGCGCAAGTCGAGATTGGCTTCGCGGCGAAGCCGCGGAATCGCTTCGCGCAACTGATCGAGCAAGGCGCGACCAACATTGCCGGGGCCGATCACGCCTACTGACAAGGTCTGTGGCGACAGCCAAAATCCGGCGTGCGCCGCACGCAGGGCGCGCGCGGCATCGGCACTGGCCAGTGCGACCGAGATGTTGCGTTCCGAGGCACCCTGGGCAATCGCGCGGATGTTGACCTGGGCGCGGCCCAAGGTGGCAAACAGACGTGCTGCGACGCCGGGCGATCCAGCCATGCCATCACCCACCGCGGCGAGCACGCTGATGTCGCGCGTGACCGTGATCGCCTGAATCTGGCCCGAGCTCAGTTCGCGTCCGAACACGGCATCCAGAGCGACCTCGGCACGCGCACAATCGGCGCCTCGAACGACCAGGCAGATCGAATGTTCCGACGAGCCCTGGGAAATCATCACCACGGACACTTTCGCATCGCGTAGAGCCGCGAACACGCGTTCGGCGGTGCCGGGAACACCGATCATGCCGGCGCCTTCGACATTGATGATGGCCAACTGATCGGCCAGTGAAAGGCCGCGCACGGGACCCTCGCCCGATTCACCCCGGCGTGAGATACACGTTCCGGGATGCGACGGCTTGAACGTATTGCGGATATGGATAGGCAGTCCGAGCGCCATGGCCGGCAACATCGTCTGCGGATGAATTACCTTGGCGCCGAAGTAGGCGAGTTCACAGGCTTCCTCGTAGGACAAGGCACCCAGCGAAATGGCTTCCGGAACGAGACGTGGATCGGCTGAAAGCACGCCATCGACATCGGTCCAGATATGCAGCTCGCAGGCATCGAACAATGCCGCAAAAATCGCTGCCGAAAAATCACTGCCGTTGCGACCCAGCGTCGTTGGCCTGCCGTCGCCATTACCGGCGACAAAGCCGGTAATGATGATCCGGCGTTGCGGATGACGGCTGCGCCACTCTGCGAGTCGCGCGGCGCTGACCTGCCAATCCACCGCGACACCGAGCTCAACGTGACTGACAACCAGAATCTCGCGCGCATCGAGTAGAGCGCAATCTTCCCCCAGTGATTCGATATGCGCACGCAACAACGTGGCCGCCCAGACTTCGCCCAGACCCTGGATGGCATCGAGTGCCTCGCGCGCGGGAATGCCGAGGATGGCCAGCGCCTTGAGCTGATCGGCGAGATCCGCGCAGCGAGCTTCCAGCCAAACTCGAACCGCGCCCGAAGACTCGCCAAGCAAGTCAACTGCGGTCTGCAAATGGCGCTCGCGCAATTCGCTCCATTGCGTCTGCCAAGCTGGATCTTTGCAGGCGGCCAAGTGGCTGATCGAAATCAGCTGGTTGGTCACCCCTTGCATGGCCGAAACCACGGTGATCTGGGTGAGATCGTCGCAGTCAAGAAGAATCGAGGAAACCCGCCGAAAGCAGTCCGCATTGGCTAGCGAAGAGCCACCGAACTTGTGCGCAACGACCGGTTGAGAGCTGCGCTCAGAAGGCTTGGCAATGTTGTGACGCGTAGCAGCAAGCGTGGCTGACAATGTTGCAAACGGGCTCATCGGGCCTCCGGTGGGTGGCTCCGCGCTTTCCAGGGCTTGCGGGGATCAAACACCCCTCAGCCTTGTCGGGCTGCGGGGTCAGTGCGAAAAACTAGCAGCGCACGACGGACCGCACCCGAATGGGCGTAGTCATCGTCGTCATCATAATAATTGTGCGCATGCAGCAAGTTGAGCTGATCGATAGCGTTGTTGTCAAGCGACTGTGCCGGCCAACTTCGGGCGTCGCCGCGCAGCAAGCCATTGCTTCAGAGCTCAGAATTTGAAAAGTGATTGGGTAAAAAAATGATTGCGATACGTCATGAATGCGTACTGCTGACTGGCGTTCTACTATTTTTTACCTAGGCATCAACAGGTTGCAACAAGCCAGCAGCTGGGGCGAACGCCGCGACGCCCATGCTATCCGCCTATTGCTGCTTTGGACGATGCGCTGGTTTATTAACCATAAGCTGCCGAAGTTCGTCGCGCTCCGCGCCGGATAATTCGCCATTGACCTGGCGGGCAATCAGATCATCGAGACGCTGTTGGGACGTCTGGACGTCCAATTGCGCAAGCGCACCGAGGAAGTTGGTGCGCGCCTGAGCAGGATCGACAAGCAGATCCATGGTCGCCAGTTTGTTCAAAGCCCCCGCTTCTTCACGTTCGGCAAAGTGTTCAAGCAGAGAGCCGGTAGTCACTGAAGGTCGATCGCGGCAGAACCCGATCAACTCGATCAACAACGGGATGCCCGGCTGTCGCAGTTCGGAAAACGCCCAAGGCGGCTCGATATCGGCAGACAGGCTCGGCGATTGAACGAGCAGGGCGACGGCAGTGCGCACGAGTGAGCGCTGCGCCGGACGGCCGCCGCTGGCGCGCGTCGGAGCTTGAGAGCCCACGTTCCCCGTGCCGCCCGGTTGCATAGTCTTCGTGCCGCTCAAGCGCTCAAGTTCGCCAAACATCAGGTCGCGAAAGGCGCCATCCGGGATCTGACCGATCATCGGCCGCGCGCGCTCTGCGAGTCGCGCCTTGCCATCGAGGCTCGACAGGTTCACATCCTTGGACGTTTCGGAGAAGAAGAATTCGCTGAGCGGTGTCGCCAGCTTGAGCCGCTGCTCGAAGCCATCGAGTCCTTCGCCACGGATCAGCGAATCGGGATCTTCGCCATCCGGTACAAACAAGAACCAAGCCTGGCGACCATCACGCATCCGCGGCAGCACCGATTCGACCGCGCGCCAAGCCGCTTGTCGGCCAGCGCGGTCACCATCGAAACAGAAGTAAACATCCGCAGAATTGCGGAAAAGAATTTCGGCGTGGTCGCTGGTGGTTGCCGTGCCGAGCGTGGCAACCGCTTGAGTAATGCCGTATTGGTGCAGGGCGATCACATCCATATAACCTTCGACCACGAGCAAGCGCGAAATTTTCTGGTTTGCATCGCGGACTTGCCACAAGCCGAACAACTCGCGGCCTTTGTGGAAAAGCGGGGTCTCAGGAGAATTCAGATATTTCGGGCCGAGACCTTTGTCAGACGTGCGGGCAGAAATGTCCGCTTCTTGTTCTTCGCCATCAGCACGATCGCTGGGAATAATCCTGCCGCCAAATGCAATCGTGCGTCCACGTCGATCGAGAATCGGAAACATCACGCGATCGCGGAATCGGTCGTATTGGTTGCCGCGATCGCCCCTGGAAAGAATGCCGGCCTTGTCGAGCAGGGCGAGGCGCTGCGGATTTGTGCCGAGCGCGCTCTTCAACGCATCCCACTGATTCGGTGCAAAGCCAAGATTGAAGCGCTTGAGCGTGTCGTCGTCGAGTCCGCGCCCGCTGAAGTATTCGCGTGCCGCTGGATTTCGTTCGAGTTGCTCGCGATAGAACGTTGCCGCCGCATCGAGCAGCGTGTAGAGATCGCTGACATCTTCACGCGGGGCTTGGCGCTGTCTTCCCTCGTACTCGACCTTGAGACCGGCACGCGCGGCGAGTTCTTCGATCGCGTCGGGGAATTCGAGGCGGTCGTAATCCATCAGGAAGCGAATCGCGCTACCGTGCGCGCCACAACCGAAGCAGTGGTAGAACTGCTTGGCTGGGCTGACCGTGAAGGAAGGCGAGCGCTCGTCGTGAAAAGGACACCGCGCTGACCAGTCGCGCCCGGCTTTTTTTAACGTCACCCGCTCCTGGATCACATCGACAATATCGATGCGAGTTAGCAGGTCGTCAATGAAGTGTTCGGGAATTCGGCCGGCCATTCTTCAAGCTCAAACGGGGGCGGGAAGGGCGGTTCCTCCTACCAAGAGGAGAAGGAAGCCATCAGCCCGCCAGCTTTGCCTTTATCAGCTCCGAAATCTGACCCATGTCGGCGCGGCCGGTGACCTGGGGTTTGACCAGACCAATCACCTTGCCCATTTCGCGGGCGCTGGTCGCGCCGGAATCAGTGATGGCCTTGGTCACGATCGCATCGAGTTCTTCGCTGGAAAGCGGCGCCGGCAGATAGGTCTGGATGACCTCGACTTCAGCGCGCTCGATGGCGGCCAGATCTTCGCGCTCGGCTGCGCTGAACTGATCGATGGAATCGCGGCGCTGCTTGAGCATTTTTTCGAGGATGGCGAGCACCTGGTCATCATCAAGCTCGATACGCTCGTCGACTTCGCGTTGCTTGATTGCGGCCAGGATCAGGCGGATGACGCCGAGGCGATCCTTCTCGCCTGCGCGCATCGCGGCCTTCATGTCATCGGTAACGCGAAGCTTGAGTGACATCATGCACCTCGTTTGCTGTTGATCGATCCAGGTAACGTCTGATTACCCTCAGCCGTTCACTCTGAGCCGATCGAAAGGGTGTGTCCAAATGGTTGATCTGCCGAGACAAAAATAATCTGAACGGATTTTGAGCCATTCAGAAAAGACTGCGCTCGTCACGATCGGAAGTTTGCTGCGAGCTGGTTTCCGCATCGTAGCCCCGCTCAGCACAAACACAAACGGCCGGCGCTGCGTGGGCAGAGCCGGCCGAAAGTTTCAGCCCGGATGTTGCGCAATCAGCGTAAGGCTGATTGCGCGATCAATCGGTTGTGCGGATCACCGAGGTGATCACGCAACCGATTGATCAATACATGCGCTGACGCTTGGTCACATCGCGACCGACGCGACGCAGGTGACGCTTGACCGCAGCCGCGCGCTTGCGCTTGCGTTCCTGGGTCGGCTTTTCGTAGAACTCGCGCTTGCGCACTTCAGCCAGCACGCCGGCTTTTTCACAGGTGCGCTTGAAGCGGCGCAGGGCAAATTCAAAAGGTTCGTTCTCGCGAACTTTGACGCTTGGCATAGTCTCTCCGCTGTTAAACTTGACACCCGGGCTCTCGGGCTAGCCGCGCATTCTATTTCATGCAAACCAGCAATGCAAAACCTGTTCCGGTGCTCGGCATCGAAAGTTCCTGCGACGAAACCGGGGTTGCGGTGTATGACGCCAAGCGTGGCCTGCTCGCGCACGCGTTGTACAGCCAGATCCAATTGCACGCCGATTATGGCGGCGTGGTGCCGGAACTGGCCTCGCGCGACCACGTGCGCAAGCTGCTGCCGCTGATTCGCCAGACATTGGCTGAGGCCAATTTGCGCATCAAAGACCTCGGCGGCATTGCCTACACGGCTGGTCCCGGCTTGGTTGGCGCGCTGCTCGTGGGTGCCGCTGCTGCCCGCGCGATGGCTTGGGCGCTGGAAATTCCGGCGATCGGTGTGCATCACATGGAAGGTCACCTGCTCGCGCCGATGCTTGAAGACGATGCGCCCGAGCCGCCTTTTGTGGCCTTGCTGGTCTCCGGTGGGCATTCAATGTTGATTGAAGTCGAGGCGATTGGGCGTTATCGGCTGCTCGGCGACACGCTTGATGATGCCGCTGGCGAAGCTTTCGACAAAACCGCGAAAATGATGGGTTTGCCCTATCCCGGCGGCCCAACCCTGGCCAAACTGGCCGAAACCTCCGAGCCGGGAACGTTTCGATTCACTCGGCCGATGACTGATCGTCCCGGTCTCGATTTCAGCTTTTCGGGTCTCAAGACCCAGGTTTTGCTGGCTTGGCAGCGCAGCGATCAGAGCGATTCAACGCGCGCCTCGATCGCCCGCGATTTCGAGGAAGCCATTGTTGAAACGCTGGTCATCAAATGCCGACGTGCCATGCAGGCGACTGGCGCCAAGCGGTTGGTCATCGCCGGCGGCGTCGGCGCGAACCGACGATTGCGCGCGCAGCTGGCCATTGCAGCGGCCAAAGATGGCTTCAAGAGCTATTTCCCGCGCCTCGAATTCTGCACCGACAACGGTGCGATGATCGCCTTGGCTGGGTCGATCCGACTCAATGCCGGCCAGCACAATGATCCTCAGATCAAGGTATTTCCGCGCTGGGATCTGGAAACCCTGCCGCCACTGGCTTGATCAAGCCGCACACATATTCCGCCGTCAACCGAGTCGAATCTTAGCCATGGACATCGTTTTCATCGAAGATCTGCGTATCGAAACCGTTATCGGCATCTATGACTGGGAGCGGCGCATTCGCCAGATCGTTGCGCTGGATATCGAGATGCGTTTCGACAATACGCGTCCAGCGGCGAGCGATGTCATTGACGACACGCTCGACTACAAGGCCGTTTCAAAACGCTTGATCGCTTTTGTCGAGGCGGCCGATTGCCAGCTTGTCGAAACCCTCGCCGAGCGTTGCGCGGCGATCATTCTCGACGAGTTCGCTGTGCAGCACGTGCGCTTGCGCCTGGCCAAGCCGGGTGCGGTAACTGGGGCCAAGTCGGTCGGCGTGCAGATTGAGCGTGAGCGGGCTTGAGAGACCAGCCTGCGGTATCAATCCGACGTCAGCTGATCAGGAAAGCCGGGCACATATCAGGATTTTACCTGGGCGATAAAGCGTTTCAGGAAGTCGTTTCCCACGGAAACGCCGGCAGCGTGTAAACCGCTTCGGTGAGTTTTTGTGCCCAAGCCTGACGAATGTCGATGTAGAACTGCGTGTCCTCATCGATGCGAACTTGCCGGCCGACGCGAAATTCACCGTCGCGGATGATGACGAGATCGATAGGCAGGCCGACCGAAACATTCGAGCGGATGGTTGAATCGATCGAGACCAAGGCACAACGCGCCGCATTTTCGAGTGAAGTGTCGCGATCAATGATGCGTTCGAGAATCGGCTTGCCATATTTGGCTTCGCCAATCTGCAGATACGGGGTTTCGGGCGAATCGTTGATCCAGTTGCCCAACGGATAAATCAGGCGCAACGCCGCTTCACCGCCTGCGATCTGGCCACCGAGAATCAGGCTCGCTTCGAGGCTTACGCCGCTCTGCTGAGCCTTGTCGCCGACCTGGGTCTGATTGTCGACCAACACCTTGCCGATATAGTCGGCTACTTCATACATTCGCGCGGCCTTGAACAGGCTGAACTCCGAATCAGGGTTCTCGATATCGCGGCGCAGGGTGGCGATGACGGCCTGGGTCGTGGCAAGGTTGCCGGCTGACATGAGTACGAATACGCATTCGCCCGGCTTTTCAAACACGTGCATCTTGCCGTGCGTGCGCACATCGTCGAATGAGGAGCTGGTGCGCGTGTCGGAGGCCAGCACGAGGCCGCCATCGACATGGATTCCCACACAATAAGTCATCGTTGAAGCTGCAATCGAACCGGGGCCGCATTGTAGACACGGCTTGCGCTCGCGGCGATAGTCAATTTCTGAACCAATGGTCCACATCATAGAGAGGTAGGGCGTGCAAGCAATCATGCAATGGCTGATGCAGCCTCAGGCACAAATGATCGGCGGACTCTCCGCTTTGCTACTGCTGGCGTGGTTGGCGGCAACCGTGGCCCGGCGCTTGCTGGTTCGCGGATTTCGAGCATTGGCGGCGCACACGGCGTGGACCTGGGACGACATCTGGGTGGAACACGGCGCGTTGCGGCGCCTTTCGCACATCGTACCGACGCTTGTGATCCAATTCGGTATCGGCTTTGTTCCGAATCTCCCCGATGAGCTTGATGCACTGATCCGCAGCGTCGCTCTCGCCGGAACGATCCTGTTTCTGATTCTGGCGATCTCGGCAACGCTGAATGCGCTGGAAGTTATCTACAAGCGCGCCAGCAACGGCACGCGTTCGATCAAAACCTATATCCAGTTTCTCAAGATCGCGATTTTCATCATCGGTGCGGTGGTGATCATCTCGACTCTGATCAATCGTTCGCCGTTGATCCTGTTGTCCGGACTGGGCGCGCTCTCGGCGATCCTGCTGCTGGTATTCAAGGACACCATTCTCGGTCTGGTTGCCGGGGTGCAATTGACCTCCAACGACATGTTGCGGGTCGGTGACTGGATCGAGGTGCCTGGTTCGGGCGCCGACGGCGGTGTCATTGATATCGCCCTGCATACGGTCAAGGTGCAGAACTGGGACAAGACCATCACCACCATTCCAACCTGGAAACTGATCACCGATCCGTTCAAGAATTGGCGCGGCATGTCCGAGGCCGGCGGACGGCGGATCAAGCGATCGGTGTTGATCGATGCGGGCAGCGTGCATTTTCTGGGCGAGGAGGATGTCTCCCGAATGACCGAATCACTGGTCTTGCGTGATTATCTGGCAAACAAATCGAGCGAGGTTTCACGCTTCAATCTGGATCTTGGCGATGCAGGAAAATTCCCGCTCAACCAACAGCGTCTGACCAATCTCGGCACCTTGCGCGCTTATACTTTGAACTTCCTCAAGACCCATCCCGGTATCCGTCAGGACATGACCCTGATTGTTCGCCAGCTCGATTCCAAGGGCGAAGGCATCCCGATGGAGCTGTATTGTTTTACCAATACCACGGCATGGAGCGACTACGAAGGCATCGTCTCGGATATCTTCGATCACTTGATCGCGATCCTTCCCGAGTTCGGCTTGCGCCTATATCAGAGGCCTGCCGGCGGAGACTTGCGTGAGGCGATGTTGGCCGTCGCCCGGCGTGATCTGCAAGTCGAGGGGCCGCGTGCATGAGGCGTGTCTATCTGAGTCTCGGTTCGAACATCGAGCCGGAGCACTATTTACGCGCGGCGATCGACGCCTTGCATGCGCAGTTTGGCAATCTGCTTGTCTCCCGGTTGATTCGCACTGAAGCGGTCGGCTTTGAGGGCCCAGCCTTTCTCAATCTGGCACTTGGTCTGGATACTGACTGGTCGCCGCAGGAGCTCGATGACTGGCTGCATGCGCTGGAAGATCGCCATGGGCGGCGTCGTGATGTCGAACGCTACTCAAGCCGTACGCTCGATATCGACATCATTTTGTTCGGCGATCTGATCGTCGATGGTCCGGGCCACTTGCAGATTCCGCGCGACGAACTCAAACACGTTTTCGTGCTCGCGCCACTCGCTGAAATCGCACCTGATGCGCGACATCCTCACAGCGGCCGAAGCATGGCCGAGCTTTGGAATGCGCACCCTGAACGCGACCAAGTTCTTGAGCGGATCGAATGGAGATGAGCGTTTCCGAGCCGAATCGCTGGATTCTCTACCAGCGCGATGATTGCCAACTTTGCGATGAGGCGGTGGCGATTCTGGCCCAGGCCAATGCGCCTGATTTCGGCAGTGTCTGGATCGATGACAACGCGGAGCTGGAAGCCTGCTATGGGATGCGCGTGCCCGTGCTGCGTGATGTGACAAGTGAGCGAGAGCTTGATTGGCCTTTTGATGTTGAGCGCGTGGCGGAGTTTTGGGCCTCGTGCATCAGTCAATGTCAAACGCTCGGCGACTAGCGGGAATGGCCTTTTGTAGGAGCCCCGTCAGGGGCGAGCTCTCCAGAAATTCACGAAAAAGCTTGCCCCTGGCGGGACTCCTACGAAGTGCGCTTATCGCTCACTCTCTGCTGTTTCCGAACTGCGCAAACGACGCTGGATCTCGACGCGGGCCTCGCGCAGGATGGAATCGCGATCGAGGCTGGCGACGATGTCGCTGACCACACGCTTGGCACCTAGTTCGCCCCACGATTTTCCGGCGGCCAGATAACGATCAGCGGCGCGGCCGACGATCTCGGTGGCATACCAGGCCAGCGCTCCCTGGGCGGTCGCGGTCAGCACGGTCGAGAGACCGGCACTGATGCCCTTGAGTGCCGAGGCAACCAGATGGATACCCCAGATTGCACCCATCAACGCGGCGAGTTGCCCGCAAATGGTGGCGATCAAGCCGCCCGCCTCGCGCCGCGTGATCGGCAAACCATAGACCCGAGCCAGATGCATGACCAAGGCGGCATCGAGCGCGCCAGCGGCGAGCAGATCGGCGACTGGAATAGGATTGAGCGCAACCGCGATACTTTTCGCGATGCAGTATTGGCGGATGACCTTGGCACTGAGTTCGCAACGCGCGACGACGATGCGCTGGGCAACCACATCGGTCAATCGTCCGGCGAACAAGCTGGCATTGAGTGCCGACAAGGTGCGGCCTTCGCGGGTCAGCACATCAGTCAGTCGCGTTCGAAGCGCATCGATGTTGGCCGCCTGGCGAATCAGCTCGACCTGCTCGTGACCTTCGGCATCCAGCGAAACACGGCGCAGCGGCGGTGGCTGCGCGCTGACCGCGACCACATCCTCGGGCTGCACAAGGCCGGCGGCGTGCTCACGCAATCGAGTCAGAAGACGCGTGAGTTCGGCCTCGTCGTAGCGATCGGCCTTGTTCAGGGCGAGCAGCAACGGCCGCTCGGTTTGCGCGAGCTGCACCAGCGCATCGCGCTCTCGCGTGGTCATGTCGCCATCGACGACGAAGACAACCAGATCGCTGATCCCGGCCACCTCGACCGCCAGTTGTTCGCGCGCCTCGCCATCGAGTTCGTCGATGCCGGGTGTGTCAATCAAATGCACCCCGCTGCCCGCCACTTGCTGCCAAGGCTTGGGCGTCGCCTCGCGGGTGGTGCCATGCAAAACGCCCACCTCGAATGCATTTTCGCCGAGCAGGGCATTGGCCAGCGCCGACTTGCCAACGCTGACGCGACCAAACACGGCCAGGTGCAACTCATCGCGCTCGAGTTTTCCGAGCATCGCTTCAAGGCGAGAGAAATCCGCTGCAAGCGAACTGCGCACGGACGCCGGCACCTGTGGGTCTTCGAGTAGCGCGCGCAGGCTTTCCTCGGCTTGGCCATGATGCGTGTCGGCCTTAGCTGGCACAGCACGGGCGGCATCTTGCGCTGGCGAGAATTGATCGCGCAGGCGTCGCCACATCGAGTCGAAAGGATTCACCTTGGCGTCGTGAGCCTAGAGCTTGGCGCCGAGTTCGAGGTGACCCTTGATTTCGACTTTGTCCGCGATTGTCGAGGTGTCGGCGTAGTCACCGCTGCCGACGTTGAAATCGAGGCGATTGACTTCGGTTGAAATATCGAGCGTGCCGCCGGCATCCTTTGATTCAAAGCTCACCTTGAGATTCACCGGCTTGTTGATGCCCTTGATCGTCAGCGTGCCTTCGGCAATCACCTGATCGCCGGAGCGTTTGAATTGACGGGTTACAAAATGCGCATTCGGGAATTTTCCGATATCGAAAAAGTCTGCACCAGACAGCGCTTCGTCGCGATCCTTGTCGCCGGTGGTGACGCTGGCCAGATCGACAATGACATCGAATTTCGCGCTTTCGATATGCGTCGAGTCGTAGCGGATCTGTGCTTCGAACTTGCGGAAACTACCGGTAAAATTTTCACCCTGAAAAGTGCCCGAGAAGGTCAGTGTGCTGCCTTTCTCAAGCTGATAGTCGGCGGCCATCGCGTTGCCGCCGATGGCGCACAGGGCAAGCAGTGCGGATACAAGTTTCATTGCCGATCTCCGGATTTTTTCGAGCGCAGTCGCGCGAATGGAAGCATACGCAACAAGGTGTTGTCGCGTTCGAATACATGATGAACAAGCGCCCCGCCCACATGTACGACGAGCACGGCCGTGAGTACCCAGAACAGGATTTCATGGGTTTCGCCCGCGATGTCGCTGATGGCTTCGTTTTTTTCCACGAGTGCAGGCAGGTTGAACCACTTGAACCACTGCAGTGGATAGCCATGTGCCGAGTTGTAGACCCAGCCACTCAGCGGAATCGCCAGCATGAAAAGATAGAGCACGCCGTGCGATGCATGGGCCGCAAGACGTTGCCAACGCGGCATCGGCTCATCAAGGGGTTTGCGATCAAACATGCGCCAGCACACGCGCAGGATGAGCAGGCCGAGCACGGTTAGTCCGACCGACTTGTGGATGGCGAAGATATTGAGTTTGCTCATGCCGCGCGACATGTCGACCATGATCAGGCCAAGCACACCATTGCCGAGAATGGCGAGCGCCATCAACCAATGCAGCCATTGGGCGATGCTGCCCCAGCGCGAGTCGTTACTTTTCAGTGGCATCGGTTGGAATCTCCTGGCGACGACTGCGAATACCTTCGACCTCGATACGCAGGTCGACGGGGCCTGCGACCACCTCGCGAAATGATGTCATGCCGAAATCAAAGCGGTTGAGTGTCGTGGTGGCGGTGAATCCTGCCTTTGTTTTGAATGCATATGGATCGCGGCCCTCACCGTTGAAGGTGACCTCAAGGTCGATATTCCGGTGCGAGCCGCGCAGCCAGAGCTCCCCATGCAATATGCCGGAGTGGGCGGATTTCTTTTCCAGCGTGTTGCCGATGAAGTGTGCTGTCGGCGAATCCGAGGTATCGAGAAAGGCATGACCGCTCACCTTTTCGGTCCAGTCAGTGTTGCCCATGTCGAGTGAGCGCATATCAATGATGATATCGGCCCGCGCGCTCGACCAGTCATCGGCATCAAACTGGAACCAGCCCTGCTTGATCTTGAGCCGACCGATTCCGTGCGAAAAACCGAGGTGATCAGCAAAGAACACGATTTGCGTATGCAGCGGATCAAGAATCCAGGTTTGTGGATCGGCCGCGTGCCCCGTTTGGCTGGCGGCCAAGCCGAACAGCGGAGCAAGAGTGAGCAGATGGAAAATTCGCAGGGGCATTGGTTGAGCTTGGCAAATTGGCTGCGCGTTAGCCAGCCCATGGGAAAGTCGGTTTGTCATCGCAATTCGCTCAATTGTCGTCATCAGGCTTGGCATCGCGCTTGCGCAAGCTGTCGATGACCACTCGCGCAACGCGTTCCACACGTTCGCGGCTCGGCTCGGTCAATAGCGTTCGCATGGTTTGTTCGGCTTCGGCCTGATCGAGCCGAGCATGCTCGGCCAAGGTCAGGGCGATGGCACGGCCGAGTGAATCAAAAGCCAGGCCGTAGGCGATCGCATGCAAAACGCCACCGCCCAGTGTGCCCAGACCCGGGAACGCCTTCAGTGCGTTACCGGCAATCGCGAGCACAATCGCTGTGGTATTGCGCAGGGTCAGGCCGAGTCGGGCGAGCAGATTTTCAACATCGAGTTCGCGTACTGGAACATCGTGGATGCGAGCGAGTTCACGCACCATCGCGGTGCCGAGCGCGCCCTGGATGATGATGTCGCTGCCCGGTGCGACCGCCGCCATCGCGCCAACCACCGCACGACGCGTGTAACGGATTACCGTGGCCTCGGATTCGCGCACGGCAACACTTTGTGCGA
This sequence comes from Lysobacterales bacterium, assembly GCA_038233665.1. Lineage (GTDB taxonomy): Bacteria > Pseudomonadota > Gammaproteobacteria > Xanthomonadales > Rhodanobacteraceae > Dokdonella. Next base: position 75,274 of record JBBSVJ010000001.1, read on the forward strand.
GCACATGGCTGCGCTGATCGACACGGCTAAGCACGGCGGCTTCCCGAGCCGGTTCAAGATCTTCTGCGCCGCCTGCGGTGACTTGCGTCAGCGCGCGGGTCAGCGACTCGATATCGGCCACTCGATCGCGGGTGATCTGTTCGACCCGACCATCATCGAGATGCCGCTCGAAACGTTCCATTCCACCTGCACTGATGCCAACGATTGCGCGACATATCGAGTCGTAGCGTTTGGCGAAGGTGCTGAGCAACTCCCCGCGCTCGTTGTCATCAAACCGATCGATCTTGTTCAGCGCGAGGATCAACGGTTTTCCAAAATCGGCCAGCCAGCGCAATTCCGCATCCTGAGCGCGGGTCAGATCGGAGGAAACCAAGTAGATCACGGCATGCGCGCGCAGGGCTTCGTCGCGGGCAAGCTGCTCGCGTTGATTGCCCGAAACTTCGCCGGTGCCCGGCATATCCGCCAAGATCAGCTCGCGGCCATCGGGCAGGCTGCCGTGAAAGTGCTTGATCCAGCGCGTGGTGCCGCCAATCACATCAATCTCTGGCGCAGATTCGCTGGCCAGCACGCGAATGAGGCTCGACTTGCCCGTGCTGATTTCGCCAAACAGGGCGACGTGGCATTCGCCACTCAAGCGTCGGCGATCCAGTTCCAGCAACTCCTGCTGCAAACTTGAGGCATCGGCATCACGGGTCTGCAACTCCGCCACGCGTGCCTCGACGGATTGTCTATCCGGCAAGCTGTCGACTTTGCGTCTGGCACTGCGCCGCGAGGTCGGGCGCAACAACTTCCAGGCCAGCCAGCAGGCGGCGCCGAACGCGGCAGCGACGATGATGATCAATGGAACGCGCAGAAGCAGGGGAAGGGCCGCGAGGCGCTCGTAAAACTCGAGCAAGCCATTAACCATGCCGATCATCAGCCAAACAACGACGATGACAGCAATGGCCAGCAGGCCGAGCAGGATGAGGCGGAGCGGAAGACGTGATCAAGACATGCGCTTGATTCTATCGTGCCACGAGTACGCCGCATGCTGGTCGATTGCAATGACTGCGTGGCACCATCGACAGGAACCGGAGAAGGGGTGTCACATGGAACGATTCGTAATCTTCATCGCAGTGTGGCTGCTTTCGGTTTCGGCAGTGGCCGCACCGCCGCCATCAGAACCCTGGTTCGAGTTGTTGGGCACCGCTGACGGTTTGCCTTCAAGCGGTGTCTACGGCGTGCGCCAAGGCAACGATGGATTTATCTGGATCGGTACGCGTGATGGCTTGGCCCGCTACGACGGCGTTGACTTCCGCGTCTGGCGACACGACCCCGAAGACCGCGCATCGCTGGCCAGCAACGATGTCTCGGCGCTGTTGATCGACAGCAAGGGACGGGTCTGGTGCGGTGGCGAGGCCTCCGGACTCAATGAGCAGCTTGCCGATGGTGGATTCCGGCACTACCGGCACGATGCCACGAATCCGCACAGCCTGAGCAGCGACGAGGTCTTCACGATCGCCGAAGACAGTTCGGGAACGATCTGGGTCGGCACCTGGCTGGGCGGACTCAATCGCTTGCGTGAAGACGGCAGCTTTGAGCGTATCGAGCACGATGCAGAAAACCCTCAAAGTTTGAGCTCGACCACCGTGATCAGCTTGGCTGGCGATGCGTCGGGTCGCTTGTGGATTGGCACCGACCATGGATTGGATGTGCGCGAGGCCGATGGTCGCATCGTGCACGTTGCGTTGCCGCCACTGGAAACCAAGGCGGATAGCCTGTCGATCGGCAGCCTCAGTGCGCAGGACGACGGCAGCATGCTGGTCGGTACGGATTACGGTGTGGCCAGGGTGGGCAGTGATCTTCAGTTCGCTGGACTCCTGACCGAAACCCCATCACGTATGGCGACCATGGCCATCGTCAGCGAATCGGATTCCGAATACTGGGTAGGCACAACGGCCGGACTGATCCATCTGCAGGGCCAGGAGCAGCATCGCTACGGCGGCGGCGATGCCTTGCCGGGCGAGTTGCCATCGGCGCGGGTGCTGGATGTGATGCGTGATCACGAAGGTGGTTTGTGGATATCGATGTTCGATGCCGGCATCGCGCGCTTGCCGGCACGTTGGCGGAATTTTTCGGTTTGGCGGCATCGCGTCGGCCAGGAAAACAGCTTGCTGCACAATCAAGCCGAAGGCGTCAGTGTGGATGGCGATGGCGGTATCTGGGTCAGCAGCGGTCGCGATGGAATCGATCACATCGACGCGATGACCGGTGATGTTGTGCACCATGGTGCGCGCTTGAAGGCTGCCGGAAGCCAGCTTCGATCCTTGCTTCAGATTGGCAAAGTGCTCTGGGTAGGCCATCAGCGCGGTATTCGCGTGTACTCACTCGATGATGGCCGGATGCTCGAGTTACCGGTGGCCGACAATTCTGCGCAGGCCTTGCCGCGCGGTTTCGTCAATCGCCTTTTGCAAGATGCCGAGGGTCGGATCTGGGCGAGTCTGCGTGGCGGTGGTGTGTCTCGCATCGATGCCAAGACCCTCGCAATCCAGAGCTGGAGCGTTGCTCTCGGAACGCTTGGAAATTCGGATGTCTCGGATCTGGTCCTCGATGGTCGCGCTCGCCCATGGATCGCAACGGCCGCAGGCGTTCAACGCTACAACCCGATCAGCGATCATTTTGAGGATGTTCCCGGCTCGCCAACCGAGGCTGTTCACGCGCTGGCTTTCGATGGCACTGATTCACTTTGGCTGCATCGACTGGGTGCGTTGGAGCGCTACGAGATCAAGCACGGCTCGCTGCAACTCGCCGATCGTTTCGACAAGGCGCAAGGCTGGCCTGCAATGCAGGTCAGTGGCTTGCTCGTCGCCGCCGATCACGGCGTGTGGGTGGCGAGCGAACGTGGACTTTGGCGCATCGATGCGGCGAGTCACAGCGTTCGCCAGTTCAGTGAACGTGACGGCTTGCCCAGTGCCGAATTGATCGGCGGATTCTCCGTTGCGGGCGACGGCACGGCGTATGTCAGTTCGCGGGCTGGCGTTATCGCCTTCGATCCCGCCGCCATTTCCCTGGCCTCTCCACCCCCGCCCTTGCAACTGACGGATCTATCGGTGCGCCGGGATGGTGTAGTCCACGCGCTTGATTCAACGCAAGTCGTCGAGCTCGGCCATGCGGATCGCGATCTGATGGTCGAAGCGCGCGCTCTCTCGTTTCTGAATCCCGGCGGCAATGACTATCGTTTCAAGCTCGATGGATTCGATCAGGATTGGGTGGATACCGGCGCGCGTGGTGAACGCGTGTTCTCGCAGCTGCCAGCCGGCAGCTATACGCTGCAAGCGCGGGCGGCGAACGCGGATGGGGTATGGAGCCCGACCGCAATTACGCTTCCGATCAACGTCGCCGCGGCACCTTGGCTGACCCCTTGGGCTTACCTCTGCTATTTGCTTCTGGGAACGCTGCTGGTTGGACTCGTGTTTCGCAGTTGGCGTCACCGGGTCGATCAACGCTACTCGATGGCATTGGCCGATGAGCAGCTCCGGGCTGCCGAGCATCTAGCCGAAGCCAAGTCGATATTCCTTGCCAACATGAGTCATGAAATCCGAACGCCGATGACCGGTGTACTCGGCATGGCCGAGCTGCTGCGTGGCACCACGTTGGATCAAAAACAGCGCGGCTACGCGGAGGCGATCAGCCGCTCCGGGGATCACATGTTGCGTCTGGTCAACGACAGTCTTGATCTGGCCCGCATGGAGGCTGGCAAACTTCAGCTTGATCATCGCCCGCTGCAACCGCGTGCGCTGTTGCGCGAGGTGATCGAACTTGAGCAGCCGCTGGCACAAAAGAAAAACCTGGAACTTAATATAGAGGTAGATAAAGAGTCGCCGGACTGGGTGATCGGCGATGCCCTGCGTATCAAACAGGTGTTGTTCAACCTCGTCAACAATGCGATCAAGTTCACCGAACTCGGTTCTATCACGCTGGCGATGGCGAAGAACGAGGAGGGCTCGCTGACCTTCAAGGTCAGCGACACTGGCCCGGGAATGAACGCGGACATGCGCGAGCGCCTGTTTGGTCGGTTTGAACAGTCAAGCGAGTCGGTGAGGCGCTTTGGTGGCAGCGGTCTCGGCCTCGCTATCTGCCACGATCTCGTCGAATTGATGGGAGGAATAATTGTCGTGGAGAGCGTGCTGGGACGAGGGACGTGTTTCACCGTCAGCCTGCCGCTCGAAGAGGTGCTTGGTAACCAAGAAGATCAACCCGTGAACTCGATCCGCGCGACATCGCCGCTGATACGCGCCGTAGACAATGCCCATGGTTTTGGCCAGCGCAGGTTTCATATTCTGGTTGTTGAAGACGATGCCACCATTGCGGTCGTCGTCTGCGGAATGCTCGAAAGCGCCGGTCACCGCACGACTCACGCCGCACACGGTCTTGCTGCGTTGGCCGCGCTCGCCGCGCCGGACGTCGATCTTGCGTTGGTTGATCTTGATCTGCCCGGCATCGATGGGCTGCAGCTGACTCGACTGGTTCGTGAACGCGAGCGCGCCACGGGCAAGCATCTACCGATCGTTGCAATAACCGCTCGTTCCACTGGTGACGAAGAGGCGCAGACACAAGCGGCGGGCATGGATGGTTTTCTGCGTAAACCGATTAGTGCTGCTCAACTTGAATCGGCAGTGGCGCAATGGTTGTCAGAGCATACCAATTAGGTGGCTGAACCCGACGGTTAACCGGCCCCGCATGGGCTCGAAAACAAGCTTCGTCGCCCGATAGCGGGAAACGAATGGATGCAATAAAACAACCTCCGGACTCCACGAAAGGGCGGCTACATCAGAATATCAGGGCCGAACCGCCGTCACTTCAATTTCGACGAGGAAATCCGGGTTGGCCAACGCGGCAACCTGCATCGCTGAGCGCACCGGAAGCTTGGGTTGTTCCTTGGTGCCGAAGAATTGTGTGTAGCCTTTCATGAAGCCGGCAAAGTCCATTTTTCCGGATTGCTTTGGATCGCCGACCAGAAATACCTGCATCTTGATGATGTCGCCCATGCCGAGACCAAGGCCCTTGAGTTGATCTCGGATCGCACCGAGCACTCCAACGGTCTGCGTTTCGGTGTTGCCGTAGACAGCAACGCTCGATGGATCTTTCACGCTGTTGGTTGGCGGAGGCACCTTGCCGCTGAGGAAGACCAGGGACTTTCCTGCCGGAACTTCAACGGCCGCGGCAATCGGAAACGTGCTGTTGTTGGGCAGGGGATGACGGATGACATCGGATGCGTAAACGCTTCCAGTCAATACGAAAAGCGGGGATAGCAGGCACGTGCCGAGTGTTCGGGTGTTCATTTTTCGGATTCCTCTGCATGCATGGCAAGGATATCTGCCGCGCTGATCGTGTCACGGTAGTGGTTGCCGAAATGGCTGCGGATGTAGTTGATGACATTGGCGATTTGAGTGTCGCTGAGCCAGGTCGCCGGAAAAAAGAATTCATCGACTTCGCGATGGGCAAACGACGGCATGTTGCGCCTGCCGTTGAGGATAGTCGCCGCCATGTAGTTCGCTGACACCAAGGTGGGATTGCCGACGAATGCCGGGTAGTAACCTGCGCCAATTGCGCCGCGTCCGCCGGACATGTGGCAGCCCTGACAAATTTGCGCATAGATTTGTTCGCCATCGCTGGTGCCGAGCACGCCGTTGGCGGCCAGGTCAGCTTTTTCGGCCGCGGCATCATTGGCGGCCAAGGTCGATGAGGCGAAGCCAAGCAGCAGCAACAGGCAAAATCCGAAAGCTGTAATATTCATGCAATCGCCCCTTTTTCGATCGCGCGTTGATGCAGCCGATCAATCGCATCCAGCGCGGAAGTCACGGCGCCTTCCTGCCAAGCAGGAAGATACGAAGCGTGCTCGCCAGCGAGGACAATGCGGCCGTCAAATTTGCAGAGATTGTCATAGTGCTGTTCGCGCGCCGCGTCGGTCCATAGGCCGAAACAGCCGAGCGTGAACGGTGACCGATGCCATGCCACAGAGACACCATTGTCGAACTCGGCCGGATACTGCGGGTGAATCTTCGCGCCCTGAGCGACGGCTGCAACAACGCGCTGCGCCGGTGTCATCGCGGTGAAGCGCATGGCATCGGTGCCCCAGACGTAGCCGCCAAGCAAGATACCCTTGCCGTTGTCGTGAAAGCCGCTACTCGGATAGCTGATCGTGCTGATCGGAAGATCCGTATAGCTGATGCCGCCGAAAATTTGATCGTCTTGTTCCCAGAAGCGGCGCTTGAATTGCAGGCCAAGCTTGACCGATGCGGCGTACGGGACGGCAGCGATTGCATCAGTCATCGGCTGGCCGACATTGATCGGAATTTCACCGAGTATCGATAGTGGAATCGTGCACACGCACCAATCGGCGCGTGCCTCTTGGTGGCTGCCGGGTTTGGTCGTGTCTTCGTAGCTGACCCTGACGCCAGACTCATCTTGATGAATGTCGACGACCTTGGCTTGATAGTGGATCAGCGAACTCAGTTCGCGCGCGAAGGCTTCGCCAATTTTGCCCATGCCGCCGACTGGCTGCATGAGCGTTTGCTGCATGTCGTAAAGCTCGCTGAGCGGCAGCGCCTGCCATAGACCAGAATCGAGCAGATCGCTGAGACCGGTGGGCGTTGAAAATTCCGGCCTGGCCTGGAGGCCGCCGCCGGGATCGCGAACATAGCCACGACGATCGCCGCTATCGAAACCCTTTGTGTATTTGTAATCCTTGTCGAGCGCGCCCCACCACTGCAGCGAGGCGAGCAGCTTCTGCTGATCTTCCTTGCTGACCTCGACATCGAGCTTGCCGGTCGAGGTCGCCTTGGCCAGCAATTCACCGACATGGCCGTGATAGTCGGCACGCACCGTACGGTAGTGCTGCGGCTTGCCGTCGTATGCCCGTTGGCTATGTATCAGGGCGTTGTAGTTGATCTGGATAAACGGCTCAAGCGTGACGCCTAGCTGTTTGCAGTAACCGAGAATGCCGCGGTGATGATAGGGCAGGCGCCATGGCCCAGGATTGATGTAGAGCCCGGGATCGAACGCGCACGTCTGGGTTTCACCGCCCAGTTCGGTGTAGGTGTCGCCGCCGCGCAGCGTCCAGTTGCGACCTCCGGGACGCGCGTTGTATTCGAGGACCTGGACCGCATAGCCAGCCTTTCGCAGCTCGAACGCAGCCACCATGCCGGCGATGCCGGCGCCGAGGATGAGCACCGACGCGCCTGTCGGAGCGGCGCCGAGATCCGGCATGCCAGTAAATGTGGTTTCAGCAGCAAGACCAAGGCTGGTCATCGCCTGATACATCGCGGCGCTGCCTGCGCTCATGCCGATCATTCGCAGCAAACCACGCCGCGTCATCCCGCTCGTCGTTGCCCCGTCGTGCATGCGCTTCCCCTTGCGACTTGGCAAGAGTGTAGTCCGATTCTTCTCTTGTGACGCGCGCGAGCTACTCGGGTACTTCTACTACATAGCCACGCGCGCGCAGTTTCGCGATCAGGCCGCTGTCGCTGAGCAGATGACGCAGCGGCAGCACGGAGAACGTGCTGCGATTGGTCGACAGTGCCTTATCGGCGGCATCCAGCCATATCATCGCGAAGCGTTCGCGCAAATCGCCGAATCCGGCTTCCTCGACTACGCTGGCTTTGAGCACGGCGTCGGCACAGGCTTGCATCTGATCGGTGTAGGGCATTGACTGCAATGCTTCGATATCACCTTGCGCCCATGCATTGGCTCGTAATTTCATGGCCTCGATATCGGTCTCAAGCCGACTCATCGTTTTGCTGAAGCAATCAAGATCGTCAAGCGAGGATTTTCGGAACGCCTTGACGGCCGTGCCCGGTGACTCGATGCGCAATTCGATGCGTGGTTCGACCAGTTCCACCTTGTCGCGCTTGGCCGCTTTCCGGATCGCCTTGCCAACGATGTCGTCTAGGCTGAGTCCCGATTGCTCGATGGCCTCGGTGTAAAGCTCTTGCGCGGCAAAGATCGGTCGGCGTTTCTCGATGCCGCTGTCGTTACCGATGTATTTCTGCTTGAGCAGCAACCAGCGCGAGTAGAGATCCGCAGGCACAACATCGGCCAACTTTTGCTTGTCCGGATTGTTTCGCGCGCTCATCAACGAGGGCAGCAGAAACAGGCCCCGAAGCATGCCGCCCTTGACACTGAAATTTGCGCGCGGACCGAGAATGACTTGCTGAGAATCCGCGATCGTCGCTTCGATGTCTGTCGAAACCCAAGTCATCTTCTTCGGCAACGGGCTCAGGGTGCCGAGGATCCACAACACATGCTCGCCCTTGCTGACTTTCCATAACCCCGGCCCTGGCTGCTCACCACTGACGACGATGGTGTCGAGCGTGCCGAAATCGGCTGGATCGGGAACCGACAAGCGCTCATCTGCATGAATTGGCGACGTGCTGAGGAGTAACGTCGCGAGAAGTACCGTAAAGCGCAGTGTCACGGGTCAGCGACGTCCGAATTCATGCACGGCATCGACCAGCACCGCGACATGATCGGGATTGATATCCGGGGTGATGCCATGGCCGAGATTGAATACATGGCCGGGGCCGTCGCCGAAATCTTGCATGATCGCGCGCACCGCTTCGCGGATTGCTTGCGGATCGGCGGCCAGCGTGGCGGGATCGAGATTGCCTTGCAAGGCGACACGCGAACCCACCCGATCCCGTGCATCGGACAAGCGGATCGTCCAATCGAGGCCAAGCGCATCGCAGCCGCTGTCGGCGAGGCCTTCGAGATGGCCATTGGCACCTTTGGAAAAAAGGATCAACGGAACATCGCGCGTTGCCGGATCGGATTTGAGCGTCTGCGCAATCGTGGTCAGGTAGCGCTGTGAAAACTCAACGAACTGATCCGGCGCGAGCATTCCGCCCCAGGAATCGAACACCATCAAGGTCTGCGCGCCGGCCGCGGCCTGGGCGGCGAGGTAGCTGCAAACGGACTGGGTAATGATGTCGAGCAGATGGTGCATGGTTTTTGGATCGTTCCACATCAGCGCCTTTGCCATGGAGAAGTTCGACGAACCGCCGCCTTCAATCATGTAGCAGGCCAATGTCCACGGGCTGCCTGAAAAACCGATCAGCGGCACCCGATCGGCCAATTCATGGCGGATCAGGCGCAGGGCGTCGGTGACGTAGCGCAAGTCGGTTTCCGGGTCCGGCACGCCGAGTTTCATGATCGCCTCGCGGCTGCGCAATGGATGATGAAACTTCGGACCTTCGCCCTCGATGAAATGCAGGCCGAGACCCATCGCGTCGGGAATGGTCAGGATGTCGGAGAAAAGAATCGCCGCATCAAGTTCAAACCGCGCCAGCGGCTGCAAGGTCACTTCGCAGGCCAGCTCAGGGGTTTTCGCCAAGGCCAGAAAACTGCCGGCGCGTTCGCGCGTGGCACGATATTCGGGCAGATAACGGCCAGCCTGTCGCATGATCCAGACGGGCGTGGTGTCGACAGGCTCGCGCTTGAGCGCGCGCAGGAAACGGTGTTCGGTCACGAATAACTCCAGATTGGGGACTAGCGGACGACTTCTTTCTGCAACAGGCCGATTCGCCGCGGCCAGCCCGAGGTGATGGCCGCATCGGCAGGCAACATGGCGCGCGCCGCGCGAGCTGAGTCAAGTTCTTCAAATTGCGACCAGCACAGGCTGTACCAGTCGCCATCGGGCATGCCGAGCTTGAGTAGATAGAGCTGGCCTGGCAGAGGATTGAGGGCGAGGGTCAGCGCATCAAGCTCGCGGGCATTGCGCACACTGGCGAGGACCAGTGTGAAGTGCCCGGGCGGCAGGCTCAAAAAATCACCAACACTACCGATATTTGAAGCACTTGAATCTACTGAATTCGGTGCCGCCACAGCCACCTCGCTGCGCTCTGCGCCAATGCTCAGTGTCGATGGCGCCGCCGACGAATCTTCTTGTGCGTCGCGCTTTTCGATTGTCGCGGAAGGCGCAACAGGCATCGTTGGCGACGCTGCAAAAGTCGTCGAGCCTGTGTCTGGCGCTGGTGCCGGGCTCCCCTCTTTTGGCTCAACAGTCGCAGCGGTGTCGGAGACCGGCATGCTTTTCACAGACGCCGACGCCGACGCCGACGCAGAGGCCGGCGCAGCTTGTTCGCGATCTGTCGATTGTGGAAATTTCGGTGCTTGCAACAGGTAGTTCGGTACATCGCTGGCAGCCGTCGGTGCCTGTGCCTGGGTGATCGGATCGGGCGCTTGCGCAACTACGCTCGCAGCGGGGCGGACGCTGGACACTTTGCTCGCCTCGGTAATCTCCGCCGCGGTCATGCCGGATTTGTCGCGACATTCGAAGCTCTGGCCATCCGCCGATGGCGTACAAATCCGCTCAACACCGGGGTCGAAGGCATATGCCGAGACGCTCAAGACCAAGGCAATCAGGGCGACGAGGGATTTAGTGCGCATGGGCATTGTCCATCCCTTGACTGAAAACGATCTGGAAGCCGCGTTTGACCTGCGAATCGCGCGCTTTCTCAAACGCGTTGATGGCGCTTTCGTGATCGAGGTAGATTTCGCGCTTGAGACTGGATCGAGCACCCTCCTGGCCCCATTCGCGATAAAGCGTCCAGCCACCGAGCAGATCCTGTTGCAGCGAAAGCTGATAGAAACGAGGTGACTCGGACGCGTCCGGTCGGATTTGCATGTAGATGCGCATCTGCGGATTTTAGCCTGCATTGCATCTGCTTCGCTGAATTCACGCGGGTAGGGCCTGCACCAGAACGTCGCAGCCGAGTCAGCGAGCGGTCAGCAGCTCCCTGATCGGCGCCTCTTCGACGCCGCTGATCATTTCCGCTCGACCAATGCCGCGCCACAAAATCAGTCGCAGTTCGCCGCTGATGGATTTCTTGTCCAGGCGCATGTGCTTGAGTAGCGAGTCCGCATCGAGGCTCTCGGGAACTTGTGTCGGCAGCCTAAAGCGCTGCAACAAGTCTTGCAGACGGATGGCGTCGGTGGCATCGGCGAGGCCGAGCCTGCTCGACAGCTTAGCCGCCAAAAGCATGCCGATTGCCACCGCTTCGCCATGCAAAATCTGTCCGTAGCCCGCTTCGACCTCGATGGCGTGGCCAAAGGTATGGCCAAAGTTGAGCAGCGCCCGTTCACCAAGCTCGCGCTCGTCCCGGGCAACTACGCCGGCCTTGTGTTGGCAACTGCTGGCAATCGCCTGATCCAGGCTTGCGGGATTGCGCCCAAGCAGAGCCGAAGCGTGGGCTTCCAGCCAACAGAAAAAACCCTTGTCGCCGATTGCGCCGTATTTGATGACCTCGGCCAATCCGGCGAGAAACTCGCGTTCCGGCAAACTGACCAGCGTTGAAGGATCAATGAATACCGCACGCGGCTGATGAAAGGCCCCAACGAGATTCTTTCCGGCAGGCAGGTTGACGCCAGTCTTGCCGCCGACCGAGGAATCGACCATCGCCAGCAAACTGGTCGGCATCTGCACGAAATCTATCCCGCGCATCCAGCAGGCGGCGGCGAATCCGCCGAGATCGCCGATCACGCCGCCACCCAGCGCGATCAGGGTCGCATCGCGGCTGGCGCCGAGCCGGGCCAGAGCGTCGAGCACGCGTGCGACATTCTCGAAGCTCTTGTACTGCTCGCCGTCCTCGAGAATTACGCTGGCATGATCGAGGCCTTGCAGACCGGCGATGACGCGCTGCAGATACAGCGGGGCGACCGTTGTATTGCTGAGGACCAGAACATGACGTCCACGGATCGCCTTTCGCCAAATTGCCGAACTCTGCAAAACGTTGGCGCCAATGTGGATCGGATAGCTGCGCTCGGCGAGCGCTACATCAACTTCAATCATGGTTTGCTTTCGATTCCCGATAGTCCCAGGTGTCGGCGATCTGCTCACCGACATGACAGGCCATGGACAGGCTGCTACCCAAGCCACACGCAGCGATGCGGAGGTCTGCCGTTTGTGCATACAGAGGATTGCGCAGATCAGCCATTCCCAACAGTTTTTCGCGTCTATCCGGCCCCTGCAGCAGCGGACGCTGGCGGTCTGCATGCAAGCGGTTCAATTGAGTATCGACATCGGTATCGAGCCACACGACAAACCCACGTGCTCGCAGCAGTTTTCGATTGACCGGGTCGAGCACGGCGCCGCCACCCGTTGAAAGGACAATACCGCAATCACGGACCAATTCGCCGAGAAGCGCACTTTCACGTTTGCGAAAACCTGCCTCACCTTCGAGTTCAAAGGTCAGCGCGATACTGGCCCCGAGCCGTGCCTCCAGCTCCAGATCGAGATCGACAAAGCGCAGCCCGAGGTGACGCGCCAAGTGACGCCCGATCGATGTCTTGCCGGCGCCCATCGGGCCAATCAGAAACAGGTTGGGAGCGGGGTTCATGCGTAGCGGGCAATAGGATGGGTGGGAGATCTTGCGGCGCTTCAGGGCTATCGATAGACACCGGGTAGGCAAGGTCGCAGCATCCGCAGAGCGACGCAAGTGATGCTGATGAGCGGATTTATGCAAGGTCAACCCCCGGCGCGGGCGGTGTTCAATCAAGCGACGTGGTCTACACTTCATTTTTTGCGCGCGACGGTTGATCCACATGGTTCGTTTCATCCTTGTCTTTTTTGTCCTGCTGGTGGCCTTGTTCGTGGCCGAGTTGACCGGCCCGGTCGAGCACCATGTGATCATTCCCTTTACCTCGGTATTGGCCGATGTGAGTGCGTGGGTCATTCACCTGTTTGATGGCAGCACCGTTTCGCACGGCAAGCTGATCCAGAATGCCAGCGGCACATTTGTTGTCTCGATCGAGCGCGGTTGCAACGGTATCGAGGCGGTGATCATCCTGGTATCAGCCATTCTGGCTTTTCCGGCGCCGTGGAAGCACAAGCTGTATGGCCTGGTTTTCGGATTTTTGGCGATTCAGTTGCTCAATGTCGTGCGTATCGTCAGCTTGTTCTATCTGGGCATGTGGAGCCCGGTCTGGTTCAAATGGTTTCACGAATACCTGTGGCAGGCCTTGATTGTGCTCGATGCCTTGATCGTCTTCCTTGTCTGGTTGCGCTACGTTCCAGTCAAGCCCCGTGAGACTCCGCTTGCGGCCACCTGAGTCACGCGGGGATTTTGCTATAGTCGCCAGGTACTTTTATCAACAGGAGAATCATCATGTCGATTGCCAAGGTCATCGAGTTCAGCAGTTCGTCCACCAAAGGCGTTGAAGATGCCGTCCAGAGTGGCTTGAAGAAAGTCGCCGAGACCGTGAAGAACATCCAGGGTGCCTGGGTCAGCGAGACCAAGGTCATTACCGACGGCAACGGCCAGATCACGGAATGGCGTGTCAATCTGCGCGTCACGTTTGTAGTCGAATAACTTCTCGAAGGATTTTCGAGAGGCGGATCAGCGCTAAGGTGACTGGCGAATGAGCAACTCCGATCTGGTGATTGGATTCCTTGAGGATGATCCGGATCAATCCGATCTGATCCTGCACTGGCTGGATCAGGCCGGCTACAAAACGCGACTTTTCCGGACTGCCGCAGAGTTTCGTCGGCGCCAAGGCGCCGAAGCCGTCGATCTGCTTCTGCTCGACTGGATGTTGCCCGATTCGACGGGTCCCGAGGTGATTGAATGGATTCGTTCCTCGGCGAACGCCAGCTTGCCGGTTATTTTTCTGACTGCGCGAAACAGCGAAGCGGACATGGTTCGGGGACTGAATGCGGGTGGCGATGACTACGTGGTCAAGCCGGCCAAGCAGAACGAGCTGATTGCCCGAGTCGCCGTTGTTCTGCGGCGGATCGGTATCGAAAGTGTGGATCGTGGTCAGTTTGACTTGCCGCCCTACAGCGTCGACATGCGTCGTCGTCGGATATCATGGAATGGCAAGGAGGTTGAGCTGACTCCACGCGAATTCGAGCTGGCGATCTTTTTGTTTCGCCGCCATGGCCGCATCGTCAGTCGCGACTCATTGCTTGAAAATGTCTGGAACATGAATGCGTCGGTGTCAACGCGTACCGTCGATACGCATGTCAGCCGCTTGCGCAAGAAGCTCGATCTCAACGGCGAGCATGGCTGGCGGCTGGTCGCGATCTATCAGCACGGCTATCGTCTCGAGCAGATTTGAGCACTCCGAATCGAGTCAGCGACGGGCCTTTGAAACGAGAGCACGCTCATGGCAAGTGCAGTGAAATCCAAGCGCAAGGTATCCGGATCGCAGGCAAGTTCGCATAAACTGGCCACTGCAGCCGGAAAATCTCCGGCCAACGCAAGGAAAAGCAACATGTCCGAGCCCAAGAAGCCCGTCGCCGATGCGGACGCCGATCGCAATGTCGATCAGATCCGCGACATTCTCTTCGGTGGCCAGATGCGTGACTACGAACGCCGCTTCCAGGAGATGGGGCAGCGACTCGAGGCCGAGATAGCGCGCTTGCGTGACACCCAAGACAAACGACTGGCGCAGTTCGACAAGCGTCTCGACGAACAGTTCGAGAAACTTTCACGCTTGTTGCGCCAGGAAGTCAGCGACCGCAATCAAGCGGTGGATGATCTCGAATCACGCGCGCAACAGGCGGCGCGAACCGCGCGACTGGAGATCAACAGTTCGCTTGAAGGGTTAGGCACGGAGCTCAATTCCGTCGATGAGCGTCTTCGCGACGCCTTGGCCGAACTGTCCAGCGCAGTCAACGAACATTCCAGCGAAGCGGCGAGTTCGGTCGCCAAGGCAAGTACCGAGTTACGCGCGGAAAAAGTCGGGCGAGAGGATCTCTCAGCATTGCTGACCGAACTCGCGCTGCGCTTGAAAGGCGATTTCGACCTGCCATCGCGCTGATTCCGGGCGCACGGCTGGCATGAGCGATCTCGACCGCCTCAGGCATCTGCTGCTCAACGACGAGCATGAGGCTCTTGCGCGTGCGCAACAGCGTATCGACGAGCTGGAAAAAACCCACCGGGAACTCGCCGATCTTTTGCCCGGGCTGGTCTCCGCAGCACCCCGGGAGCCCATGAGCCGCGCTCTGGCAACGCCGGTAGCCGCAGCCCTTGGCAATGCGGTGCACGAAAACCGGGCGAGCATTGTCGATGCGTTGTTCCCGGTGATCGGGCCGATTATCCGAAAGGCAATCGCCGAAGCGTTGCGCGGCTTGATGAGCGACCTCAATCAGGTTCTTGAACATGGTTTGAGCCCGCGCGGAATTCGCTGGCGCATGGAAGCCTGGCGCAGCGGCGTGCCATTCGCCCAAATTGTTCTCAAACACAGCTTGCGCTATCAAATTGATCACGTATTTCTGATCGAGCGTGATTCCGGCCTCGTGCTGCATCGCGAATCCTCTCCTGGATTGCCGGATCTGGATGCCGATGCGATTGCCGGCATGCTCACCGCCATTGGTCAGTTCGTTCGCGATTCGGTCGGGCGCGACGCTGGTGATTCGCTCGAGGCTGCACGGGTCGGTGAGCACGTCTTGTGGCTGCTTGATGGGCCACGTGCATCGCTGGCCTGTTTCATCAAGGGCGTCCCACCGAATTCGTTGCGAATCGTTCTTGGCGATCGGCTCGAACTGATCCACGCGCAATGGTCGGAATCGTCAGATGAGAGCGCGCCCTCGGATTCAACCCTCGCCGCGAGCCTCGATCCGGTCGATCTGGTCGCCGCCAGTGCGGCTCTCGATAACGCCGATGGCGCACCGCGCAAGGGTCCTGCACGCTGGTCGTTGCTGATTATTCTGCTGCTCTTGTTGCTGGGCCTCGGCTGGCATTTCCTGCGTAACGAGCGCTGGAACGAGCGCGTCGCGGGTTTGCGCGCCGAGTTGGTTGCGCATCCAGGGTTTTTGCTCACCCGGATTGAATCAAGACCATGGAAAAAACTGACCGTCGTTGGCTTGATCGACGCCGATGCGAAACCTCTCCAACCGCTGCTGGATCAGACTGATCTGGGCGACATCAAGGCGACGCTGGATACGCGTGGGTTCCTGGCGACGGATGACGCGATTGTGCTCAAGCGCGCGCGACGTTTGCTGCAAACTCCAGCGCACATCGAGCTGACCGTCGTCGATGGCGTGCTTGACGTTCGAGGTCAGGCGGAGAGCGACTGGATAGCTGGTCACCAGCGACAGGCAGCATGGGTTGCCGGTGTCCAGCAAGTCCACTGGAAGGTCACCGAAACCAGCGATGGCGTGGCTAATGCACGCGTCCAACTCGATGCTCTGGTCGATAAGTTGGCCAGCGAAACAATCCTGTTCGGCAAGGATGTGGAGCCGCTTGGCGATGTCGAGACTCAGCTGCAGCACATTGTTGGGTGGCTAGATCGTGCGCAGGCGTTGGCGGCTGCCGCCGAGCTCAATCTGCATTTGCGCATCGATGGCTACAACGATGTATCGGGCGCCGACAACGTTAATGCGAAATTGCGTCTGGCGCGCGCACAGTGGCTGCGCGATAAACTGCTAGAGATGGGTGCGGCTCCGAAACTGCTGCAATCCGTAGCGTTGTATACCGATACGGACGCTGGGGAAGGGATCAGGGGTGTCGCGGTGCGATTGCAAACAGCAGGTAAAAATCCATGATCCCAACCGCTCGAAAAATCTGCATGCTTGGTGATTTCGGTGTCGGCAAGACCAGTCTGGTGACGCGCTTTGTGCGCAATACATTTTCCGAAAAATATCTGACCACGGTCGGCGTCAAGGTCGACAGCAAACTGGTGGAGTGCGCCGGGCAGGCCAGTTTGAAGTTGGTGGTGTGGGACATCGCCGGCAACAGCGCACTCGATGCCCTCAACATGAGTTACTTGCGTGGCGCCAGCGGCCTGTTGCTGGTCGCTGACGGAACCCGCGAGAAGACTGTGCGTACGGCGATCGATCTCCTGCTGCAGTCACGCAGTTTGTTGCCAGATGCGCAAGCCGTGCTGATCATCAACAAGTTGGATCTGGTTGAGCGTTGGGAGGTCTTGCCAAGCACCTTGGTCGAGCTGCGCCAAAGTATGCCGGTGGTCGAAGCCAGTGCACTCGCCGGTGATGGCGTTGAACAGGCCTTTGCCGAGCTTGCAACGAGGCTCGCCCCATGACTGATCAACTAAAGACGTTGGATTTTTCAAACGAGAAACAGATCAAGGTCGCACGCATCCTGTTCGAGCAAGCCCGCCCTCTGCTGCTCGAGTTCGACATGAACTGGCAGCTTGTCGATCTTCAGGGGGATGCCACGCGGTTTGGATTTGATCTCGACAACGCCGAACTGGGCACTCGTCAGCTGCAGGATCTTTTCCTCGGCCTGCCGCTCGATGAAAGGTTCGATCTGCCATTCGTCGAAATGCCCAATGGGCGCAGCGCTCATGTGCATCTACTGGGTGCCGATGATGGCTTTCAGATATTGCTTTTGGATGCCCAAGCTGAGCACGCGCGTCAGCAGGCTCAGCAGCAAGTCGGTAATGAAGCGGCGCTGGTAAGTGATCAAAAAACAAAAGCGATCAGCCAGTTGCGAAAAATCCGCAGCGAGCTTGAACAGCAACGCACGCGCCTGGAGGAGGCCAATGCGCTGAAGAATGCACTGATTGCAACGCTGAGCCACGATTTCCGCACGCCGCTGACGTCGATCTTCGGCTATCTGCATCTGCTTGAAGAGGTTCCGGGGCAGTCAACGGCGACCGAGCACGGCTTACGCGCATTGCGGCGTAATGCGAACTATCTTTTTACTCTTGCTGAAAATCTTCTCGAATATGCGCGCGCCGATACGCGGTCAAGCCTGCTCGCGCCGACTGCGGTTGATCTTGACGGTCTGGTTGAGGATTTGCGAGGCATGTTCGAACCAATGGCCGTCGATCAGGGGCTCAGGTTCAGTATCGAACTTGAGCAGATCGATGCCATCAGTCCCATGCTTGATGAGCTTCGGGTTCGTCAAATTCTGGTCAATCTGATCTCCAACGCGATCCGTTACACGGTCACGGGAGGGGTAGTTGCTCGGCTGGTCTGGAAGGATGCGTCGCTGAGCATTGAGATTATCGACAGCGGCATCGGCATCGCCGAGGAGTTTCAGGAGAAAATTTTCGTCGCCTTCAGTCGTATTTCGCAAGCACCCGGTGGCGGCGCCGGCCTGGGCTTGAGCATCGTCAAACGACTCGTCAAGCAGATGCTCGGTACATTGAAACTGGAGTCCACGCTTGGGCAAGGAAGTTGTTTCCGGGTTGTACTGCCCAATTCGCAGCAGTCCGTTGTGGAAAAGGCCAGCCTCTCCGCTAAATCGCTGCTCGCCGCTTCGGGCCGTAATCGCAGCGTGCTGGTCGTCGATGACGATCCGGATATCGCCTACCTGCTTGAAGCCTTGTTGACTGATCTTGAGTTCGAGGTGCGTGTGGTCGGTGATGCAACGGCGGCCGTGGAGAGCGCATTGGCGGATCCGCCGGATATTTTGCTGGTTGATGTCGAACTGCCCGGATTGTCCGGCAACACGGCGGTGTTTCGATTGCGCGCGAAGGGTTATAGCGGTTATGTGTTGACCTTGTCGGCAACCCCAACCGAAGAAGCGCGCAAGGTCGCGATCAACGCGGGCGCTGATGCGTATCTGACCAAGCCGATCCATATCGAGAGTTTTACCCAGGCCATGTTGCGGGCCGCGCGTGGACGCTAGGCAGTTGCCGGGAGAAGCAGTTCAGGCGATCGAAGCGTCCTGAACCACCCGTTCCATCACCGCGGCTTCTACATGATTTCTCGACGGTTGTACCCAACGTCAAAGCCGTGACCTGATCATCCATTCGGACTAGCATTTCACCCATGACACCAACCTCTACCAATCCAAACCCGCTTTACGCAGAGGCGATCGAGACCTTGCGTACGCTCTTGGCCGAAGCCAAGGCAGCAGGTGATCCTGAACCTACGGCGATGAATCTCGCCACGGTGTCCGCAAGCGGGCGAGTGTCTTCGCGCATTGTCTTGCTCAAACATCTTGGCCTCGATGGCTTACGCTTTTTCACCAATTACGACAGTGACAAGGCCGAACAGCTCGCCGCGCATGCACAGATTGCCGTGGCGTTTCACTGGAAAACGTTGCGTGAGCAAGTCCAGGTACGTGTTGAAGGGCGGGTGGAAAAGCTCGATGCAGAGGCCTCGGATACGTATTTTGCGTCGCGTCCGCGGATGAGTCAGATCGGCGCCTGGGCATCACTGCAATCGAGAGAGCTGCCGGCGCGCGAGGTGTTCGATAGCCGCGTTGCGGAGTTCGAGGAACGCTTCGCCGGAGTCGATGTTCCACGACCGCCCAATTGGGGAGGCTATCGCCTTATGCCAGACCTTTTCGAGTTCTGGTATGGCGCGAATTTCCGGCTGCACGATCGTCACCGCTACGAGTTGCACGAGGGTCGCTGGACTCGACGCTTGCTGTTTCCATGATGATGCCTACCGATTCGTTTCCGCAGCGTATCGTCTGTCTGACCGAAGAGCCGACCGAGGTTCTGTACGCGCTCGGCGAAGAGCGACGCATCGTTGGCATATCGGGCTTCACTGTTCGCCCTCCACGGGCACGCAAGGAGAAGCCAAAGGTCTCCGCATTCACCAGCGCGAAGATTGGCGCGATTCTCGATCTTGAGCCAGATCTGGTCATCGGCTTTTCCGATATCCAGGCCGATATCGCGCGCGATCTGATCAAGGCGGGTGTCGAGGTTTGGATCAGTAACCATCGCTCGGTCGCGGGCATCATCGCGTATATCCGGCGCTTGGGTGCGATGGTCGGTGCGGGCGAAAAGGCCGATCGTTACGCGACGGAAGCACAAGCTCATATCGACACGATCAGCAAAGCTGCCGCCGCATTGCCGCGCCGGCCGCGCGTGTATTTTGAGGAGTGGGATGAGCCGCCGATCAGTGGCATCCGTTGGGTCGCGGAACTGATTCGAATCGCCGGTGGCGACGATGTGTTCCCCGAGCTGGCGGAAAAATCTCTGGCCCGTGATCGCATCATTGCCGATGCTGGCGAGATCGTTAACCGTCAGCCAGATCTTATTCTCGGCTCGTGGTGTGGGAAAAAATTCCGCCCCGACAAAGTGGCCGCCCGACCCGGTTGGGATTCGATACCCGCAGTACGCAACGGGCACCTCTACGAAATCAAATCGCCGATCATCCTGCAACCTGGTCCCGCCGCACTTTTTGACGGTCTCGACGCTCTGCATCGGCGCATCGCCGAAGTGGCGAATTCGTAGAGCGCGCGTTCGTGCGGTCCGCGAACGGACTTCCTACGTCCGCGACTTCATCGTTCTTTTCCGCAAGCCGCTCGCTACGAGACGTCGGGCTTTGGGGAGTTTGCTAACGCAACCTGCGCTGCCACCGCGCGCCCTCTATTCCGCCACAAAATCCTTGTTGAACGAGAGCGTGAAAGATTCGTTGGAATCTTTGGGTGTGATCTTGAACGTGAAGGAATAGGTATCTGGTGCAACCACATCGAACAAGCCGATGTAGGAGACATATAAATCCGGAATTTCACGGATCGTGATGGCAGTTTTCTGCCCCGTCAGATTGCTCGCCTCGCCGGTAATGGTCGCCGCAACCGCCAACGCACTTTCGTCGGCAGCCACCTTTTGTACCGAAATGTTTACCAGGCCGCGATCGGGCGACCGCTCAATCGAATATTGCTTGGCCATCTCGGCGTTGAGCAGTTGGGTCGACAAGGCGCTGTAGTGAACGAGGTAGTTACCGAACGTCTTGGTACCGCCTGAATCCGCGAGTGCGGGAGCGGTTGACGCAAGCAGGGCAAGGACAGCAAGACGGCGGATCAGGATGCTCATAGTATTTCCCTCAACGAGATTGACGACTCAAATCTGGGGTTCCGCTAGCGGCGATCAAGCCATTCCGCCAATCCGCAGACCCAGATCGAACAAAGGTGCGACCAGCAGCGCCTGCAGCAACATGATCGCGAGGAGAACGACCATGGGCGACAGGTCGAAGCCTCCCAATGCCGGCAGACGTTTGCGCACGGGCTTGAGTACAGGTTCGGTCATTTGGTAAACCAGTGGCACGACGGGGTGGTAGCTGTCATTGGCGACGAAACTTAAGATCGCGCGCACCACGATCAAGATCAGCAGCATCATCAGAACGAATCCGATCAGGTCGGCGAAAGCAATCACGAGCAAGCCTGGCAGCGAAGGCATCATCCCGACCATGGCGAAAATCAGTACGCGCTTGAGCAATAGCAGCAGCCAGGCGAGCAACACGCCAGCGACATCGAGTCGACGCCACGCCGGAATGATCCGACGCAACGGCATCAACACCGGGTTGGTCGCCTTGTACAGGAACTGGCAGATCGGATTGTGGAAATTCGCCCGAACCAGCTGCAGCAGTACGCGCAAAACAACCAGGCCGACCAGGATGCCGAAAATGAATTCGATCAGGATCTGCGCGGCATTGGCGAGGTAAGGCATCGCGATAATCCTCAGCCGAGCTCACGAGACATTTCAGCGCCGCGCGCCTTCGCAGCCGACACCGCCTTGGCCACCACTTCACGAAATCCACCATCGGCAAGCGCTTGCAACGCGGCGGCCGTGGTGCCGTTGGGTGAGGTCACCCGCTCGCGCAATCGCGACGGCGGTTCGTCATCCTCGCTAGCCATGCGAGCGGCACCGAGGCAGGTCTGGATGGCCAACGCTCGCGCGGTTTCACGTGGCAAGCCCTCGGCCACACCCGCATCTTCCAGCGCCTCGATCATAAGGAAAAAATAGGCCGGCGCCGAGCCGGATACGCCGGTAACGGTATCGATCAGCTCTTCGCGATCAATCCACACAGCGAGACCGGTCGCGCCAAGAATCGCGGTCGCCAGCTCGCGTGCGGCCTCATCGACCGCCGCATTGGCAATCATTCCAGTCGCACCGGCACCAATAAGCGACGGTGTATTCGGCATGCAGCGAACGATCGGAAAGCCTCCGCCGAGCCATTGGTCGATCTGCTCGCTACGCAATCCGGCAGCAATCGAGATCATCAACGGTTTGCGCTCCTTGAGCACGGGGGCCAGTTGCGAGCAGACCATGCGCATGACCTGCGGTTTGATGGCCAGCATGACGATATCGGCGCCGACAACCGCATCGACCCCCTCAGCGAAGACACTGACACCAAAACTATCGCCGAGCTGCTGGCGCGCGTCGTCGTTGGGCTCGGCCACGCGAATCCGATCAGCCAACATGCCGCCGCGGATCAACGCGCCGATCAGGCTGCGCGCCATGTTGCCGCCGCCGATGAAAGCGAGTGAGATCGTGTGGGGAAGTCGGGCTTGATGTGCGGAAGACATGGCGGACCTGATTGGAATACGGGTCGCCAAGGATAGCAAGCGAGCGAGGAGAGGCAGATATTGTTGCCGCGCGGTCTGCCTGAAATCCGTGCTGATGAACCTTGGAGCGAGGGGTTCGGGTTGCCTGAGCCGTTCTTATGCCTTCGCTCGAACGATTCGCCGCCTTGGAACCAGAGCCCTCGACAGGCTCAGCATGACCGCTTGCGGTTGGATCAGTCTCCGGCGCGCAAAGTCCTAAGGTTAAAGGCCAGCCTCAACAGTATTGTGGCTTCGTTGTCGGCCTGACAGGCTCTCCGAGCTTGCCGTTACATGGCAAGCAGCGGTTCTAGGAAGCAGGATCAGCCGCCGTGAAAAGGAACTGCGTGCGATCCCGATGTTCATCTGAGAGGTGGTGAGAAGGAGAGGCTTCGAAACCGGAGCCGCTTGCCTGCACACGCGGTGCGCGCGCCGCAGGTTTCCTCTGGGCGATGGCTGATTCCACTTGTTGCATGCTCCTCGGGTTTAATTGCAGCCAGAAATCAACCGGCTTTTCCAACTGCCGATTACCGACTCTCGACTCGCCGCTGTTGCATAGTCTCGAATCCGCCACGCTATACTCCAAAACTGTCGCAGCCATGCGCTTAGACGCGCCATTTGGGGAGATCACATGGATATTGCCGAGCTGCTCGCTTTTTCGGTCAAGAACAAGGCTTCCGACCTTCATCTTTCGGCAGGTTTGCCGCCGATGATCCGCGTTGACGGCGATGTGCGACGCATCAACATTCCCGCGCTCGATCACAAGCAGATCCATTCGCTGATCTACGACATCATGTCGGACAAGCAGCGCCGAGATTTCGAAGAATTTCTCGAAGTCGACTTTTCTTTCGAAATTCCAGGTCTGGCGCGCTTTCGCGTCAACGCGTTCAATCAGAACCGCGGCGCCGGTGCCGTTTTCCGGACCATTCCCTCGGAAGTGCTGTCGCTTGAGGATCTCGGTTGTCCGAAGATCTTCCGCGAGCTGATCGAGCAGCCACAAGGCTTGATTCTTGTCACCGGCCCGACCGGCTCCGGCAAGTCGACCACGCTGGCGGCTATGGTCGATCACGTCAATAAAAATGAGTATGCGCACATCCTCAGTGTCGAGGATCCGATCGAATTCGTGCATACCTCGCAGAAATGTCTGATCAATCAGCGTGAGGTGCATCGTGATACCCACGGCTTCACCGAGGCGTTGCGTTCGGCGCTGCGCGAGGATCCCGACTATATCCTCGTCGGCGAGTTGCGCGATCTTGAAACCATTCGACTGGCGTTGACTGCTGCGGAGACCGGCCATCTGGTGTTCGCCACCTTGCATACCAGCTCGGCGGCGAAGACCATTGATCGCATCATCGACGTTTTCCCTGCCGGCGAAAAGCCGATGGTCCGCTCGATGCTTTCCGAATCGCTGCGTGCGGTGATCTCGCAATCGCTGTTGAAGAAGGTCGGTGGTGGCCGAATCGCCGCGCATGAAATCATGGTCGGTATCCCGGCCATCAGAAACCTGATCCGTGAGGACAAGGTGGCGCAGATGTACTCGTCGATCCAGACCGGTGCGCAGCACGGCATGCAGACCCTGGACCAATGCCTGCAGGATCTCGTCAAACGCGGTCTGGTCACGCGCCAGCAGGCGATCCCCTACGCGAAGAACAAGGACATCTTCAGGTAAGCGGCGGCGACGAATTGCAGCGAACGCGGCGGCCCGAGATGCCGCATTCCGGCTCCAACGCGCTACGTGCGTGATCGCGGGGTGATGTCGATACGCACCCGCAATCGAGTCACGGCCCCGCATCCGCCTTGAGGCGTAGGTCTCAAGGCGCTGTCGCGACAGGGGCAAGCCTGAGATAAATGGGAGCCGACTCGATGCCCGCAGGGGGCGTCCGGAAGCCGTCAATTTCCAGGAAAAAACATGAAATCCACAGCCATTGTCACGGGCGCGCTCGCGATCGCGATTGCCCAGTGTCTGGCGGGGTCTGCCCGTGCCGAGGATTCCACCTCGCCCGCCGATTCCGCTCAGGACCGTACCGAACTGCCAAAAGTGGAGGTTCGTGAGCGACGTCCAAACGACGACACCCGACCAAAATTGCAACACATGATGAAAGAGGTCGATGGCCCGTTGATCACGGTGACCAAGAAGACCTCGATCACCAAGCTCGACTCCATTCCGACCGTGGTCGACAACAATCTTCGCGCATTGTTTGCGCAGACGCCCGGACTGCTCGTTTCCGAGCAACAGTCGCCGGGTCAGGTCAACCTCAGTTATCGCGGTATCGGCAATCCGCAGGAGTCCGAGTTCGTCACCGTCATGCTCGATGGTATTCCGTTGATGTCCGACTGGATCGGCTATCCGACCATTTACCTCTTGCCACTGCCACAGCAGATTTCCGAGATACAGCTGATCCGTGGCGGCAGCTCGCTGTTGTACGGACCGGAGCCGCCGCCGGTCGTCAACATGATCAGTCGCAAGCCGATCGCTGATCGCAAGCTCGGCGGTTTCGCGGAAGCGGTGGTCGGCAGCAACGGCTTGTTCGGATCGTTCAACCAGCTCTCCGGAACCTCGGGCAATTGGGACTATCTGGCTGACGCGCATTATCGAACCAGCGACGGCGAGCGCGACAATGGCGACTCGACTCTGCGCGGCGCTGATCTGCATATTGGCTATTCCAGTGAAATGGCCCATACCGCGCTTGATCTGCGGGCTTCGCAACTCGAAACGGGCGATCCGGGCAAGCTCGACTATCCCCAGTTTCTTGCGGATCCTGATCAAACCACGACGCCGCACAACAAGCTGTGGACCGATCGCTACGTCCTTGCGCTGACCGATGATCGTTTCTTCAGTGAAGACACCCAGTTGGTGACCAAACTCTGGGGTGGTTATCAGGACAACGCTTCGCGCTCACAGGATCGCGGTCCGGCACCGACTAGCGCCACCGTGCAGGATGATCAGTTCCGCTTTTACGGTCTTGATGCGCGCGTGCTGCAGCGCTGGGGTCGTGGCAATGCGTTGACTGTTGGCACCACGCTGTATCACTCGGATGCGCCGTTTCGCCAGTTCACGGCAGATAATCTGACCCCTGGTCGCTATGACCGATTCGGTGTGCCCTGTGCCAATCGTGACGCCCTCAATTGCGCGCGGCTGCGCCAGAGTCGCTCGACGGATTACGGCGCGGTCTTTGCCGAAAACGTATTCCGTTTTCCCGGCCGCTGGCATTTTGTGCCATCGGTGCGTCTTGAGCGCGAGCGAGTCAAGATTGACGAGTCAATCCGCCCGCCCAATCTGACGCGTGGTCTGGTCGACCGTGAAGTCACCCACACCGTGCCGCTGTTCGGGCTTGGCTTCGGCAACGATTTCGGTCGCAGCAACGAGACCTATTTCAATGTCTCGCAAGGCTGGCGTCCGGTGCGCTATTTCGATGTCGGCTCACCGTTCGGCAATACCTCGCCGGATCCAATCAACGATCCGGATCCAACGCATGTATTGTCTTGGGAAGCCGGTGTCCATGGCACCCCGGCAAACGGCTTGTTTTATGATGTGAGTCTGTTCCGTATCGACGTCAAGGATCGCATCGAATCGCAGCAAATTGATGGTGCGCCCCCGGGCAATACGATCAACGTCAATACCGGCGATACACGTCATCGCGGCTTTGAGGGGCAGATCGATTATGACTTCCTCGCCGCCGTCGATCCGAAGACCGCGCGTCACCTCTCGGTATTCGCCAATGTGAGCTTGCTCGATGCAGAATTCACCGCATCGGCCAAGGGCATCAAAGGCAACACGCCCGCGTTCTCGCCCGACTACCTCGCGCGCGTCGGTTTGTCCTATCGCGAGGACAAGCATTTCAAACTCGCTTTGTCGGTGGTCTCGGTGGCCAGCCAGTATTGGCAGGATTCAAACGAGGCGAAAGGAGCGCTGGGCGAGTCCGGTTTTATTCCGGCCAAGGTGCCTGCCTACGCGGTCGGTGATATCTCCGCCGATTGGTGGCTGACGCCGGATCTGCGTGTCCTTGGCGGCATTTCCAATTTCACCGACAAGACCTACTACGCCCGCGTCTTCGGCGGCGGTCTGGAACCGGCCATTGGACGCACCTTTCACGTTGGCGCGTCCTGGGAGTTCTGATCGTGATCGGCGGGCGCGGAATTGCCACGCCCGCTTTTTCGATTCGATAGCTTTGGCTCGAACACCCGATCGATCAAGCGACTTGGAAACGCCGACCTGATGGTCGGCGTTTTCGTTTGTCCTTGATCAGCAAATACCGTAAGCCGACGTTTCGCGAGGAATGAGGTTTCGCTTTGCAAAGCGAATTAAATGTATCAAGATGGATATTCTAAAACATGTATTGACTACATAAAATGAGCGTCGAGGCGAGATCAGGCAGGCAAAGAATCCATCGTGGCTGGCTCAGTGCGCTCGTCTTGATGTTGGTCATCGGCGTGGGCGCAGGTATAAAAATCGCCGAGCGATACCCGCTGCTCAATCAAGCGCCGTCTGCGCAGGCAAAGGCCCTGAACGTGGATCAAGTCAGCTCCGCATCTGTGACCTCCGAACACCACATCGATCTGGCCAAGTCGAGCCAGTCGCCCGCCGCCTCTCGCGCTGGCGATTCTGAAACAAAGGCTGTGGATTTTGAGTTCGGCGAAGATCCTGGAAAAACTTACGCAACCCGCCATCTTGCGGCAGAGTTCGCCGGGCTGGCGTCGGCAGCGGAAAACGGTGATCTGATTGCGGCGCGAACCCTGATGGTGCGGCTCGAAACCTGTTCGCGTGTGGTGAGAAATGATGCAGCAATGAAGCGCTGGAAGGACAAGCTAAAAAACCCGGAATATATCTATCAGGACATGTACAAGAATCTTCCGGGTGGTGCCGAGACCCGGATCCGTCAGGAGGAAAATCGTTACCGGCACTGCGGCGAACTTTCCGACGAGCAACGCGCTTCACAGCATCGCTGGGTCGAGCAACTGGCTGATGCGGGCGACATCGAAGCACGACTCAGGTTTCCCTACCTCGCACAACCTCAGGAATGGGATCGTGTCGATGCTGCGCAGCGCCGCCAGCACTTTGTCGAACACGCCCAAGGCTATCTCAACGCAGAAATTGCATCGGGTAACGGCGACGCGTTAGGGGCAATGGCACAGGCCTATATGAAGCCGATAATCAGCGGCGAAACCACGCCGTTTGAGATCGATCCGGCTATGGCCTATCGCTACTACTACGCGTATGCGCAGACTGCAGAAGGCCAACGCTTGATCGCAATGCAGCAAAATGGCGGCAATGTAGGCATGGTCGATCTTGCATCGAGCACGCTGATCCGTCTGGAATCACAATTGACGCCAGAACAGATCGCCAACGAACGCCGCGAAGCAAACGCTATTTTCAAAGCATGCTGTTTCTGATCAGTGACCGCGCGCCGCCAACAGGCTCGTCGGCAACGCTGACCATGCCGAAATTCACGTCGAGCTGATTTCCCCGTAGCATGATCGGCTTTCCGGAATCGTCTTGTAGGTGAATTGATGGCCGATGTGTTGGTTTTGAAGAGATCCAGCATGCGCGGGATCAGCATGGCCTTGACCCTGCTCACTGTACTTTGCGGGTGTGCCGCGCCAAAAGTCAGGGAGATTTCGTCGGATTCGAATGTCCGACAACCCGCCATGGAAAGGCAGGACGTGGAGTTCAAGCTCGACAAGGGAGTTTCACGAGTACTTGTCGATAATCCCTACGGCGACATCCACGTCCGTGGACATGAGAAAAATGAGGTTGCGGTGCACGGCGTTATTCAACGACTTGCGCCGGATTTTGCGGCCATCAATGTGATTTCATCGCGTCAGGGCAGAGATTTGCAGCTGACCGTCACTATGCCCAAGGGCAAGCACGGCAGTCGTTACGACTTGGCGCTTTACGTGCCTGACGAGATGCCGCTTGTGCTGCGCAGTACGAGTCATCGCGTGGTCGCACGCAAACGAAGGGCACCCCTGACGATTACAACGATCAGTGGAAATATTGAAGCGACCTCTCAATCGCGACTCGATATTTCCACCGATAGCGGCATGATTCGCGCCTCACAATTGGCCGAACGCTGGCCGGGAACCAGTCAGTTGCAAAGCAAGTCCGGTCGAATCGTTGCGCTGTTGCCGCTGTCTGGAGATGTTTCCATTGCGGCCAGTACGGGTGGCAAGCTGAGCACCGACTTCGGCTTGAGTGTGCATGCACGTGATGGAGGCGGGTTTGAGGCCGCAGCCCGCTACGGTTCTGGCACCAGCGAAGTGAGCATTGCCAGTGATTCCGGCGAGGTGATTATTGATCAGTCGGTCATTCTGGAGGAGGATGGTGGGTCAGCCGATGAGGATGATTAGCTGCGACTGGGGGCTGATGCTTGAGTAAAGCCGTCACAAAACCATGTCGCCGACGAGCGAAATGAATTTCCGGGGAATAATGAAATGAACAAGATGTTTTCCACCGTATTGGTGATGGCGATAGCCAGCACGACCTGGCAGACCGCCGGCGCTGCAGAAAAAGGCACGCCGTCGCGTGAGCACATTGATGCCGATGGCATTCGTGTCAGTGTCGGTGCAGATTGGGTCAGCCCGCCGGTGCAACCCGAGAAGTTTTTTCTTGATGCGCGCACACGCCCCGTCGTGCCCGTCTGGAAACCGGGCGATCCGGTCAAGGAAATTCCGCGTTTGTTCGATGGCGATCCGGCGGTCCTGAATCTGCGCGCCAATCCGGTCAATCCGGTACCCGAAGGCGATATTCTGGTTGAACTGCAACGAGCATTCGGTGCAGGCACTGCATCGCGCGCATTCACCACGCCGCTGGTCAATCAGGATGCCCAAGCCTATAGCGGTGTGATGCCACCAGACCCCAGCGGCGATGTAGGTGGCGGGTTCTATGTGCAGGCGATCAACGGTAGTGGCGGCGCAACCTATGTTGTCCACAACACGGTTGATGGCTCGATTGCAGCGGGGCCATTCAACATGGAGGGCTTGGGCAGCGGCGGTGCGTGTGCCAGCGGCTTCGGCGATCCGATCGTGGTTTTTGATCAACTCGCCAACCGCTGGTTGTTGACCGAATTTTCGCAGAGCGGCAACAATCTTTGCGTCTATCTCAGCGCCGACAGCAACCCGGTTTCCACCACCTGGGTGCGTTATGCCTTTGTTCCCCCGAGCTTCCCGGACTATCCCAAATACGGTGTCTGGCCGGATGCCTATTACGTCGGTGCGAATCAAGGAAACGCAGTCTATGCGCTTGATCGCACAAAGATGCTGGCCGGCTTGGCCGCGACTTTGCAGAGAAAAACAGTGCCGACCTTGAGTGAACTCGGTTTCCAGATGTTGCCGCCAGCATCGATCAACGGTATCGAACAGCCTCCGCTGGGGGCACCCGCAGTTTTCATGCGCCAGGTTGACGACGAGCGCAATAATCCGGGCAGCAATGATCCGTTGCACGATCGCCTTGAACTTTTCACCTTGCATGTCGATTTCACAACGCCTGCAAACACCGCGCTGACTGGCCCAACTCCGATTCAGATCGCCGATTTTGATCGTAACTTCTCGATTTCGGGTGGATTCGGCGCGATCCCGCAGCCGGGTACCAGTAGTACGCTCGATCCGCTGCTTGAAGTGATCATGTTTCCGTTGCACTACCGATCACTGGGCGGAACGGAATCGATTGTCGGTAATTTCGTCAACAAGATTGGCGCGAACAATCTGTCGGCGATCCGCTGGTTTGAATTGCGTCGCACCGGTGGTTTGGCGGGGGCTTGGTCGCTCTATCAGGAAGGTACGTATGCGCCTGCAGACGTCGGCGGGCCGGCCAATCGCTGGATGGGCTCCACCGCGATGGATTCATCCGGCAATATCGCCATGGGTTTCAGCATTGATCGAGTCTCTCCGGCGATCTATCCGGGCCTTTCCTATGTGGGTCGCATGAATGGTGATCCGTCGGGCGTAATGACTACGATGGAAACCCCGCTTGTGGCCGGCGTCAGCTCCCAAAGTGGTGATCGCTGGGGTGATTATTTCCAGCTCGGCGTTGATCCGGTCGATGGTTGCACGTTCTGGTTCACCGGGGAGTACATGCCGGCGGGCGGTAACTGGCGCACGCGTATTGCATCATTCCGCTTTGCTGCCTGTGGCACCCCCACATTCACCTTGTCCGGTGCACCGCTGACCCAGAGCATGTGTGCGGCCACCGCGACCCCGGTTGCACTGGCCTCGGTCAACATTACCGTCGGTTCTGTCAGCGGTTACACCACACCCGTCAATCTGGGCTTTGGTCCTGGTTTGCCGCCGGGTTTTGGCGGTTCTTACACCACCTCGCCGGTGACACCTCCAGGCAGCAGTCAAGCCAATCTGACAGTGACCAACGCAGCCACTCCGGGTCCAAACCTATTGACATTGCGTGGCAGCTCGGGCGGTACGGATCGCGATCTGGCCCTCAACGTCAATGTGGTTACTCTGTTGCCGCCCGCAGCCAGCTTGACGACGCCAGCTGACAACGCAGTCGATGTATCGAACAGCCCGGTTTTCAGCTGGTCAGCCTCGGCACAAGCGGAGTCGTATCTGATCGAGATCGCCACCGATGCAGCTTTCAGCAATGTCATCCTTTCGCAGAGTGTTTCCGGCACGAGCTTCCAACCGGCTGCTGCTTTGCCGACGAATACACAGATCTTCTGGCGTGTCACGGCGAACAATGTATGCGGCGCGGCCGTCGGCAGTACGGTTTTCAGCTTTACTACCTTGGCTGCTCCTGGCGATTGCTCGGCGGGCTCGTTCACCAACGTCCTGTTCAACGACAATATGGAGAGTGGGGCGCCAGGCTGGGCACACAGCGCGGCAGCCGGTACCGACGCGTGGGCACTCAGCACCGATCGAGCCAGCAGTCCCACTCATTCATGGTTTGTTGATGATCCGAGCTCGCGCAGTGATCGTCGCCTCGAATCGCCCAGCATCAGCTTGCCGACAACGCTCAACGGGTTGAATCTGCAGTTTCAACATTGGCGGGATCTTGAAAATAGCGGCTCCTCAGCGTGCTTTGACGGCGGGCTCTTGGAAGTTGCGA
>JBBSVJ010000002.1:0-47166 GCA_038233665.1 Lysobacterales bacterium
CCTAAATCCGACCGCACCGGAACCGGCACGCATTCCGTGTTCGGCTGGCAGATGCGTTTTGATCTAACCCAGGGATTCCCGCTGGTTACCACCAAGAAACTGCATCTGCGTTCGATCATCCACGAGCTCATCTGGTTTCTAAAGGGCGATACGAATATCGCTTATCTCAAGGACAATGGCGTCGGCATTTGGGATGAATGGGCCGATGCGGATGGCAATCTCGGTCCGGTATACGGCAAGCAGTGGCGATCCTGGCAATGCGCCGACGGCCGCACGATTGATCAGATCAGCTGGCTGATTGATGAGATCCGGCGCAATCCGGATTCACGTCGGCTCGTGATCAGTGCCTGGAACGTGGCCGATCTCGATGCGATGGCCTTGCAGCCGTGCCACACGATGTTCCAGTTTCACGTTGCCAATGGAAAATTGTCCTGCCAGCTCTATCAACGATCGGCTGATATTTTTCTCGGTGTGCCGTTCAACATCGCCAGCTATGCCTTGCTCACTCACATGGTTGCTCAAGTCTGTGGTTTGCAGGTTGGTGATTTTGTTCACACGCTTGGTGATGCGCATTTATATCTCAATCATTTCGATCAAGCCCGCGAGCAACTGACGCGTACGCCGCATGCCTTGCCGCGGCTGTGGCTGAACCTGGATGTTGCTTCAATTTTTGATTTTCGTTACGACGATATCAGGATTGATGGTTATATCGCAGACAAGGCGATCAAGGCGCCGGTGGCGGTGTGATCACCTTAATCGCGGCGCTCGATCGGAGCTTCGCGATCGGTCGCGAAGGTGCCATGCCTTGGCATTTGCCGGCCGATCTCAAGCGTTTCAAGCGACTCACACTCGGTAAACCGGTACTGATGGGACGCAAGACTGCGCTGTCGATTGGTCGGGCCTTGCCGGGCAGAGCCAATCTTGTGATGTCGCGTGTCGGCGATGCCCCTTTTGAAGGGCAAGTGCGTGTTGAATCGCTGGATGCCGCGATCGCCCAGGCCAACGGAGATGAGTTGATGGTCATCGGTGGCGGTGAAATCTACGCACTGGCAATTAAGCGAGCCGAACGCATGCATCTGACCTGGGTCGAGACCGAGGCCGCCGCAGTGGATACATACTTTCCACGCTTCGATCCGGCGCATTGGAAAATGATTGGCGAGGAATTCCATGCCGTCGATGAAAAGCATGCCGTCGCATTTCGATTTGTCGATTACGTTCGGCTGTAGATCCTCGAGTCGAGAAAAGATTCGCGACCGCAGCCTTTCCTGCAATTTTTTGATCGGGAGCGGGATCGCGGTAAGCAGTCAGCGGGAATGGCAGTCCACGTGGGCTGGGCTGTGGGGAAAACAGAACAGATCAGTGTGACAACCTAGCGAAAGCCGCGACCCTCATCCCGCTCACCGTGAGGCTTGACTCGCAAGTTCGCGATCGCCTTTCGTAGGAGCTCGTTTACGTGCGAGCTGTTGCTTCGGGTTCGGCGGAAAAGCTCGCCCCTGGCGGGGCTCCTACGAGATCTCGATGATTTTGTAGGAGCTCGTTTACGTGCGAGCTGTTGCTTTGGGTTCGGCGAAAAAGCTCGCCCTTGGCGGGGCTCCTGCGAGATCGCGATGATTTTGTAGGAGCTCGTTTACGTGCGAGCTTTTGCTTTGGGTATGGCGAAAAAACTCGCCCCTGGCGGGGCTCCTGCGAGATCGCGATGATGTTGTAGGAGCTCGTTTACGTGCGAGCTGTTGCTTTGGGTTTGGCAAAAAATCTCGCCCCTGGCGGGGCTCCTACGAGATACCGCCGCGTAGGGCGACCTCTTTGCGCCGAGCGCTTACCGCTCAGTCAACGGATTTGCCCTGTGGCGGCGGTCGATCGGATTTGAGCACGGTATATTCGGGTTCTTCGACATCCACACGCATCGCAGTCAACGCACCTCCCCAGACGCAACCGGTATCGATCGCGTGGACGCCGAGCCCTGAAAAGCGACCAAGAGTCGACCAATGGCCGCACACGATGCGCAGATCACGCGGGACATGACCGGGCACCGAGAACCACGGGTAGACGCCTGGACGTTGAGTTCCCGGCATGCCTTTTTCCGAAAAAGCGATGCGGCCACGGACGTCACAAAAGCGCATGCGCGTCAGCACGTTGATGCCGGCGCGAAGACGGTCAATCCCATGCAGGCGTGAGGACCAGGTATCCGGCTTGTTGCCGAACATTTGTCGAAGCAATCGACGGTAGTCGTTGGCACGAAGTTTTGATTCGATTTCGCGAGCAACACTTTCGGCTCGGGCAATACTCCAGTTTGGCGCAATGCCCGCATGGATCATCATCGTGCCGAGTTGACGATCGATATGCAGCAATGGGCGAAAACGCAGCCAATCGAGCAGCTCTTCGCGGTCGGGCGCGAATAGAACTGCGCGCAATTCCGGGTTGACGCGGGCTTGGTCTTTTTCGCTGCGTGCACCGACCGCAAGCAAAGAGAGATCATGGTTGCCGAGGACAACAACGGTACGCTCGTTGAGCGACTTGATCAGGCGCAGTACTTCCAGGGATTGTCCGCCACGATTGACCAGATCGCCGCAAAACCACAGCGTATCCCTGGCCGAATCATAGTTGAGCTTGTCGATCAGACGTGCGAGTTCGTCATGGCAACCTTGAATATCGCCGATCGCCCAGACCGCCACGTCAGCGCTTCGCAGACATGCAAGCGGGGGTCGATACGGAGACGATCATCAGTGCAGGGTCCGCGGGATTGACAGCACGAATGAGGGAATGTCGGCGTCAAAATGCGTGCCGTCCTCGGCAAGCATCTGATAGCTGCCATGCATCGTTCCCACCGAGGATTCAAGAACCGCGCCCGACGTGTATTCATAGCCTTCGCCGGGCCGCAATGAAGGTTGCTCACCGACTACGCCTTCGCCGCGAAGTTCGCGAATATCGCCATTCGCATCAGTGATGATCCAGTGCCGGCTAATCAATCGGGCGCTGACACTGCCGCGATTGTGGATCGTGATCGTGTATGAAAATACGTAGCGATTTTCCTGTGGTTTCGATTGTTCATCAATGAAACTGGTTTTAACCGAGACCGCAATGTCGTGTGGCTTTTTGGCATTCATGAGGGGATTGTCGAGTAGTGGGTGATCTAGAGCAACTTGTTGCCAAGCGTAAACCTGGTGCGCGGCTGCTGGAGACACGTAGACAATAGCCGTTGCGCACGTCAATCGGGTGGTGATCGTGCAAGGAATTCGGCAAGCCGCACAAACGCCTGCGGGGCGAGCTGCTCGGCCCGCGCGCGTGGATCGATGTCGACAGCGCGCAAATCGTCAGCTGTGGCTAGTCCATCCAGCGAGTTGGAGAGAGTCTTGCGGCGTTGCCCGAAGGCGGCGCGAACCAATTGCGCGATCGACTCTAGCTGTGCCTGTGGGCGTTGATCGCGAGGTAGTGGCGTCAGTCGGACCACCGCTGAATCGACTTTTGGCGGCGGTCGGAACGCCTGCGGTGGCACGGCCAGCAACGGCTCAACGCGACAAGCGAGCTGCAGCATCACGCTCAATCGGCCATAGACCTTGCTGCCTGGCGCCGCGGCCATGCGATCGACGACTTCTTTCTGCAACATGAACATCAGGTCTTCGACAACATCCAGATGCGCGATGCAGTGGAACAGGATAGGCGAGGAAATGTTGTAGGGAAGATTGCCGATGATGCGCAGCTTGTCGCCACCACCAGCAAGTTTGCCAAGATCGACATTGAGGACATCGGCGTTGATGATTTCGACCTCGCCGATGCCTTCGCAACGCGCCTTGATCCGGGGCACCAGATCGCGATCCAGTTCGATCACGGTCATTGCGCCAGCCTTGCGTAACAGCGGCAAGGTGATCGCTCCTTCGCCCGGGCCGATCTCGATGATGCGTTGGCCAGGTATCGGTGCAAACGCCTGCACGATGCGCGAGATGATTTCCTGATCGTGCAGAAAATGCTGGCCGAAGCGTTTGCGCGTGAGATGGGGTGCATCAGCGGATCGTTCGGAAAATCGGGTCACGGCAGGTGACAACCTTCTGATAGTGCAGGGTGGTCTGCTAGTGTAGTGCTTCGCAATTGACCCTGCTTCAGAGATCACCGCGCACACGGTGGCAAGGCGCTGTGCGTTCCGAAGGTGAGCCCTTGGCGCGCGTTGCAATGCAGCGGTGCGCCTGACGAGCCGCCGAAACGCGATTTGGTTGGCTGCGCTCAATCGTGAGGCGCCAGGATGATTGCAGCGGTGTGAGTTGTCACTGCGTAAACCTTGCCCGAGGTGGGGAACCTCGGTATCGGAATGCCGCCGGCAATCGTAAAATAGCTTCTGAAACTGCAGTCCGCCTTGGCTGCAGCGACCACGCAGGCAGACATCGAAATGCCGATTCCCTCAATGATTCGCTTGTTGCTGCTTGGCATGATCTGGGGCGCGTCGTTCTTGTTCCAACGCATCACTGTGCCGGTCGTGGGTGCGCCGTTCACAGCAGCCATTCGCATCGTGCTGTCAGCGACCATGTTGGTCCTCGTGTTGCGTCTGCTCGGTCGATCACTCGATTGGCGCGGTCAATGGCGTGCCTGGCTGTGGCTCGGCACAATCAGTGCGGCATTGCCATTTCTTTGCTTCGCCTACGCGGCTCGAAGCTTGCCTGCGGGCTATATGGCGGTGATCAATGCCACCGTGCCGTTGCTCACCGTGATCATGGCTTCGATCATGTTGCGCGCGCGGCCATCCTGGTCGAAGCGCATTGGTGTCGTTGTGGGTTTGATCGGCGTCGGTGTGCTGGCCCGATATGGCAGCCTCGGAATGAACCGGCAAACCGTGATCGCAATCGGCCTGTGTTTCACCGCGTCGGCATTGTACGCGTACAGTTCGTTGTTCATCCGTCAGCGCCATGCCAGCGTCAACCCGTTGGTGTTGGCGGGTTCCAGCCAGCTTGGTGCGGCCATCGTGATTCTGCCGCTTGGCCTGTCGAGCATCCCCGCCGTATGGCCTGAGCCCGGCGTCATCGCGTGTCTGTTGGTGCTGGGGCTGATCTGCACCGGTTTGGCCTATGTATTGTATTTCCGTCTTATCAGCGATGTCGGCAGCGAAAAAGCCGTGACCAATACGTTTCTGGTGCCCGTTTTCGCGCAGATTTGGGGCGCTCTGTTTCTCAAGGAACACCTGACGCTCGCAGGTGCACTGGGTTTCGGACTTGTCCTGTTGGCGGTCGCGCTGGTCCTGGAAATCCACCCTTGGCGGCGACGTGTGACCTGAGGATTCAGTGATTCACGCTCGTTCGATGAGCGGCCAGTTCGATCGCCAAGGCGACCGCTGCGCGCAGACTTCCGCCATCAGCGCGCCCGGTTCCTGCGAGGTCCAGAGCGGTGCCATGATCGACCGAGGTGCGGATCCAGGGCAGGCCGAGAGTTACGTTGACCGCATGGCCGAATCCCGCGTGCTTGAGAACGGGCAGTCCCTGATCGTGATACATGGCCAGCACGGCATCGAAGTGTTGCAGATGTCGCGGCACAAACGCGGTATCGGCCGGCAGCGGGCCGATCAAATTCATGCCTTCACTGCGCAACTGTTCGAGGACCGGAGTGATGGTCTCGATCTCCTCGTGTCCCATGTGGCCGCCTTCGCCGGCATGCGGATTCAAGCCAAGTACGGCGATTCGAGGCGCATCGATGGCAAAGCGCTCGCGCAGATCATAATGAAGGATGCGCAGGCTCCCGAGTAAACCGGTTCGGGTGATTGCAGCGGGCACCGCGGCCAGGGGTAAATGGGTGGTGGCAAGGGCAACGCGAAGTGAGTCGGCGACCAGCATCATGACGACGTCGCTCTGCGCTCTCGCGGCAAAAAATTCCGTGTGCCCGGAAAATGGCACGCCTGCGTCGTTGATCACGCCCTTGTGCAAGGGTGCAGTCACGATGGCGTCGAACTCGCCGCTTTTCGCACCGTCCGCCGCGCGCGTGAGCATGTCGATGACATGTTGTGCATTCTCGCAATCGAGCCGGCCGGCCACGGACGGTGCCGCCAGTTCGATATTGATGACCCTGAGTTCACCCGGTCGAAATTGGATCGAGTCGACGTTGTAGTCGACGAGCGTGACTTCCAGGCCGGTAGCGCGCGCTCGGTCGGCGATCAATTCGGCGTTGCCGATCAGCACAAGGTCGGCGACAAATTCCTCTGCCGCCAATCCTGCAAGCAATTCGGGGCCGATGCCAGCGGGTTCGCCGGCGGTTAGCGCAATACGCGGACGCTTAGCCGGCTTTTCCTGCGGCACCGTCAGCTCCCGGCAGGCGGATCTCGATAAACGCTTCGGCACGCATCTGACGCAGAAAGGTGCTGTATTCCTCTTCTGATTTGCGTGAACCCAGCGTCTGCCGCGCCTTGTTGCGCTCGGCTTCTTCGGTTTTGTCTTCAGTGCGCGTATCGAGAACTTCGAGAATATGCCAGCCTGCATCGCTCTGGAAAGGCTGGCTGATTTCGCCGACCTTGAGGGTCGCGAGTACGCCGGCGACCTTGCCGCCATAGCCTTCCTGGGCAAACCAACCCATGTCACCGCCAAGATTGGCGGTTGCCGTGTCATTCGAGCTTTCCTTGGCAACTTTGGCGAAATCCTCGCCCGCAACGATGCGCGCCCGCAGTGCTTTGATCTCAGCCTCGGCCTGCGCCGATGTGACGATTTCGGATGGGCGGATCAGGATGTGACGCGCATGATATTCCTTGACCAGGTCGGAAACCGGTTCGCGACGATCAATCAACTTGATGATATGGAAGCCGTTCGGGCCACGCACCGGCGGTGCCACCTCACCCGGTTTCAACTTGTCAGTGATTTCGGCGAACGCGGTCGGTACCTCGTCATAGCCGCGCCAGCCAAGGTCACCGCCATCAAGTGCGTTTTGCGCATCGGAATAACGAATCGCGGCGGCCGAGAAATCCATGCCATCACGCAACTGCTTGCTGACTTCCTCGGCCTTGGCCTGAGCGGCGGCGATCTGCTCCGCGCTGGCGCCATCGGGCAGGGTGATCTGGATGTGACCCAGATGCAGCTGCCCACGTTTGACGCCGCCATTCTTCAACAGCAGATCGATTTCCGTATCGCTGACCTGGACGCGGCTTTGGATGACGCGTTGACGCAATTTCTGGATCAGAGATTCGTCACGCACATTGCTGCGGAATTGCTCCCAGGACATGCCTTGGCTTCCGATAGCCTGACGCAATTGATCGAGCGACATCTTGTTCTGACCGGCTATTTGTCCAAGCGTCGC
The DNA here is from genome assembly GCA_038233665.1 of Lysobacterales bacterium. GTDB lineage: Bacteria > Pseudomonadota > Gammaproteobacteria > Xanthomonadales > Rhodanobacteraceae > Dokdonella. The sequence continues at coordinate 7,258 of JBBSVJ010000002.1, forward strand.
ATCGACCTCGGCATCGGAGATCTTGATGCCGGTATCGCCGGCGCGGGCAATTTGCAGCTTGCTCATGATCATGCGTTCGAGCACCTGATGCTCGAGCTCGTTGCGCGGTGGCAGCTGCTCCGGTCGGCTGGAGTATTGCGCGGTCACCATGCCGACCTGGCGATCCAGCTCGCTTTGCAGAATTACGTTGTTGTCGAGTACGGCGACGATGCCATCGAGTTTTTCGGTGGGCATCATCTGGGCCTGGGCAACGGGGCCAACAACTATGAAAAGCAGGATCAGGGAAACGAGCAACTTGTTCATGCGCATGAAGAGTCCGCAGCAGCCGGAGGAAACGGGGCTGGATTGTAAGGGGATGCGATCACGATGGCGTTAACAAAAAGTAGGCCGCCAGACCGGTACCGGAGCGTTTTGCTGCCTCCGGACACCGAAATTATCGATAGCCGAGAATAGCACGGCGAAGGAAATCCCCCGTTTTCTGGCCAATTGAGCCGACGCCCTTGAACTCGACTTCGAAATACAGGGCATTGGTCATGTCGCGATCGATATTGTGAACATAGCGACGCGCCAGCAAGCGCCACGCGACGCAGCAGCTGTCGTGCTCGATACCGGCGAAGGCTTCGAGAGTCTTATGGTCGAACATCGAGTAATTCCAGCGCCCGACCAGGCGCCAGGACGGATTCAAGGGAATCAGCACGGAGGCGTCGGCTTGTTCAAGCAGATCACGACGGAAGCGATAGGAAAGATTGACTACGCCCTCGCGACCAAATCGATTCTGGATGCCGACAGCGGAGAGTTCCGTCTGGTCAGAATTCGGGTTCCACTGGTTCGAGAACGTCGCACGCCAACGATCATTGATGCGCAGGTCGAGTTCGCCGACGTAGGTTGAACCGTTGAAGTCGGTACTGGCGCGACCCGGCAATTGCACGCGCTGGTCATCGAAATAGCGGATCTGGCCGATGCTCGCGGACACCCGATCGGTGCCGGTGCTGTCCTCGATCAAGCGTGTTGTCAGCGCGATGGTCAGATTGTTTGCATCCATCTGCCGATCGCCACCGACAAAGCGGTTGCTGCGAAACAGCTGACCGAAGCTGAAAGGGACTTCCTGGGTATCAAATAGCGGCAGGTTGTCCTGATCACGATAGGGAACGCGCAGATAGTAGAGGCGAGGTTCCAGTGTCTGGGTATATTCGCCGCCGGCAAAATCCAGTGCACGTTCGAAGCGCAGGCCGGCATCCACGCTGGCAATTGGCGTACCGCGATGCGGTGATTTGTCGGCATCGCGATCAATCTGGTAGCTGGTATAGCGGAAGCCAAGTTCGGGGCGAACAAACCATGCCGCCGCTTCCATCGGATAGGCGATAAAAGGGTAGAGATCAAGGCGACGCGCATCAACGGCATCATCTTTTTGGAACGAGACATACTCGGAACGCAGGCCCGCTTCGAGATCCCCGACGAGCGCGTGATCAGCATCAAAAATCGCACGTGGCAGTCGTCGATAAGGTGTAACCGAGTTCGGCAGAGTGGGATCGGTGATCTGATATTCATCGCCACCTACCTGGGCCTTCCACCAGCTGCCCTGGCCGCGAAAGTACGCGCTGGATGGCAGCAATGTGGTCGCGGCGATATCCAGACTGCGTCCGAAATCCTCGAAATAACGGTCGTCGGAGACATGATTGATGTTGACGATCGCGCCCCAGTTGGCGTTGAAGCGAGTCGAATCATCCCAGTGGATCAAACTTCTACGCCGATCGGTATCGCGATCGTTTGGCAGCCACTCGGCCTCGACCGTACCGCGGCTTGAATCAGTCAAGTAACGAAACTGCCCGCCGAGCATGAGTCCGCGCTGAGTCATCAGGCGCGGAGTCAATGTTGCATCGTAGTTTGGCGCGAGATTGAGATAATAGGGCGCCGCGATGTCGATGCCACGCTGGTTGCTGTAACCGATGGATGGAAACAGAAAACCCGACTTGCGGCGATCATCGAGTGGAAAGCTGGCGTAAGGCAACCAGAAGATCGGCACATCGCCGACGCGGAAGGTCATGTCGTGAGCCCGACCGATGCCCTTGGCGTGGTCGAGATCAATGTCCTTGGCGCGAAACTCCCAGCCCGGAGAGTCGAGCGTGCATGTTGAGAAGCTCGCCTGATCAAGCCTGGCGTGCTCGCGATCGGCCATGGTCGCCGACAGCGCTCGACCATTGCCGCGCGATGAAAGTAGCTGATAGCGCACGTTGTTGATCGTCGCCTGATTGGGATCGGTGCTGCCGCGAGCGTCGCTGGCCGATAGCAGCATGTCGCGATCCTGGTAGCGGACATTGCCCTCGGCAGTCCATTGCGTCGAGCTGCGCGCGTAGGTGAATCGATCGGCACGAATCAACTGATCAAGCTGCTGGATGCTCGCATCACCTTCGAGCTGATAAGTCTCGCCATCGCTCGAACGGGTTTGATTGCCCTTGACCTCGGTATCGGCCAGCGTGCGCTCGCCGGTGGTCGGCAAGTCGGCGACATAGAAATCGAGCAGATCGTTCTTTTTGCAAAGCGACCAGTCGAGCGCTGGCACCTTGCAGATCAGCGTGCCGATCGGGCAGACCGGTGATACCTCGGCCGACCAAGCTGGCGCGGACAGGATCAGCAGGATGGCGGCAGCGATGGCGCGGCGATGGAAGATGCGACGGATTGGGAGCAGCACGGTAATAGAGGTTGCCAAGGCTCAGGACGCGCTAGTGTACTGCCTCATGCTATTTAGCCCATACCATGAGTCGCTGAGGATGCAACCCGCGAGACCTCGCAACGGCTTGTCAGTAAAAACGCGGCAATCGATGGGCAGAACCTCGCGATGTTTTGCGGGAGGCTTGCCAAGGGCGGGACTTCAAGCGAAATAGCAAAGACATCGCCCGAAAACGGAGTCCTAGGGGAGCGCGGCCGGGTTTGACAGCGCATTGACATGGGCGATCGTCGATTCATGCAAAGCCGTAAGGCTGTAGCCCCCTTCAAGTGAGGAGACGATGCGGCCCTGCGCATGTTGATCAGCGATCAACGCGAGCTGTTCGGTTGCCCAAGCGAAATCCTCGGCATCCAGGTTGAGGCTGGCGAGCGGATCAAGGCGGTGGGCGTCAAATCCGGCCGAAATCAAGATCAGCTGCGGAGCGAATCGATCCAGCTCGGGCAGAATCCTTGTATCGAATGCACGGCGAAACTCGGTTGAGCCAGAGCCCGCCGCCAGTGGCGCGTGGACCAGATTGCCGACGCCACGTTGCGATGTGCCGCCGGTGCCGGGATAGAGTGGCGACTGATGCGTCGATGCGTACATCACACGTGGTTCGGCTTTGAAGATGTCGGCGGTGCCATTGCCGTGATGGACATCAAAATCGATGATCGCGATGCGCTCGATGGCATGCATGGCCAAGGCATGGGCAGCACCAACCGCAACGCTGTTGAACAGGCAGAATCCCATTGCCGTGTCTTGCGTTGCGTGGTGGCCGGGTGGGCGCACCGCGCAGAAGGCGCGCCGCTGAGAGCCATCGAACACCGCATCGATGGCGGCACAAACGGCGCCGGCGGCACGCAGCGCAGCGTCGATCGAGCGTGGCGACATCGCGGTATCTGCATCGAGGAAGATCCGCTCTTGCGTGGGTGATGCGGCAAACAATGCATCCAGCATGGCTGTCTTATGCACCCGCTCAAGCTGTTCGCGGCTGGCCAGCGGCGCGACGACTCGTTCGGTCTTCACGCAATTGGGATCGTCCAGTGCACGTAAAACCGCTTTCAACCGCGAAGGGGATTCAGGATGTCCAGGCCCTGGTTCGTGATCCAGGCAATCCGCATGCGTGTAGACCAAAACCTTCATGCGCGGCTCCGATTCAGCGCTTGACGCGCTCGTGTTGCCAGAGCACCTCACCTTGATCAGATGCGCGTGCCAAAACACGGGCAATGACGAACAAAAGATCGGAAAGACGGTTCAGATATCGAATCGCCTCACCGCGAATTTCCTCATCTCGCGAGAGCGCGATAACGCCGCGTTCGGCGCGTCGCGCAATGGTGCGAGCAAGGTGACAGTGCGCCGCGGCCATGCCGCCGCCGGGCAGGATAAACTCCTTGAGCACCGGCAGATCCTCGTTGAAGCCATCGAGCTCGTTTTCGAGACGATCGATATCTCGATCGTGAACCATGGCCATGCCCGGAATACACAACTCACCGCCAAGATTGAACAGCTCGTGCTGAATGCGTATCAAGGTTTCGCGCACGTCATCGGGAATCTCGCAAGCGAGAACCACGCCGATCGCGCTGTTGAGCTCATCAGTGGTGCCGTAAGCCGCCACGCGCAGCGAATCCTTGCCAACGCGCGAACCATCACCGAGGCCGGTCGTGCCATCGTCGCCGGTGCGTGTATAGATTTTCGAAAGACGATTACCCACGCTGTGCCCGGGATAGCGTCTGCGCGTTGGACAAGCGCAGCCAGCGCGCCGCGATGACATGAGCGGCGACGGCGACGCAGACATACATCGCCGTTGTGCGCAGATAGGGCAGGTACCAATCGGCCATGTTCTGCATCCAGCCGGACATGCTTGGCGATGTCACGCTATCGCTGAGCCAATAGAAGCTGCCGTTGGAAATCACAAAACACACACTGACCGCTGCGATCACGCTCACACTCAGCAAACCGAGCTCGCGCAGTCCATGGCCTTGAGTACGAGAGCGCAACAGACTGCCGCCGAACCACATGACGGCATAAGCGGCGATCAGAAACCAGTAGGCTGCTGACACGCAGTAGTGACTCCAAAAGCTAAGCCCCTGACTGCCTATCACCAGAGCATCAATTCCTACGGCAAGCGCCATCAAGGCCGGGAATGCCCAGCGCATGGAGCCGCGAAGATAGAAACCAGCGACAAAAAAGACCGCCCATGAAGCGTCGGGAAGCGCACTGAAATGATTGATTCGCGTACCCGCCATGACGAGTGCAAGCGCGATGAAGATGCCGAGGCGTTGTGGTTGCGAGAGAGTCATTGCGTCAATTCCGGGAAAACATGATCCCTATCTTATCCGATGAGCGCCTTTGCCGGGCTAGAGAATGGCTGGATCAATCGACTTCGAAACGCGTCGCGTTGAGGTAACGAACCTCAAACTGTCCGTTTTCGTAGCGCAGCCGCGAGGCTCGTGAGGTATCGGTGCCGATCGACAGTGCGCAACCAGGCGGCAGGCCGAGCGCATGGCAAAGCAATGCGCGGATCGATCCTGAGTGGGCGATAGCCAGCACGCAGTCCTCACGAGCGGTCGAGCCAATCAGGGCGGCCAGCCACGCGCCTGTTCTGCGCAGAACATCGGCAAAACTTTCGCCATGCGGCGCTTCCTGGATTACCCAATTGTCGAGCCAGTGCCGATAGCGATCAGGATCTGACTGCATGATGTCGCTCCAGTGACGCCCGTTCCATTGGCCGTGATCAATTTCACGCAGGCGCGGATCGGTCAGCGGCTCGGTGGCGAACGCGGCGGCAAATATCTGCGCGGATTGTTGCGCGCGGCGCAAATCACTGGAAAAGAGAAATCGAGGAGCGCGGCCGCTCCAGGTCGCTGCCAATTGCTGGATATCGGTAAAGCCTTTGCTCGACAAGGGGCGCTCCGCCTGGCCCAGGCAGAAGCCGGGCTCGATATCGGTACTGCCATTGCGAACGAGGATCAAGTCCATACGGGAGACTGCAACAATGAAGTCAACGAAAGCCTACCATTGACGTTGGGATCGCAATCATCAGCTCGACATCACACCAAAAAAGCGCAGACATGCGAATGGCTGGCGAGTTTCAAGCGTCGGCCGGTGCTCATTTGACTGCGGGCGACCTACAGTCCCGTACAAGCGAGGCTTGGTGCTGTTGATTGATAATCCCGTCGGCGAATTCGCGTCGGCGGGCGAGCTGCCGGGGAACTACCGCTGCAAGGAATCTGCAATGAAGCCGGTCAATGAATCCATGAGCAGTCGACAACATCAATTTGAAGCCTTGGTCCGCGGACACTCCACCGATCTATATCGATACGCCTACTGGCTTTGTGGGCAGGATGCGTTGGCCAAGGACCTTGTCCAGGATACGTTTCTCAGGGCCTGGAGAGCGCTGGACAAGCTCCGTGAAGTTGGCGCGGTCAAAGCCTGGTTGATTACCATCTTGCGTCGAGAGCACGCGCGTCTCTTCGAGCGCAAGGCGATGCCATCGGACGACATTGACGACTTCGATCTGCCTGATCCCCAGGCGACGCCCAAGCACCGTACCGAGGAGTCCGTGTTGCGTCAGGCGATGGCGAAACTGGAACCCAAATATCGGGAACCTCTGGTGCTGCAGGTGCTGGGGGGGTTTACCTGTGCCGAGATTGCCGAGCAGCTCGGTCTCGGTGAAGCAGCCGTGATGACCCAGCTTTTCAGGGCGCGGCAGAAGTTGAAGGGGCAGTTGGGGTTCGAAAATCATTCTGCCGAGGTGAGTGAGCTATGAATTGCCTGGAATTTCGTCGTCGTCTTGGTAGCGAGCCGAATGGCACGCTGGCTGAATTTGTCGCCCATCGCGAGGAGTGCGCACGCTGCGCCTCGGCGCAAGCGGCTGCGGATGCGTTCGAAGAGAGAATTCGCGCCGCGTTGCGCGTTCCTGCGCCAGCCAATCTCGCCGATCGCATCCTGTTGGCGCAAACCACGGAAAGCCGTCAGGCAGTTCGCAATCGCAAGCGAGGCGTGGGTGCCTTGATGCTGGCAACGGCGGCTTCAATTTTGATCGCGGTGATTGCTACCCGGTATCAGCCTGACGACATGCCGGTCTTGGCTGGACTCGTGATCGATCATGTGCACAAGCATGTTGTCAGCGCGGTAGATGCTGAATACCCGATCCCCAAGCAGGCGGTCATGGCAGCGTTTGCTGATCGCGGCGTCAAGCTCGCATCGGTGCCGGACGGCGTCAATTACATTCAGGAATGTCCCGCAGGACGCTACAAGAGTCTGCACATGGTCATGCCCGAGCGTGATGGGCCAGTCACTGTCGTTTACGTGGTCGACAAGCCATCAACTCGGACAACCGATTTCAATCAGGATGGATTACGCGGCAGGGAAGTGCCGGTTGGCGCGGGTTCGCTGGTCATGCTGGCAAAAGATGACGAAGGATTCGATCTCATCGAGAGTCAATGGAAACAGGCGATCAACGAGAAGGTGGCGACCGTCGAGGCTGACATGATCAAGACTCGTCCAGCGGGTGGAGCCTTCTTGTCGCATGGCTTGCGATCATCGGTTGCTGCACCTTGAGGTTGTTTTGAGGATTCCATTCGACGGCGCTATCGAATGGCGTTCCAGCATTGGCGAAGGTCCATTGTAAAAAAGTAATCTGTATCAATGATTGTTCCGATGGCTTGAAGTCAGCGGTTAGCGCAGTGCTGTCGAAATTCCTTGTCGTGGTGCAAAAACGTTGGGGCTGTTATCGGGTAGATGTCATCCGATTCCAGGGCGATTCACTTGATGCCTTTATGTGCCATTCGCAAGCATCAGGGAAACAGCAGGTCTTGCGGCATTGTCCAGTTTCTGCCAGTACGTCTGAAAAAAGGAAAGAACCCCATGAAATCAATCGTTGCGTTGTTCATCGAGTGGCCGGAGCGGATCGCCAAAAATCTTTTATGGCTGGGGCCTCTGCTTGCCCGGATAACCGTGGGTTGGGTATTTCTGTGGGCGGGATGGGGCAAGCTGGGATTCTTGCCTCAAGTAATCGAGAACTTCAGGGGCTGGGGTGTTCCAATCCCCGAGATTCTCGCGCCGTTTGTCTCGGGCCTTGAGTTCGTCGCAGGGATCATGTTGCTACTTGGCCTGTTTACGCGCATCTTTTCTGCGTCATTGATCGTAGTCATGATTGTGGCAATCAAGTCGGCGTTCTGGGATCAGGTCGATTCCCTCGAATACCTTCTTGGTTTGAGTGAGTTCGCCTATCTGGCGATATTTCTCTGGCTGAGTACTGCGGGTGCCGGCGCGTTTTCGCTGGATCACCTGCTGCAGCGCCACTTTGGATCGAGCGAAATCTCAATGCGGAATAGATAATTATCGAAGTAATGAAAGGAAGCAAGCGACGCCAGGGTCTATGCCTTGCGCGTTCACCAAAACGGTCGAATCGCAACGGCAAGAACGCGCAAAGTGGCGCGCCAAGCCGCGCCGCGGGGCGTGCATGGACTGCACGTCAGACCGCAACAACCCAATCAAACGTGGAGAAATTAGTAATGAATAATCTTAATGCTGGACTTTCCGGACTCAGCCTGGCCCTTGTTGCAGCAAGCATGGCAAGCGTATCCGTACCCGCAAGTGCGGCGGAGACCGCAGCCAAGGCCGAGGTTGGTCACTGTATGGGCGTGAATTCCTGCAAGGGACACAATGGTTGCAAGACTGCTGCCAATGCCTGCAAGGGCCAGGGCGGTTGCAAGGGGCAGGGTTTCGTCGCCATGACGGATGCGGCCTGCGCTGATTTGGGCGGCAAGATGGACAGCGGTGCCAAGATGGCCATGGCTGAGAAGACCGATAGCGTCAAGTGCTATGGCGCCAACGCTTGCAAGGGTCACAACGATTGCAAGACCGCCAGCAATGCTTGCAAAGGCGAGGGCGCTTGCAAGGGCCAGGGCTTTGTTTCCATTCCGGCCAGCACCTGCGCCGACGTCGGTGGCACCACCAAGTCGTAATGCCTGATCGCGCACATTCAGCGCGGGTACCGGCGCCCGGAGCGAATGCTCCGGGCGTTCGGCCTTGGCATGGATACGGTCTGGGTTTGCGAACCGAGCATTTCGATGCTGTCCTGGAAGAAAATCCCGCCGTCGACTGGTTCGAGATCATCTCGGAAAATTTCATGGTCGCCGGTGGCAAGCCGCGGCACTATCTGGATGCGATCCGGGCGCGTTATCCGTTGGCCATGCACGGGGTGTCATTGTCGATCGGCAGTACCGATCCATTGGATCTGCACTACTTGGGGGAATTACGCCAGCTTGCTTGGGATGTCGAGCCGATCTGGATATCCGATCACTTGTGCTGGACTGGAAACGGCGGGATCAACAGCCACGATCTGATGCCACTTCCGTATACAGAAGAAGCCATTGCGCATGTCGCCTCACGCATCGGCCAGGTTCAGGAGTTTCTTGGGCGCGAGATTCTCATCGAGAACGTTTCGACCTATGTGAGCTTTGCCAACGCCGAGATGGAAGAAGCGGTATTTCTGAGTGAGATTGCGCGCCTCAGTGGCTGTCGCATCTTGCTCGATGTCAACAATATCTATGTCAGCTCGCGCAACCATGGTTTTGATGCTGATGCCTACGTCGCCGCCTTGCCGGCTGAGAAGATCTGGCAGATTCATTTGGCTGGCCACAGCGACTACGGCGACTACGTTATCGATACTCACGATCACCCGGTGCGCGACGAGGTCTGGGCGCTGTATGCGCGCACGCTTCAGCGGATTGGTCAGGTCACCACGATGATTGAACGTGATGATGATATTCCGCCGCTAGCCGACCTTGTTGCCGAACTCGATCAGGCGCGAACAATTGGCGAGTCGGTGAAAAATTCAAGTCTCGCGATTTGCGCATGATTACCTTGCAGACGCTGGAAAAACGGTTCCTCGCGCATGTGCGCGGCAGTTCGATTTTCCCACGAGAGTGGTGTGCCCAAGGACTCGTCAATAGTGATATCGGGCTTTCCATTTATGCCAATGCTTACGGTTCGCGACTGAGCGAAGCGTTGGAGGCGGATCATCCTGTCCTTGGTCAATACCTCGGCGATTCGCTTTGGGCCGAATTTTGTAAAGGTTATATCGAGGCGCATCCTTCGCAGGTGCGATCGCTGCGTCATTTCGGTGCGCAAGTGCCGACGTGGTTGGCGAATCATTCACCGTTCTCGGGTCATCCGGTAATTTCCGAATTGGCCAGATTCGAGCGCAGCCTACTCGACGCATTTGATGCTGCCGATGGCGAGCGTCTCGATTGGTCGCACCTGCAAGCCTTGGCGCCCGGGGCATGGCCATCCTTGCGATTGCAATTTCATCCGAGTGTCCGCTTGCTGCAAACTGCAACCAATGCAGTCGAAATCTGGCGTGCGCTGAAAGAAGATCTGCCCGCGCCGAGCGCCTCGATTTCAAGCGAGGCTGCGCGCTTGATCTGGCGCGATTCGGATCGTATTTCACGCTTTCGACCTGTCGTGGCAAACGAATATTTGGCGTTGTGCGGGATGTTTTCCGAGGGCGAAATGTTTGCCTCGCTGTGCGAACAGCTCGCCACGGTTCTCGCCGTTGAGGTTGTTCCTGCAACGGCCATCAGCTTTTTACGCCAATGGTTTGATGACGGAATTATCAGCCGTCTATATGACGCCGACGGCAATCCGTAACAGCCGGATTGCTACGTCTAAGCATTTTGGTTTTCGGCTCAAACGGCGGATTGCATGAAATCCGAGTCAGGTGTTTGAATCTCACTCCGGCCTCTCTGGAACCTGCCGGCGTATTTTCAATGACGCAGAAACATGCGGACCACCAATACCCCGAGCAAGGCAGCGGCAATCGATCCCGCCACATGCACAAAAATCAGCGTGCTCGCCCAGCCCCACTGCTCGCGCAACAGATGATTGATGGTCTCTCCGCTGAAGGTTGAGAACGTCGTCAGTCCGCCGAGGAAGCCCGTGGTTATTGCCAGCCTCCATTCAATGGGCAGGGTCTGGAACTGATCGAGCATGCCGATCACCACGCCCATCAGGAATCCCCCGATGATGTTGGCAACGAGGGTGCCGAGTGGAATTGATGGAAGGATTTCGTTGAGGGCAAGGCCGAGAGTCCAGCGAACGAGTGCGCCAACACCGGCGCCGCCGGCGACGGCCAAGGGGGAAACCAGATTCATGCCTGCTCCTTGAATATGGGTGCCAACGCAGTGAAGCGCCGTTATTCATCTTAATGGATGCCGTTAATTCCTACACGCCGTGGCACCGCGAGGTTTGCTCTCCGGCTATCTCGAGTGCTGATCTATCCCTTGGCGGTAGTCCGAAGCAACATTCGGAGCGCTGTCATGTGCCGATGTGAAACTGTTCATCAAGAAGTGCCGTTGATACGCTGCCCGCTCAGGTCAGATTCGAATTTGCGGATGACTTGGCTCAAGGCAGTCCGTAGCATGCCTTCGCTCAGTATTGGATCGGAACTTTATTGCCGTGAGAGCAATTGCACCGCCTAGCAATCGACGCCTGTCGCTGCTGCTCGCGGGACTGGCGATGTTCGGTCCGTTTTCGATCGACACGATGTTTCCCGCTTTCCCGGCAATTGCTGCGCAGTTGCGGGCGAGTCCGCTGGCGATGCAGCAAACGCTGAGCATCTACATGATTGCCTACGCGCTGATGTCGCTCGCGCATGGGCCGCTTTCCGATGCGCTCGGTCGACGCAAAGTGATCCTGGGCGGAGTCGTCGTCTTTGTAATCGCATCGATCGGCTGCGCGATGTCGCAATCGATTGCCGAGTTGCTGGTTTTCCGTGCCGTGCAAGGCATGTCAGCAGGTGCGGGAATCATCGTCGGGCGCGCGATCATTCGTGACTGCTTTGATGGCGCCGAGGCGCAACGTCTGATGTCGACGGTGTCGATGATATTCGGTGTAGCGCCGGCGATCGCGCCGATCTTCGGTGGCTGGATCATCGCCTTCGCGAAGTGGCCGATGATCTTCTGGTTTCTCGCCGCTTTCGCTGGTTTGCTCGGGTTCGCCTGCCTGTTCATGCTGCCGGAAACTCATCCACACGAGCATCGCACCGACTTGTCAGCACGCCACATGGCAGTGACTTACATCAAGATTTTGCGCGATCCGGTTTTCTTGCCTTTGGTGTTTGCCGGAACCTTGGGCTTCAACGCCTTGTTCGTCTACATTTCTTCAGCGCCGGCATTCGTCATCGATTTGCTCGGGCTCGATGCGCAGCAGTTCGCCTGGTTGTTTATTCCCGCCATCGGCGGCTTGATGCTCGGTTCATTCCTGTCCGGGCAGCTGGCCGGGCGGGTCAGCGGACGCGCAACGATCCGTCTGGGATACTCGATCATGCTCGGTGCATCGATCATCAATTTGCTCGCCGCATGGATGTTGCCGAAACCGATGGTGCCATGGTCGGTATTGCCGATTGGGTTGCATTCGATGGGTATCGGCGTCGCGTTTCCCACGCTTACACTGAATCTGCTTGATCGCTTCCCGAGTCACCGTGGCGGCGCCTCGTCACTGCAGGCGTTTTTCAGTCTGCTGATCAGCGCGACGTTGGCAGGCGTGGTTTCGCCGCTGGTTTCCGACAGTGCCATGAAACTGGCAGCGACGGCGGCAGCGATCACCGTGATCGGCTTTATCGCGTGGAGAATCTGTCGGTTGATCGAGTGCCGCTATCCAGCGCCATCAATGGCTCATGGCTGATCAGCGGGCGCCGCGGCCGCAGCATTGCTGCCGCCGAGAATTCCGCGCAGCAGGGTGAAAATTTCATCCTTGCTGCCAATCACGTTGATCTGGGTTTCGCGTGGGAAATCCGTGCCGAGATTGACCGCATAGGCGAGGCCAAGATCGTTGCCGTCCTCGTCAAACCGGTTGAAGGTTTCGACCTTGCCAACATAGGCGATGCGATTGGCATCGAGAAAACGGCCATCCGGAATCTTTACCCAGCGTTGCATGCACTCACCTGCGTTTGTCGGTCTAAGTCGCCCGCCGCAGGAAAAATCCTGAAGCGGTAGCTGATCATGCCATATCAATCCAGCTCGTCGCAGTCTTAACCGATATTTTCCGGATCAATCCGTACTCTCGGCCTAACCAGGACATCGAGGTTTGTTGTGGCGACCATCAGCGCGCTGCGGAGCGAGTTCAAGTCTGGATTGAGTCTTTCTGCGAGCTTGCGAAAGCCCGCTGATGTCACTGGGGGCGGCTGCAGTTGGTAAATCAGGATGCGACGCATGCGCCTTGTTGCGCCCTGAACCCAACATCCGACACTTCATGCAAATGACGCATGGACGATGTACCCCTCATGCTTCTACTATCGCCGACTCCGTCAATCGGCGGAGGCTTTTAGGGGTCATCATGAAATTTCGCTATGTGGCGTCAACATGTCTCTTGCTCGCGGGGACTGCGCTGGCTTCGATTTTCTGGATACAACACGAAGCGGGTGATCCCGACAGCCAAGGCCCGTGGGCCAAGCCCATCGCAGGTGACTACTGGGCACATCGGGTTGCCTATCCGACGATGAACTTCAGCCCCGGCTGGTACGAGGATGCAAAACCCGCAGACAAACAAATCGCTTCGCGTGTTCCGGCCGGCGAAAAAAGCTACCAGCGGACAGCGCAATCACCGCTGACGCTGACGCCGAATGGCTGGACGTTTCTCGGGCCATCACCGTTACTCAACAGTGGCTCGAAAGTGGCGGGTAGAACCAATGTGATCGCGGTTGATCCGAGCGGGCCGGATATCAATGGATTGCACACGGTATTCGCAGCGACCGATGGAGGTGGTTTGTGGAAATCGACCACCTGCTGCACCGCCGCGACCACGTGGCGCAATGTCACCGACGATCGCGCCATTGCCAGCACGGCGATCGGTGACATCTATATCGAGCCATCAAATCCCAATGTGATCTATCTTGGAACCGGTGATCTTCGCTACGGCTCGTTCTCTTTCGGCTCTTCCGGTGTACTCAAGAGCGTCGACAAGGGGGAAAGCTGGACTGTGCTCGGCGAGGATGTATTCAATCCGTACTATCCGCCATCGACAGGTCTCGGCTTTCCGCAATACCAGGCTGTCGGCAAGGTCAGAACCGATCCCAACCATACCGACACCATCATCGCGGGCACCAAGACTGGACTGTTCGTTTCCAATAATGCCGGTGTCGACTGGAGCGGCCCTTGTTTCACAAACAGCCACCTCGATCAGCGTCAGGACATCACCGGTTTGATTGTCCAGAATGCCGGCGCAGGTGCGACCCGTGTTTTTGCCGCGGTCGGCACGCGTGGTCTGCCTACGACGGTTCAGCCTGATCTTTCCGAACTAGGCGCCAACGGCGTGTATCGCGCCACGATGCCAGCAACCGGATGCCCGGCGACCGCCGACTGGACCCTGCTCGACAACGGCTGGCCGGTCGGAACCGGCAATGGCGATCCAAGTGGAAAGACACTGGGACGCATCGAGCTGGCCGATTCGGCAAGCAATCCCGAGACCTTGTACGCGATGGGGTCGAACGCATCGAGCAGCGCCGTACTTGGCGTATGGCGCAGCGATGACAGCGGTGATACGTGGGTGCAGCGGGCTACGAGCGCCAGCGTGCAGTCGGGCGGTTGCAGCAACGCATCCGGTGGCGGTAGCCAGATGTGGTACGACGCGGGTTTGACTGTCTTCCCAAACAACCCCGAGATCGTTCTGCTCAGCGGTGTCGACATGTATCGCTCCACCGACGGCGGCAGCACGTTCAAGGACATTACCTGCGGCTATGGCAATGGCAACGTGCATGTCGATCATCATGCCCGCGCGTTCCTGCCCAAACCGATCGGCGGCTATGACAGCGACAAGGTGCTTAGTGGCAGCGATGGGGGCGTCTTCTATACCAACAACGCGCAGTTCGGAACGGGAGGCTCATCGAGTGGAAATCGACCCAGTTTCATCTCGTTGAATCAGACGATCGGCTCGATCGAGCTTTATTCGGGTGACATCACCGCCAACTTCGCCACCGCTGCATCGCCCGGTGCCAGTGCCGGTGCGCAGGACAACGGCAGTGACGCCGTGCGCTGGAGCAATACCGATCCGGCGCCGGTGCAATGGAACGTGAGGCTCGGCGGCGATGGCATCTACACGCGCATCGAACCGGTCAACGAGCAGCGTTGGTATTATTCTTCGCAAAATGGAAACCTGGTGGTGTCGCAGACGGGTCCGACCGGTGGGACGATATCCGCCAACAACGGCTGGGGCGGCGATACGCTAAGCTTTGTCATGCCGATCGAGATCTATCGCTACGGCGCGCTCGATGCGGCAGGCAGTGGTTGCTCGTCATCGATCGGCTGCAGCTACATGCTGGGTGGAACCAATCGGGTATGGGAAACCCTGTTCGGCGGCATTCCGACCAGCAGTTGGTATCCGAACAGCCCGAACCTGACCAAGAATACGCTCGGCAATCGCTCCTTCATCAATCAGCTTGCGCACGCAACCAAGACGCCGAGTGTGGTGATAGCCGGTACCAACGATGGCAACGTGCAATTGGGCTACGGCATGAACCAAGGTGTTCAGGATTCAGCGAATTGGGTGGATCTCACCGCGGCCAATGCCGTTCTGCCGAATCGCCCGATCATGGACGTAACGGTAGATGTCGATGACGCCGCCAATCCGGCGGCGCGCGCAACCGGTTACGCGGCACTCGGTGGGTTCGATCAGAACACGCCGTCGACGCCCGGCCATGTCTATCAGGTCATCTGCCAGAACAACTGTGCGACGTTCACTTGGCGCAACGTCAGCGGCAACCTGCCGAATATTCCGGTCAACGCCATAACGGTCAATCCGAACATGCCGAACCAGGTATTTGCAGGCAGCGATTGGGGCCTTTATTACACCGACGATGTCAGTGCCGCTTCACCCACCTGGTATCGATTCGAAAATGGCTTGCCGCGCGTGATGATCTGGGACATGGCGATTGATCGCGGCTTCAGCACACTGGCCGTGTTCACGCGAGGTCGCGGAGCCTGGGCTTGGCCACTGCCGAGCGGCCCGATCGACTTGATTTTCAAGGATGGCTTCGAGTCGCCTTGAAGATGATTTATCGGTTGCCAGTTGCGATGGACACGCCAGAGCGAGGGATGAGCGAGCTTGAATTTTCCAGCAAGCCGCTCATCCAATAGGCGCTCATGCTGTTTCGCCGCAACCCAGTCTCCGCAACATGACGCGGGTTGACTCTGACCGCGTCATCATCTGTAGTTCTGTGCTTTGCCTGAAGCTACCACGCGTAATCAGCGGTTTGGTGTTTTTCCCCAGAGCACAATATCGCCGAGTGCCCGAATGCGGGCGCGCAGCGAGGCCATCGATCGCAAGCGATTGGGCGGGATGCGTTCTATCAGCGCATCCGGCAGTCGTTTCAAACGCAGCATGGGTTTTTCGATCGCATACCAGGAAAGCACGCCGAGACCCAGTGCAATGGGCAAGCTGATTGCGCCGTTCTGCAGCGGCGTCATGCTCGGCCAGAAATGTACTAACGTTTGCTGGACCGGAAATCCCCAGAGGTACAAGCCGTAGGAATAATCGCCGAATCGGTTGTAAGCAAACCAGCGTAGTCGATAGGCGAAGCAGAACACGAACGACGCCATGGTCAGGGCGAATACGAATGGATAAATTGCCAGCGAACGCAATAGCCAGCAAGCGAGCATCAAGCCCGCCGTGAGCGCGAGACTCACCGGCGCGCGCTCACGGAAAAGAAAGCACAGCGCACCCAGGGCGAACATGCCTGATGGGCGCATGAACATTCCAATGGGCACCAGCGGAATATGCTTGAGGTTCGCTATTCCTGCCCCTATCAAGGCAAGCACGAGGAATGTGGCGTATCGGCGCCGAGCAAGAATGCCGAACAATCCTAGAATTCCGACCCAGGCATACATGCGCACTTCGACCGGAAGCGTCCACAACGAACCGTTCACTGTGGATTGCGTTGGATTTTCAGCAAATACGCCAGGAAGATCCCAACGCAGTTCCTTACCGAACTTCATGTTCACCAGCGCGTAGTCGCGGGTTGCCGGATCCGTGAAATAGTCTCCAAGCGGAAGTGTGGTCAGAAAAGCGCCGAGCAGAAACGCAGAGACAAAAACGCATACGGCATAGGCGGGGACCAGTCGCAACGCACGCGCCCATAGATACTCGAACATGTTGCCACGGCGAAGATAACTGCCGGTGATCATGAAGCCGCTGATCAGGAAAAATGCGTCTACTGCCATTGTTCCGGAATACGAGCCCCAGCCAAGTTTTTCAAACAGTTCGCTTTCGCCAACGTGCATGGTTACTGCATACCCATGTCCGTATATGACCATCGCGGCCGCAATCAGGCGCAGCAACAGAAAATTATCCTCGCGCTGGGCGAGGCCCTCTGCAAGCGTGCGCGGATGCCTTGCAATAGATACGACGTTCACAGGTATAAGTGTTTTATCAACCTTCATGTAGCCAATTATAAACGGATCAATCAGCAATCAGCGACTTCCGGCCCAGCCAATCTCGAGCGTCCGTCGCGTCGTTCTCAAACCACGCGCGGGTTGAGCCGAGCCGGAAGGTATAGCCCCATTCGTCCATGTCGGTCATAAGCCGTTCGCGACCCACGCCGGGCAGCGCATCGGCGAGGATGATTTGCAGGTAACAGGTGGCGTCCTCTTCGGCGATCGAGTCGGTCGCATTGGTGTGTACCTGAGCGCGGCGATCCGCTGGCATCACGATCAGATGACAGGCCTCGTGCAGCACGGAATGCACCGGCGTATCGGTGCGCGCGAATACCGTAGCACCGATCAAGCCGGCTTCAGGCTCGCCCCAGTAACTGCCTGGAATCGGCTCGTTGTCGGCAACCAGTTGCAGCTCAAGCGCGTGCGCCTGCAACAGGCGGGCAAGCGACGCGACGTCAATATCACCGAGATGCAGCATCACTTTTGTCTTCGCCAAGCACCGTGTTGGCTTTCTCGGGCAGTGTGACCGACAGTTCGAGAACCTCCTGATCGCCGTCGCGTTCGACGCTGATCAATACCGCATCGGGATCGACGTTGACGTATTTTTTGATCACTTCGAGAATCTCGCGACGCAGTGTCGGCAGATAGTCCGGACTGCCACGCTCGGAGCGCTCTTGGGCGACGATGATGCGCAAGCGCTCCTTGGCGACGTTTGCGGTGTTTTTCGGTTTTGACTTGAAGAGGTCGAGGATTCCCATGCTCAGCTCCTGAAGATTCGTGAGAGCAGGCCTTTCTTCTGCGCATCAATGAAACGCAGCGGCCGTTGCTCGCCGAGCAGGCGTGCAATCGCATCGTCGTAGGCGAGGCCCGCATTCGAGGCTTCGTCGAGGATGACCGGAATGCCGGCATTCGATGCCGCAAGCACACCTTCCGACTCCGGAATCACGCCGATGACATCGATGCCAAGGATTTCCTGGACATCCGTGATGCTCATCATGTCGCCTGATGCGACCCGGTTCGGGTTGTAGCGCGTCAACAACAAATGTTGCTCGACCGCGCCGTCACCGATTTCTGCGCGCCGGGTCTTGCTTGCGAGCAGGCCGAGGATGCGATCAGAGTCGCGAACGCTGGAAACTTCCGGATTGACCACAACCACCGCGCGATCGGCGAAATACATGGCCAGAGCAGCACCTTTTTCAATACCGGCTGGCGAATCACAAATGACGTAGTCGAAACCGTCTGCGGAGAGCGCCTGGAGCACTTTCTCAACGCCTTCTCTGGTCAAGGCGTCCTTGTCGCGTGTCTGCGAGGCGGCAAGAATGAATAGTGTGTCGTAGCGTTTGTCCTTGATCAGCGCTTGCTTGAGCGTGCATTCGTCGTTGATGACATTGACAAAGTCATAGACCACTCGGCGCTCGCAGCCCATGATCAGATCAAGATTGCGCAAGCCGACATCGAAATCGATGACGGCGACTTTTTTTCCGCGTTTGGCCAGTCCGACCGCGAGTGAAGCGCTGGTGGTGGTCTTGCCCACTCCGCCTTTGCCGGATGTGACGACGATGTTCTCAGTCAATGTCCCAACTCCCTATGGCTCTTGTTGATTCTGCTATCAGCCGAGCCTGGCCAGTAGCAGTTTTTCCCCCTCCAGCCAGGCTTGCACGGGCTTGCCGCGCAGGTCGTCTGGAAGATCCTCGAATACCCGGTAATGGCCTGCAATCGAGACCAGTTCCGCATGAAACTCCTGACAATAGATCCGCGCGCTTTCATCACCTTGAGCGCCCGCGAGCGCACGTCCGCGAAGCGCGCCATAAACATGGATCGAGCCATCGGCAATGACTTCAGCGCCATTGGCGACCAGCTTGGTAACTACCAAATCGCCGTCACGTGCATAGACCTGCTGACCCGAACGCACGGGCGTGTCCTGATGCAGGCTCGGCGCTTTCGCGCGACTTGGTGGCGCAGGCGTCGAGCGGCTTGGCGTCGCTGTGGTCGCAGGCTCTGCCAAGGCGGAGTTCGGCGCTGCTGCCATGGGTTCGCCGGAGCGTTCAAATGCCGTGCGAAACTTCGCAAACAGCGGTAGATCGAGCGAACGCGCGAGTTCCTCATTCTCGGTGGTGCCGTAGGACAACCCCACCGGAAGCATCCCTGCCGCGCGTATCCGCTCAAACAAATCCTGCACCTGATCGCGACCTGGCAGCACCGACAAATGGCTGAGGTCGAGAATGACCGGCGTTCGCAGGAATAGCTGCGGAGCACTGGCGACGCGGCTGGACAGTTCGGCCGAAATCACCTCCGCATCGAGCCGTTTGAGGCGCAGGTTGGCGACACCGACTTGGCCGAACTTGAGTTCGGAGGCGGGCTCGATGGTGTGGGAGGAATCGCTCATCATTGCCGCTCAGCGAGCGCTTGCGTGGGCGATGGAAATCGCCGGATAGGCGCTGATCCGCTCGCTCAGCCAAGCCTGGTCCGGTAGTTCGCCGCTACCGGCTTTCAGATAGGTGTCACGGACAAATTCAAAGCTGCAGAGCGATTTTGCCAGCAGGCTGACCGGTCTACCCACATCCGCCATCACGTGCTGGCCAACCTCGTTGAATCCATAGGTGCCATGAAAGAGCACGGCGGCATCGTCGCGAGGTTCCAGAAATACCTCACAGGTAAGCAAGGGTACGCGGACTTCCGAGTAGCTGTTGACGTCGCAGTAGAGAATCCTGCCGAGGCCGTCGCGGCGATAAGACTCGGCGATCACGATGCGATCGATATAAACAAATTCTGGATAGCGCTCACGAAACCAGAGAAAGTTCGGACTTGTGTGCGCGGTGTTTTCGCGCATCGCGATGAGGAAACCCGCAACGACGCCATCGATTTCGGCAACACGAAAATAGGAGGCATGGGTATGGAACCAGCGCAGTCGCGTTGCATCCAGCGACAGGATGCGAGGTCCCACGGCGTTGTTGAGAGCGAGCACCGAATCGAGCTCGTCCTCTCGAACGTCGCGAATTGAGAGGGTCATGCGTTGTGGCGCTCCAGCAAAAATTGACGTTGCCGAATCATTCGACAATCGCGGCGGATTATCGCATGGGCCTGATCAACGAACCATTAAACCGGCACATTTCACAGGGGCGCACGTTATGCGGTGTCAGCCCTGAACGAGAAGGCTGGCAAGCGTCAAATCGGCGTCTGACGAAGAGTTCTGGCCGAAATCATCTCCCTGGCTATCGTATTGATTCGCCTGAGCGATACCGCTGACGTCCAAGGCGCCGGTTCACGAGCGAGCTTTTGCCTTCGCTTGGCTGAAAGGCTTTCCTCCGGCGGAGCGGTTACGGCGAGCAGCCCGAGTCGTCAAACTTCGGCGGGTGCCCACAAACTGGCTGTCAATGACTTCGGACAGGTTGCGAGCGCGGTCGGCGCGCCTATGATGGCGTCATGTCGATGTCCGAATTCAATCACATCCGCCTGCTTCGATACGCAAGCTTGTTCACTTACGCCTGCGTGGGTATCCCGCTGCTGCGGTTCGATACAGTCGTGGCAGACATGCTGGAACGTGGACAGCCCGCCTATTTTTACGATATCTGGCTGGTCAGTTATCTCGCCTTCGGCCTGGTGTTCTGGTTTCTGACCCATGACATGGGTTCACGCAATCCCTCGGGTTTGCGCCGCCTGGCCCAGATCGGCTTGCTGCTTCTGCTCAATTTTCTTGCCATTGCCGTGGGCTGGCTCAGTCAGAGCGGCTTGTGCGCGTTGTTGCTGGTTGTTGTTTCCGTGGCCTTGCCGTGGATCCTCAATCTCAAGGTCGGTGTCGCCTGGATGATCTTGCAGAATTTTTCGCTGCTGCCCTTGTTTGCGACGTGGCCTACCTATTCACTGAGTCTTGCGGTCTGGCAGCTGAGCATGTACCTCGGTATTTCGGCGACAACCTTTTTCACCTCGCTGATCGCCAAGCAACAAGCCGAGGCCCGCGAAGACCAGCGTCGCTTGAATGCCGAACTACGCGCTACCCGTGCTTTGCTGGCGGAATCGAGTCGTCTCGGCGAGCGCATGCGAATTTCGCGAGAATTGCATGATCTGGTGGGCCATCACCTGACCGCGCTGAGCCTCAATCTTGAGGTGGCCAGTCATCTGGTTACAGGTCGGGCGCACGAGCATGTGCGCCAAGCGCAATCGGTCGCGCGCCTGTTGCTGAGCGATGTGCGCGAAGTGGTCAGCCAACTGCGCGAGGACGACAGCATCGACCTCAGCGCCGCACTGCGATCGCTGACAGAAGGCGTGCCTGGGCTCGAAATCCACCTCGATCTGCCGCCACGCTTTACCATTGACGATCCGCGTCGCGCCCAGATCTTGCTGCGTTGTGCTCAGGAAATCATCACCAACGCTGTGCGCCATGCGCATGCGCGTAACCTGTGGTTGTCATTTGAACGCACTGCGGATCGAAGACTCGCCATTCATGCCCGCGACGATGGTCGCGGTGCGATTCAACTAAAACAGGGCAACGGCCTGACCGGTATGCGGGAACGACTTTCCCAAGTTGGAGGCCAGCTCAATATTGTCACGGCCAAGGATCAGGGCTTTAGCCTCGATGCCTGGCTGCCACTGGAGGCAACACAATGATTTCCGTCTGCTTGGTCGATGACCAGACCCTCGTGCGCCAGGGCATTCGCTCGCTGCTGGAACTGTCGGATTCGATTCGCGTTGTCGCCGAAGCGGTCGATGGGGTTCAGGCCGTCCAGTTGATTCCGGAGGTCAAACCGGATGTTGTGCTGCTGGATATGCGCATGCCGGGCATGTCCGGACTCGATGTGCTCAATGCGTTGGGATCGACCAATCAGTTGCCGCCGACGATCATACTGACCACATTCGACGACGAGCAGCTCGTCTTGTCCGGCTTGAAAGCGGGCGCGCGCGGCTATCTGCTCAAGGATGTTTCGCTGGATCAGCTGGTCGATGCGGTCAAGGTGGTTGCCGCGGGTGGCTCGCTGGTCGCCCCGATGGTTACCCAGCGACTGCTGTCTGGGCTGGAGCGCATGCACAACGATTTCACCAGCCTGGATCGTCCGGATCCGCTGACCGAGCGTGAAACCGAGATCCTTCGTCTGATGGCGGGCGGTTACAGCAACAAGGAGATTGCCAATTCACTCGGTGTGGCCGAAGGAACGGTCAAGAATCATGTCTCCAATGTTCTTTCCAAACTCGGTGTGCGTGACCGTACCCGTGCGGTTCTCAAGGCTTTCGAACTGGGTATCGTTTAATCTGGTTTGTGTGTGCTGGGCAAGACTGCGTTTCAGGTCGTAGCCATCGGGGTCAAGAGTCAAGTAACATGCCCGGTCTGTGCCATGCGGGTCCATCGTGATCCGATTATGGGGGTAGCAACACGCCGGGCCTGACGATCCATCGCGGCATAGCGATTAAGGATCAGTCGGAAAGATGCGCCGGTGATCAATCAATAGCTGGAGAGGTCCGGAATGACGCGTGTTCTCGAATTGCTGGTTTCCCTGCTGATCGTCGCCGTACTGGTGGTCGCGGTCGGCGCGCTGTTGCCCGATCACGGGCATGTCGAACGCTCAACGGAAGTATCCAGTCCGATTCGGCAGATTTACGATGCTGCCAATACCTTGCGCCGATTCCCGGATTGGTCGCCGGAACGCAGGCTTGATCCTCAGCTGCACATGGAATACAGCGGCAAACGCAATGGCCCGGATTCGAAAGTCAGCTGGACCGGCAACGAGGTGGTCGGCAATGGCAGTTTGACTATCGTTTCCTCGGATGAAGACAGCCAAGTCAAAATGGATGTCGACAACAACTTCGCCGGCACCAACAAGACCTACACGATCTCATTCGAGCCCTCCAAAAACGGCAAGACCACGAAGATCACCTGGGCCTATGACGTTGACTACGGTTGGGATCTCGAGTCGCGCTATGCCGGCCTCTACATTCATGGCAAGCCGGATGCGAATGTGCAAACTGCGCTTGGCAATTTCGCCAACATGCTGGCCTCGTTTCCGAACGTCGATTACAAGGATCAGGAAATCACACCGGTAGACGTCACTGGCGTGCCGGTGTTGTTTGTTTCGACAAAAGCACCGCGAACCCTTGACGAAGTCGAGGAAGCGACCAGTACAGCGGTCGCCGAGATTCAGGAGGTCATGAAGAAGCTGGGTCTCAATCAGGCCGGCCCGGTGCGTACGATCACGACTAACTGGGGCGATGAGAATTACGTTTTCGATGTCGCCATCCCGGTTGATGCGAGCGAATTCACCGTCGAAGACAAGAGCTATACGATTCCTGTCCCGGTGATTTCCGAGACGGTTGACGAGGTGCTCACCGATGAAGCGCCGCGTGAAATGAAATTGGGCGATCATGACGAAGACGGCTATCTGATCATCGACAGCAAGGTCAAGGCGAAGGTCAGCTATAGCGGCCTTGCACTGGTCACTGAATACAGCGGCAGCCCCGCCGCATTGCCGCTCTTGCGGCTGCAGGAAAAAGCATTCGCGGAAACCCACGGATATCTCTACAGCGAGATGAATGGTGGTCGTTTCTGGGATGAGAGTACGCTCGAAGCGGCGCCTACTCCTGCGCCAGTGGATGGCGAGGAAGCGAGCCCCGCTGAAGCTCCCAGCGAAAAAACGTATAAGGTCTATCTGCCAGTCGAGCCCTGATCTCTCAGCGACTTCTATTTGATTGAACTGAAAACGGGCGGTCCGCGAGGTCTGCCCGTTTTCATTGGTGCTGTTGGGATGGATCCTGTGGATCGTAGGTAACCCACGTGATCACGCAACGGCGCAGGCCTTGTGGCGTTTGCACCTCGAATTCATCATCCCGGTGTCGCTTGAGAGCGGCTCGGGCCAGCGGCGCATCAATGCTGATCCAGCCCAGTGCAGCGTCGATTTCATCGGCACCGACAATGCGGTAGTCGTGCGCGCTGCCGTCATCGTCTTCGACAGAAAACCAAGCGCCGAAGTAGATGGCTGTTTGATCGCTGGGTCGTTCGCTCGCGGGTCGCAAGCTGGGTATGCGCTTGCTCAGATAGCGCACGCGCCGATCAATTTCGGCCAGTTGCTTCTTGCGGTAAATATATTCGGCATTTTCAGAACGATCGCCTTCGGCCGCTGCCGCCGTGATCGCCGCGACCACTTCGGGGCGGCGTACCGACCAGAGATTATCCAGTTCGTGTTTTAGTCGATCCAGGCCTTCGACGGTGATCAACGGCGATGAGATCTCACCGGGTGGGCGCCAGCGACTCATTGGGTTGTTCTCTCAGCGACCTTTGAATATGCCGCCGAGCACCCCGCGCATGATGGAGCGGCTGATTTGCCCCCCGGCATTGCGTGCCGCCGATTTCGCCAGCGCTTCGAGCATTCCCTGTCGTCGTCCGGTACCGAACAAGATTCCGCTGACTTTGTCCATGAGCCCACCACCTGCGGGCGGCGGAATATTTTTTGAGGGCACGGTGTCGCTCGATGGTGTTTCCGATGCACTTGCCTCGGTACGTGCGGCGAGCTTTTCGAATGCGGATTCGCGGTCGGTCAACACATCGTACTTGGCCCCGAGCGGAGAACGTGAGCGCACCTTGTTGCGCTCCTCATCGGTGATCGTGCCGATACGACAACCCGGAGAGGTAATCAGGGTCCGCTGCACTGGCAGTGGTATGCCGTGTTCCTGCAGGGTGGTGACCAGCGCTTCGCCGACGGCGAGTTGGGTGATTGTCGCGACCACATCCACTTTGGGATTGGGCGGAAAGGTTTCCGCTGCTGCTCGCACAGCTTTCTGGTCGCGCGGGGTGAACGCGCGCAAGGCATGCTGGAGACGATTGCCGAGTTGGCCGAGAACGGTTTGAGGGACGTCATCGGGATTCTGCGAGCAAAAATACACGCCGACGGCCTTCGAGCGAATCAACCGAACCACTTGCTCGATGCGCTGGATCAGCGCGGGAGGTGCATCGTCGAAAAGCAGATGGGCTTCGTCGAAAAAGAACACCAACTTGGGTTGTTCCAGATCGCCGGCTTCGGGCAGGTTTTCGAACAGCTCTGAAAGCATCCACAGCAGAAAGGTCGAGTAGAGCTTGGGTTTGAGGATCAACTGGTCCGCCGCAAGAATATTGATGATGCCGCGGCCAGACATGTCCTCTCGCATGAAGTCGGCAAGGTCGAGCGCCGGTTCACCAAAAAAATGATCGGCTCCTGATTGTTCCAGCGAAAGCAGGCCGCGCTGAATTGCCGCGAGTGACGAGGGGCTGATCAAGCCATATTGCTTGGAGATCACCTTCGCATGATCCGAGGCGAAATTGAGCATCGCGCGCAGATCCTTGAGATCGAGAATCAACAACCCTTCGTCATCCGCCGCTTTGAAGACGACTTCGAGCACGCCTTGCTGGGTGTCGTTCAATTCGAGCAGACGGCCGAGAAGATGAGGCCCCATCTCGGAAATGGTGGCTCGAATCGGATGGCCCAGCTTGCCGAAAATATCCCAGAAAACAACCGGATTGGCATTCGGAGCCCAGTCAATGCCCAGCGTGTCGATGCGCGATTTCAGTTTGTCGTTCATCGCGCCCGCTTGCGCCAGTCCGGCCAGATCGCCTTTGACGTCGGCGAGAAAAACCGGCACGCCCAGCTTGGAAAATCCTTCCGCGAGAACCATCAGACTGACGGATTTTCCGGTGCCCGTGGCGCCGGCAATCAAGCCGTGGCGGTTGGCATACTTCGCATGCAGCCATACGTCTTGATCACTCTTGCCGACAAGAATTTCGTTCACCGGTGAATTCCTAGATGGGTTTGATCATTAGTGTAGTGCTTCGTCGGGGATGACGCTAAAGCGAGGTTCTGAGCTGAATCCAGAGACGTGGGCAAAAATCATGCGAAAGCGCATGAGGTTTTCGGCTGAGAAACAAATTGGCCCCGGGAGCCGGAGGCAGGTGCGTATTCGAGCACTCATGCACAAGTTATGAGCTGACAGCATTGCCGCGAGCCTTGCCACTCGGGTACGGTGGGCGTTTGACCAATCGGATTGATTGCTGATGCTGCAGATTTCCCGCTTCGCCTTGTCCCTGTGCATTGCCAGCTTGACTGCGTGTGCCGGCGTTTCCAGCCAGAGTCGCCCCGCCTCCAATGGCAAGGTGGATGAAGGCGCTGTCAATGCACTGGTGGCTCAATTGGACAAGGACAGTCAGCGCTTCGAAGCGGGTCTGGCGCTGGCCGAAAGTGGCGATAGTGAAAACGCGCAAAGCGAAATCAAGATGGCACTGGATGATCTTCGAGCCAATGCGGCGCGCTGCGCATCTGTCGCCGGTTGCGATCAGGCGCGATTTTTTTCTGCTTATGACCGGTTGTTGCGTCTCGGCGTTGATGCGCCTTCGGTGGATACCAACGCGGATGAGGAGACAGACGATAGTGCCGCAGATGCCACCGCAGACGCCGGCGAGAACTCGCCCGTCATCGCCAGCCTGCCAGCGATGGAGCGCACCATCACCTTGCTCAACGGTCGTGAACTGGCTGATATCCTGACCATCAACGATGCGGTCAAGGCCGCTATCGAAAAGTGGCTGACTCAGTATCGCCCCAACTTGATGACGACCTGGGCGAACTATGAATTCATGCGCTATCGGATGTGGCCGGAGTATCACCGGGCCGGGCTTCCGGAGGCACTTCTGTTTGGCATGCTGGCAAAGGAGTCGAATGGACGCGTGCATGCCGTCTCGCGTGCAGGCGCTTCCGGGCCACTGCAGTTCATGTATGCCACAGGTTTGCGTTTTGGTCTCAGCGCGAAAGATGGTTTTGACCAACGCTTCGATCCGGGTCTTTCGGCACGGGCAAACGCGGCTTACATCAACGAGCAACTGAAAGTATTCAACGGTAATTTGGAGCTTGTGGTTGCCGCCTACAACGGGGGTGAAGGCCGTATGCGCAGGTTGGCGGCACGCGGTGGCTCGACCAGCTTCTGGGATCCGAAAATCTACTCGATCCTGCCCGATGAAACGCGTGACTATGTGCCGATGGTGCTGGCTGCGGCCTGGCTTTTTCTGCATCCCGAGCGCTACAACCTCGATTTTCCCAAATTTGATGTGCGACCCGGAGCGATCGAATTATCCAAGCCCGCAACGTTGACCGAATTGAGCGTTTGTTTCGGCAATCAAGCGGGAATGTACGATGGCTGGTTCCGTACCCTGCGTAACTTGAATCCGTCGTTGGATCCGCAGAAAAAATTGCCGATCGGCACGCGTCTAGAAGTTCCAATGACCTTGCAAATGGCTTATCAAGGCAGCTGCGCTGGTGGCCAGTGGGCCGATCTCGCCCAGGATCTCAACGCGGCGACGGCCGCGGTTGTTCCAGCGTCGCCGGCAAAAACCACTAACGCACGGGTTCAAACCGCGCATACCTATACTGTGCGTCGGGGCGACAATCTTGCTGCGATCGCGCGCGGCAAAGGTTGCGCATCGGTAAACGATATCGCGCGATTGAACAACATCCGCGGGCCTCACTACCGAATTCGCGCTGGTCAGAAATTGCGCATCCCGGCTTGCGGCGGCCGTTGAACCTGCGGATACAGAAAAAGCGCAGCTCCCACTGCGCTTTTTCTGTTCACTCCCGATCCGATCGACGACCGAACCGTTGCCTGTGGAGAGTCAGGCTGCTTGAGCTTGATTTCCCATCATTTGCGACATTTCGTTGGCTGGGACCGATTCTTTCAAGGTGCGCAAGGTACGCATGACCAAGCGGTGCAGCTCGCGCTGATCGGCGAACTGCGAATCTTTGGTTTCATGAAACGCGACCGTAAGCCAAAGTGCCAAGCCACGCAGGCGAACCTGCAAGCTGTCGGATTTCATGCGCTCGTATCCGATCGCGGTACCGCTACCCCAAGGAGCATATTTCTCCTCCGGCGGCGTTGCGTAGAGGTGCGGGTATTCGCACTTGGCGGCGTTGGAGAATTCACGCATCGACAAGGCGGCAAGTTGACGGCGGGGATTCGGTGCCAGCTGCTCCAGCATCTTTTCGATTTCCTTGAACTGGCGGCGGAGTTGCATGCCGCGAGTGAGGGCAATCAGGCGAGTAATCAAATGCATGGAGGGTCCCCTAGGTGTTCGTCAGCCACTGATGTGACGTGGAATGTAATGTTCTGACAATTCCGGTCCAAAAACAAGCACCAATACCAGGCTTGCGTCACATTTCTCTCAGCGGAGCTTCTCTGAAACCACGGGCAGCGCAAAAAACATCCATTCGGTCCTCAGGCTTGGGGACGTTCGGAGCAGCCGATGGCTTGTCCCACGCGCACCGATTGCTCGGGGAATAGTCCGGGATCAAGTGTGGGTCCTGAGGATGGAAACAGCAGAATAACCGTCGAGCCCATATTGAAACGGCCCATTTCCTCGCCTCGATTCAGGTGGATATTGCGATCGCCATAGTGTTTGGTGCGAATCCGCGATGCATAGGGAGGGATTTCAAGATCGGCCCAAACGGTCGACACGCTGGAAACCAGCATGGCGCCAACCAGGACCATCGCAAAAGGTCCCTGCTCGCCCTCGAAATGACAGACCAGACGTTCGTTGCGCGCGAAAAGGCGCGGAATCGATTCCACGGCCTTGGGAGCCACGCTGAAAATCCGACCTGGAATATGTGCCGTCGAGACCAATGTTCCGGCGAGCGGCATGTGCACACGATGGTAATCGCGTGGCGAGAGGTAAACGGTGATGAACTGTCCCTCGCTGTAGGGCAGGGCAGCGTTTTGATCGCCAAGCAGCTCGGCGGCGGTGAAATCCTGACCTTTTGCCTGGAATATCCGACCTTGCCGGATGGGGCCCGACTGGCTGATATGACCATCTGCCGGACAGAGCAAGCGGGTTGTATCGGCATCAATCGGCCGCGCTCCGGCTTTCAGCGCCCGCGTGAAGAAGGCGTTGAAATGAACGTAGGCGTTTATATCCGGTTCGGCCGCTTCGCCGAGATCGACGTTGAAGCGCTGAGTGATCTGGCGAATCAACAGGTTCTTCCACGGCTTCCAGGTCCAACGCGTCGCCTTGTAGACGATGCGCGAGAGGAATCGATGGGGCAACAGATATTGCAGCAGGATGGACGGATGCATCAGCGTGAATCCACAAGGCGTTCGATGTCCGCAGCAATTGGACTTGGTTCGAACGGGGGGCGGAACAGGCCGGCACGTCGGCCCAGCGGATCAATGATGACCGCGGAAGCGCTGTGATCGATGCTGTAGCCGCCTGATTCGTCGGCAACCTTGGCGTAGACCAGGCCCAGCGCGCGGGTCAGCCGGGTTAGTTGATCGTCGGCACCGGTTGCGGCGATGAATTCCTTGTTGAAAAAGCCGACATAACGGGTCAACTGTTCGGCGCTGTCGCGTTCAGGATCCACAGATACGAAAACGAACTGGACCTTTGCGGTTTTGCCGGCTGTTGCGAGTCTGCTCCACACCTGTTTGAACGCCGCCAAGGTTGTCGGGCAAACGTCGGGACAATGGGTGAAGCCGAAGAAAGCGATGGTCCAGTGCCCTCGCAGCTCTGCGGCGGTGAAAGGCTTGCCATCGGATTGCTGCAATTTGAAATCGGGAATCGTCAAAGGTGCCGGATACATCACCGCTGTTTTCAGTTCGGGCGGTGGCTCGGGTGCGAGCCAGCTTGAGCCAGCCCAGAGGCCAAGGGCCACCGCGATGGCAGCGAGGACGAAGAGTTGTGAGGTGCCAATCCGGCCACGAATCGAGGAAATAGTCATCTGGATAGTATAGCTGGCGCATCGCCGCGCTTAAGTGCCAGCAAGTCGCGGCAGCAACTAAACGCAGATTGGACCGCCCCGGAAAACGCGCTCAAAAAAGAAAGTGATCATCGAAGTGCGATGATTTCTTCGGAGCTAGCTGCATTTGCTGAAGCTGCGCATCCTTTTAGACGTGCTGCAGATAATTATCAGACGACTGCCCGCATACGCCGAAGGGCTGGCGAAAAAACCTTCGATGAGCGATCGATTTCAGCAAGAGCAGGCCCACATTGTTTGCCGAAAGCATAGTGCCTTGTATTGCAGGAACGGCTGCGCGCTGGCGGTTCTCCTTCACTTTCAAGCACAAGCGTTCGATCAGAGAACAAACCCACCAACGGCTCGAGTCGATGGTGGGTCGTCGAGGGCGAAATCCAACCGTTGCGGTTCAATGAGGCGAGGGAGTGCTATCAATTCGCAGAGATTGGCGAATTGATCAGTGTTGCCTCAAGCCGCTTATACTCGCTGGCCATTTACCCGTTGCCACGCCATGACCGCCGAACTTTCTTCGATCATCGACTTCATCCGCTACGGCGCGAGCCGATTCTCCGCCGCCGGGCTTACCTTTGGGCACAGCTACGACAACGCACTCGACGAGGCCACGCACCTTGTCCTCCAGGCCTTGCATTTGCCGCATGATTTGTCGCCAGCCTATGGTCAGGCGAAACTTGTGAAAGAGGAAAAAGTTGCCGTACTCGACTTGATCGAGCGCCGTGTTAGCGAGCGCAAACCGGTCGCCTATCTGACGGGCAAGGCATGGTTTGCCGGCCTTGAGTTTATCTCCGACTCGCGTGCCCTGGTGCCGCGCTCGTCCATTGCAGAAATGATTCTAAGTGGGTTCTCGCCCTGGCTCGATGATCGTGAAATCTATCGTGCACTGGATCTGTGCACAGGATCGGGTTGTATCGGAATTGCCCTGGCCGAGTACAACCCTGAGTGGTTGGTTGATCTCGTCGATATCAGTGACGACGCACTGGCGCTGGCACGGGAGAACATCGCTTACCAAAACGTCGGCGACCGCGTGCGAGCGATTGCTTCTGACCTGTTCGCCGGAATCCGCGAGGAGCGCTACGACCTGATCGTCAGCAACCCGCCCTACGTCACCGAGGATGAGTATTCGGCGATGCCCGCAGAGTATTCCCACGAGCCCAAGCTTGGACTGACCGCAGACAAGGACGGGCTTGAGTTCGCCTTGCGGATTCTCCGCGAAGCGCCCGACTTGCTGACCGAAGATGGCGTGCTGATCGTTGAAGTCGGCGAGAGTGAGCGCGCCTTGGTTGCGTTGCTGCCTGCGCTGCCTTTTAACTGGATCGAATTCAACGTCGGTCAGATGGGTGTATTCGTGATCGACCGCAAGGACCTCGTCGAACATGCCGATGCGATTCGCGCAGCGGCGCAGTCGTGAATCCGCATTCAGGGCAGCGGCATGTCGAGTAATTCGTTCGGAAAGCTGTTCACGGTAACCACATTCGGTGAAAGTCACGGGCCGGCGATTGGCTGCGTGATCGATGGTTGTCCGCCAGGTCTGGCAATCGCACCTGAGGATTTCCGCGACGATCTGGATCGACGTGCCACGGGACGCTCCCGTTTTACCTCACAACGACATGAAGCTGATGAGGTCGAAATCCTCTCCGGTACGTACGAGGGGCTCACTACAGGCACACCCATCGCGCTGCTGATCCGTAACATCGATCAGCGCTCAAAGGATTACAGCGAAATTCTCGATACGTTCCGTCCGGGACATGCGGATTACACGTATTGGCATAAATACGGCATCCGCGATCCACGCGGAGGTGGTCG
Organism: Lysobacterales bacterium; assembly: GCA_038233665.1. Classification (GTDB taxonomy): domain Bacteria; phylum Pseudomonadota; class Gammaproteobacteria; order Xanthomonadales; family Rhodanobacteraceae; genus Dokdonella. Next base: position 38,940 of record JBBSVJ010000002.1, read on the forward strand.
TTCGTCGGCGCGCGAAACCACCATGCGCGTGGCTGCTGCGGTGATCGCCCGCAAATGGCTGGCCATGCACTACGGCATTCGCGTGCGTGGCTATTTAGCCGCGATTGGCGATCGCGTGCCGACACAATTCGACTGGGATACCGTCGAGAAAAATCCGTTTTTCTGGCCTGATGCCAGCATGCTCGATGCGCTTGAGGAATTCATGCAGGCATTGCGCAAATCCGGCGATTCAGTTGGCGCACGCGTCAACGTTGTCGCCGAGGGTGTGCCGGTAGGTTGGGGAGCGCCGGTTTATGCCAAGCTCGATGGCGATATCGCCGCTGCGCTGATGTCGATCAACGCGGTCAAGGGTGTCGAAATCGGCGATGGTTTTGCGGTCGTCGAGCAACATGGCAGTGAGCACCGCGACGAGATGACGCCGCAAGGATTCCTCAGCAACCGTGCGGGCGGTATTCTTGGCGGCATCAGCAGTGGTCAAGCGATTCTAGCCAGCGCCGCCTTCAAGCCGACCTCCAGCATCCTCATCCCCGGGCGTAGCGTAGACAAGGCGGGACAGCCGATCGAGGTGCGTACCAAGGGACGTCACGATCCTTGCGTCGGTATCCGGGCAACGCCCATCGTCGAAGCGATGATGGCCCTGGTGTTGATGGATCATGCGCTACGTCATCGCAGCCAGTGCGCTGATGTCGGCTCGCTGAAACCCCTGATTCCAGGGGCGGCGAACGCTTGAGAATCTTGTTTCGGCGTGCGTACAAGCAGAACCAGCATTTGATTCAATCGACAGCCTCCCCATCGGGAGTCGATCCGGGTTTTATGCGCCGTTTAATCCACTTTCTTCCAGGTTCCGGCAATGAGTAAAAAGAGTAGCTACAAGGTCGCGATGGTCGGTGCCACAGGCGCTGTTGGCGAAGCCTTGATCAGCATTCTCATCGAGCGCCAGTTTCCGATCAGCGAATTCGTGCCTCTGGCGAGCGCTCGCAGTGCAGGCGAAACGATAAATTTTGGTGAACGAGAGATCGACGTTCGCGATCTGTCGAAATACGATTTCGACGGTGTCGATATCGCATTTTTTTCGGCCGGCGGCAGTGTCAGCCGCGAACACGCGCCGCGCGCCGTCGCCGCCGGAGCAGTGGTCATCGACAACACCTCGGAGTTTCGCAATGACGCCGACGTGCCGCTGGTGGTCAGCGAGGTCAATCCGGATGCGTTGGCCGGGTACATCCAGCGTGGCATCATTGCCAATCCGAATTGCTCGACGATGCAGTTGATGGTCGCCCTGGCGCCGATCCACCGTGCCTTCGGGATCGAGCGTATCAATGTGGCGACCTACCAGTCGGTCTCGGGTGCCGGTCGATCTGGTATCGAAGAGTTGGGCGAACAGACAGCTGCCTTGCTCAATTTTCAGCCAATTACCCCGGTCAAGTTCAGCAAGCAGATCGCCTTTAACGTGATTCCGCATATCGACGATTTCCAAGACAATGGATACACCCGAGAGGAAATGAAGTTGGTCTGGGAAACCCACAAGATCCTTGGCGATGATTCGATTCAGGTCAATCCGACTGCGGTGCGGGTGCCGGTCTTTCTTGGTCATGCCGAGGCTGTGCATATCGAAACCCGCGACAAGGTCACGGCGGATCAGGTACGACTCTTGCTAAAAGAGTCGCCTGGAGTCTGCGTGATCGATGAGCGCAAGGCCGGCGGCTATCCTACGCCGGTGGGCGATGCGGCCGGCGAGGACGCTGTTTTTGTGGGTCGTATCCGCGAAGATATATCGCATCCGCGGGGAATAAATATGTGGGTTGTATCGGACAACATTCGCAAGGGAGCGGCCCTGAATGCCGTTCAGCTCGGCGAACTCTTGGTGAAAACGTATCTGTGATCTATAGTTACGGTTGTGTTATAAGGCAGTTTCGAGCTTTGAAACGTATCTTGATGGATATGGGTTCAATGCTTTTCGACAACGTATTTGGGGAGCCCTTTTCATGAAACGACCGTTGCAATTGTCGCTGGCCATAGCGCTCGCTTTGGGGGCGACCAATGCGTTTGCACTCGGATTGGGTGTCATCCAGGTCCAGTCTGGCCTGAATCAGCCGCTGGTCGCGGAGATTCCGATCATCCAGAGTTCTCCCGGCGAAGCCGAGGGACTCATCGTCCAATTGGCCACTGCCGAGGATTTCGAGCGGGTTGGCATGAATCGCCAGACGATCGGTGTGCCGATTGAATTCGCGATCACCAAGAATTCGCGGGGCGAACCGATCATCCGGGTCACCAGCAAGGAAATCGTGCGCGAGCCGTTCATCGGCATGCTGCTTGAAGCAAACTGGCCCAAGGGTCGCTTGCTGCGTGAATACACCGTGCTGCTGGATCCGCCGGTCATGGCGCCGGCCGTTAAGGGATCGAGCGCGGTTGCTGTTGCAGCGAAAGAGCCCGCCCGGACCGCAACCCAACCGCTGCCGGCAGCCAAGCCACCAGTTTCGAGGCCCGCCGCGCCAGTAGCCGTCGCACCGAAGCCGGTTCAGGTCAAGCCAGTTGCGGCATCAGCACCAGCACCGGCACCAGCTTCCGCGCCGCGCGCCGCTGCAGGCAACGAGTACGGACCCGTTGCCGCCGGCGAGACGCTGGGTGAGATTGCCAGAGCAACCCGACCCGACGATGCGGTAACCGTCAACCAGATGATGGTCGCTTTGCTCAAGAACAATCCCGGCGCGTTCTTCAAGGAGAATATCAACGCCTTGAAGCGCGGAGCAGTTTTGCGTATCCCATCGGCTGACGAAATCGCTGCGAGCGGGTCTGCACGCGAGGCGGCAGCTGCGGTTCGTTCGCAGATCGATGAATGGCGTGGTGGTGTCAGCAGCAGCCCGACCATGGTCGCCGATACAAGCGCAGCCACATCGCCCGGCAAATCCAGCTCAAGTGCTTCAAGTGCATCCAGTGAGCGCCTTGCGCTGGTGCCGCCGCGCGAAGGCAAAGCCGATCAGAGTGGTGCCGATCGCCCCAGCGGAGGCCGCGCAGGTGGCTCCGGTGATGTTGCGACCAAGGCCGAACTGGCAAGGGTTCGTGAAGCCCTGACCAGCAAGGAGCAGGAAACCGGCGAACTCAAATCGCGGGTCAAGGACCTTGAAGACATCAAGGGCAAGAATCAGAAACTGATCACGTTGCAAAGCACCGAGTTGGCCGAACTGCGGGACAAGCTCAAGAAGATGCAGGAGGACGAGAGCAAGGCTGCTGCGACGGCCGCAACGATCAAGGCGACCCCATCGCCAACGGTCGCTACGGTCACCGCACCGGTGGAGCCGAAACCAACCGAAGTCGTCAAGAGTGATACCAAGGTCACGAAGGATGGTGATATCTGGGGCGACGCGGGAGCGACCAAGGCCGAGCTGCCTTCGGCTAAGGGCAACAGCGCAGCAATTACGTCATCGACGGCTGACGACGCCATGACCGATGATTCGACCCCGCTCGCGCCGACTCCGGCTGCGGTGGTCGAAATGCCGAAACCGGCGCCAGTGATCAAGCAAGAGCCAAAAACGCCGATCGTCAAGGCGATACCGAAACCTGCGCCCGTGGCCGTATCGACACCGTGGTATCTCGATACCTGGTTGCTGATCGCAGCGGGCATTGGTGGACTGTTGCTCGTCATCCTGGGGATTTTCGGCCTGCGCAAGCGCAAGCCGGCAGCAACCACAGTGCGTCCATCGATCGCGGGTTCCTTTGGCAGCTCACCGCTAGGGCATGTTGACGATGATGCAGGGATCGATGGCGAAGAGCAGGAGTTGATTGCCCAGGTTCATGCGGACCCCAGCAACTCGAACGCACATCTCGAACTCTTGAGTCTTTACTACGCCCAAGGCGCCGCTGATAAATTCGAAGCCGCTGCTGAGGAAATGTACGCTTACGTCGCCGATCCCAACGAATTAAACTGGCGCGAAGTGCGCAAGATGGGTGAGGAACTGGTTCCGCACAACCCGCTGTTCGGCGCTGATGATGCTGGCGTTGATGCCTTCAGTCCGCACGCTGATGAGGAGGCCTATACGTTCGAGGCGCCTGCCGATGACGAGGTAGCGGAATTTCCAGATTTCGCCGATGAGGACGAACTCGAGACGCCGAATGCGGCTGAAAATTTCGAGACAAGCAGCATGCCTGAGTTTGATGCGAGCCGTTTCGACCTTGGCGAAACCAAGCCGCCACCTTCGGCATCCAAGCCGAGCTCGGATACATCGTTCAGCTTTGATCTTCCCCCGCTGGAGGAGGTACCTGAAGTGAGCTCAGACACAGCCGAAGAAGAGTTCGATGATGTCATCGAGCCCTCCGCCTCACTGGATTACGAGTCATCCGATAGCTCGACCGTTGAGGTGCCCGTGGCAGAAGTCTCCGACGATGAATTTTTTGCTGGAGAAGACGCCATCGGCACGAAGCTCGATCTGGCCAAGGCTTACCTGGACATGGGTGATCCGGATGGCGCGCGCTCAATGTTGGAAGAAGTTCTCGTCGAGGGTTCCACCTCGCAACAGGACGAAGCTCGCAAGTTGATCGCCGAAATCGGCTGATCTGTTTCATCATGCGCAAGACGAAGCCGGGAATTTCCCGGCTTCGTTGTTTTCGGGATACGCATGCTGATCCGATAGTCATGCCTGCAATCGTGTAGCGATTTGATCGGTTCGACTTTGTCTGCGCGGGTAGATTTCCGGGATAATCGCGATCCCCCTGATGATGGAGACTCCGTTGCGCATCGCGCTCGGCATCGAATACGACGGCACCGACTTCCTCGGCTGGCAGCGCCTCTCGCATGGTCCCACTGTGCAAGCGACACTCGAGGCCGCATTGTCATTCGTTGCCGATCACGATGTCGCGGTCACCTGTGCGGGTCGTACGGACTCTGGCGTCCATGCGCGCTGCCAGGTTGTTCATTTCGACACGGCGTCGATCCGCAGTGAACACAGCTGGCTGCTAGGCACCAACTCGCGACTGCCCTCGACGGTCGGTGTGATCTGGGTGGTTCAAGTGGCCGATGATTTTCATGCCCGCTACGGCGCTCTGGGCCGTCGTTACCGTTATTCGATCCTCAATCGAAACGCGCGTCCTGCACTTGATTCTCGCTATCTGGCTTGGGAGCGCAGGCCGTTGGATGCCGACGCCATGCAGCGTGCCAGTCAGGCGTTGGCTGGTGAGAACGATTTCAGCGCATTTCGAACCTCGGCCTGCGAAGCAAAAACACCCTTCCGCAATATGCGTTCGATCCACATCAATCGAGTCGGCGAGCGCATTCATATCGAGATCGAAGCGAACGCATTTCTGCATCACATGGTGCGCAATATAGTCGGTTCGCTATTGCCGATAGGCCGTGGCGAAAAGCCGGAATCCTGGATCGATGAATTGCTCGCGGGGCGCGACCGCGGCAAGGCCGGACCTACCGCCTCCGCGGCAGGGCTTTGCTTCATTTCGCCAATCTATCCGCTCGCCTCTTCATTACCTGCCGAGGTCTGCCGCTGATGAGCCGTGTTCGCATCAAATTCTGTGGCATCACCCGAAATGAGGATGCCCGCTTTTCGGCAGGAATTGGCGTCGACGCACTGGGTTTTGTGTTTACCGTCAAGAGTCGGCGCTATATTGAAGCCACCGTCGCCGCACCGATCATTCGGGCGCTGCCTGCGTTTGTGACCAGTGTCGCTTTGTTCATGGACGACAATCCCGCGTGGATCCGGCAAGTGATTTCAATCGTGCGTCCTCAGCTACTTCAATTTCACGGAAACGAAGACGAGGCTGAATGTGCGAGCTACGGGATGCCGTATTTGAAGGCGGTACCGATGGCTACAGTCGGGAATGTGGCAAGCTATGCGGCCGGCTATCCGGGCGCGGCGGGTTTTCTGCTTGATGCCCACGCCAGCGGCGAACCGGGTGGCATGGGCACGCGCTTTGATTGGTCGCGCCGGCCAGAACTTGATCGGCCACTGATCCTTGCCGGCGGACTTGATGCTGACAATGTCAGCGAGGCGATCCGGGCCATGCGGCCGTATGCCGTGGATGTATCGAGTGGCATCGAATCGGCTCCTGGAATCAAAGATAGTGTGCGCATGCAGGCGTTTGTCGACAGCGTTCGCGACACCCCAACTATTTGAGCAAGTGACGAAAATGAACAAGCCCATCCCTGTTACCGATTTTCACGCCTATCCTGATGCGCAAGGACGCTTCGCCGAATTTGGCGGTGTGTTCATGCCCGAAACGTTGATGCCGCCGTTGGAGGAACTGACCGCAGCCTACCTGGCGATGCGTGAGGATCCCGAATTCATCGCGGAATTCGAGCGTGATCTCAAGTATTACGTCGGTCGACCCTCACCGATCTACCACGCCGAACGTTTGTCGAAAAAAATCGGCGGTGCGCAGATTCTGCTCAAGCGCGAGGATCTGAATCACACTGGCGCACACAAGATCAACAACACGATCGGCCAGGCGCTGGTCGCACGGCGCATGGGTAAGCGCCGCATCATCGCGGAGACCGGTGCGGGCCAGCATGGCGTCGCCACGGCGACTGTCTGCGCTAGATTCGGACTCGACTGCATCGTCTACATGGGTGCGGTCGATATCGAGCGCCAGAAGATCAACGTCTATCGCATGAAATTGCTGGGCGCCGAGGTGGTGCCGGTGTTGTCGGGATCAAAGACCCTCAAGGATGCGCTCAACGAAGCCATGCGCGACTGGGTAACCAACGTGGACGATACCTTCTACATTATTGGAACAGTTGCGGGGCCGCATCCCTACCCGATGATGGTGCGCGATTTCAACGCCGTGGTGGGCCGAGAAGCGCGCGCGCAGATGCTTGAGCAATACGGAAGGCTCCCGGACGTGCTGACCGCGTGTATCGGTGGTGGCTCAAACGCGATCGGCTTGTTCCATGCGTTCCTCAACGATTCCGAGGTCGCCATGGTCGGTGCTGAAGCGGCTGGCGAAGGCATCGAGTCGGGTCGTCACGCGGCTTCGCTGGTGGCAGGACGTCGCGGTGTGCTGCATGGCAATCGCACCTATGTGATCTGCGACGACAACGGCCAGATCACCGAAACGCATTCCATTTCGGCCGGACTCGACTATCCTGGTGTGGGTCCGGAGCACGCCTTTCTCAAGGATAATGGCCGGGTCCGCTATGTCGGTATCACCGATGACGAAGCGCTCGCCGCCTTCCACGAGCTTGCGCGCACCGAAGGAATCCTTGCCGCGCTTGAATCGAGCCATGCCGTGGCCCAGGCGATGAAGCTGGCGCGTGAGCTGCCGAAAGATCAATTGATTTTGTGCAATCTGTCAGGTCGCGGCGACAAGGATGTGCACACGATTGCGGCACGCGAGGGCATCGAGCTGTGAGTCATCGCATTGATCAACGATTCGCCGATCTGAAAGCTTCGGGTCGCAAAGGTCTGATCCCATTCATTACGGCGGGTGATCCGTTGCCGGAAGCGACCGTCGCGATCATGCATGCTCTGGTTACGGCCGGCGCTGATCTGATCGAGCTTGGCGTGGCGTATTCGGATCCAGTCGCCGATGGTCCGGTCATTCAGCATGCGAGCGAACGTGCCATCACCAAGGGCGTTGGCATCAAGCAGATTCTTGCCTGGGTCGCTGAATTTCGTCTTAGCGATTCGACCACGCCGATCGTTCTGATGGGCTATCTCAATCCCATCGAGATCTTTGGCTATGCAGCATTTGCCGATCAAGCCAGTGCGGCGGGCGTTGACGGTGTGTTGATTGTAGATGTGCCCGTTGAGGAAGCCGAAACAGTCAGGCTTCTGCGTGATAGAGGCATGTATGAAATTTTTCTGGTCGCGCCGACCACGACAGATCGCCGACTTGCCGCCATCCGCGAGCAGGCGCGAGGTTTTATCTACTACGTTTCGTTCGCCGGTATCACCGGTGCCGGCCAGCTCGACACCGAAGCGGTGCGGGCGCGGGTTGAGCACATCAAGCAAGGCGGCGATATTCCGGTTGCGGTAGGCTTTGGCGTCCGCGATGCGGCCAGTGCGGTGAAAATTGCCGAGAGTGCCGACGCGGTGGTTATCGGCAGCGCGCTGGTCGCCAAACTTGCCGAGGCCAGCGATGCCGATTCTGCAGTGGCTGCAGTCGGCGAATTTCTGGCGCCGATACGCGCCGCACTCGATGCTGTTGCTGGCTAAGCGATAAAACCAAATACGTTCGCTGCGCGCCGATCGTTCAAGTGAGGCGAAGCGTCGAAAACGTGGAGACA
>JBBSVJ010000003.1:0-45443 GCA_038233665.1 Lysobacterales bacterium
CGCATACCCAGAGCGCACGCTCAGGTACCGGCGCATCAATTCCACCGACGCCACCACCCTCGTTGATTTTCAGATAGACCAGCACCGAGGTATCACTCGTGAACTGTTGCGCAGTGACGAGGATGTGCGCGGGGGTCGCTGGGCGATTCCAGGCATTGCCGGTGGACGCTACCACCTTGTCGCCGTATGCATCTGGATTGCCGGTGCAGTTTTCGCTGCCGGCGAGGCGCAACTCCCAGCCAACCGTTGCGTAGTGAGAGCCGCTTGGCAGACTTCCGCCGGAAGCGACCTTGCCCGAGCCATTCAGTGTGTAATCACCGGGTCCTGGAAGGTGAACGCATTGTGCAGCGCCGACCACATCGGGACTGGTTGTGGTTTGTTTGATGTGCATCGATCCGCCGGTTGAATCTGGCGCGTTCTGGGTGGAATCATAGGATGCAACGGTCCCATTGAATATCGTCCAGACGCGCACATTGGTTGGAAACTCGCCGTTTTCGACCAGCGGCTGCATTGCTTGCCGCTCATAAGCACCGACATCGACCGCTCCAAAACGGTTTGCAACCAGTTCCAGGTCTACCGCCCGCGGCAAGCCAAGCAAGTCATATGGAAGTGAGTTGCCGCCGGCATAGTCGACGAGAGGGGATCCTGCAGTGGGTCGGTAATCGCCACCCGCCAACGGGTCAATCAGGCGCGGATTGGCAACCAGATTGTTGAATGAGTTGGAACCGGAAAGTGAAGCGAGTTCGTTGGTGATCACATTGTAGACGGCCGCTAGGGCTCCGTCGTTGTGCAGGATCGTTTTGCCTGGCTGCCATGTCACTGCGCTGAACATCGTGAAGCTGCCGCCGGTGTTGATACCGATGACTTGCGGCCCGCCGACCTGGTTGCCGACGAGGGTCGAACGCGCGATCAAGCCGTTGTGGGATTCGAGCAAGCGGTTGCTTGAACTATTGTTCGCGATCAGCGTGTTGTCGATATTCAAATCATTCACGCGGATCAATTCGCTACCCTGATTCCCGGTGATTTCGATCAGCCGCGTGCGAAACTCATTGCTGCTTTCGCCAAAGATCACCTGGCCATTTGTGCTGATGTTGCCGCTTATCGATCCACAAGGTACGCCGACCGCGCAAGGAACGAGATCGTCGCCGTAATCGACGTTTGAAGAAGCCACATTGAATGTTGCGTTTCCCGCAGTGCCGAGATAAAGCGCCGCGGCGACCGGCGCCGTATTGTTCTGGATTGATGCGTTGCTCACATAGACGTTGGTCGGGCCACCGCCACGAAACATGTACACGCCGCCGCCCGAAATCGAAGCAGTATTTCCATAGAGTCGGGTCATGCCGGCGGCGTTGGAGTACATGCGCAAATCGGCGAGGTTGCTGCAGCCGCTCGGGGTCTCGATGGCCACGCCGCCGCCGTACCGGGCGTTGTTGTTGCTGACCACGGTCAGGTTTCCGCCCACGCCTGGACTAGCGAGATAAACAATGGACTTTTCTGCGCAAGCGCGGATGTGGATGCCTCCGCCTAAGCCTCCGGACCCGGCGACACCTTGAGCCTCGTTGCCGTAGATCGCTATCCCCTCTCCACGGATCGCGGTTTCGAGATTGTTCGAATAGATGCCGCCACCGTTGTAATAAGCGGTATTGGTGGTGATTTGGGTATTCGGGCCGATATCGAGCTCGGCGGCATCGGTCACGCCATCGACTCGGATACCGCCGCCGTTGGCTCCTGTATTGTTGGTTATCAAGGTATAGGCGATATCGAGCCGACCTTTTCCGGTGTACTGGATTCCGCCGCCCGCGGTGCCGTTACTGGGCACGTCACCGTTTTTGATCGTCAGTTTTCGCATCCGAACAACCGAGCCGGGGTTGCCATTGATCGTGATCACCGATGCGGCTGGAGCACCGGCACCATTGAGAATCGTATAGGTCGCGTCTTCAGTGGTCGTCGTGCAATTGGCGAAACCGCCAGTAATCGTCAAATCCTGGCTGGTTGTGAAATTGATCGCTTGGGCGTTGTAACTGACGCTTCGAGTGAGCCGGATAGTATCCGCGCCGGCATGCGACTCAGCTGCGGCCAGTGCGCCGGCAATTGTGGTGTAGTTGCAGGTGTTGTCGCCTACCGTGTAGATATTGGCGCTTGCGGTCGTCATCACACCTTGGCCGAGCAGCACGCAGCCGATTGCGATCCAGCTGCAGCGTGAACGCCTGCTGCGAGTAGAATCCCGTTTCCCCATGGGGTTGGTCTGACGCATGTTCGTTCTCCAATCGACAGCCTCGTGCTGCCCCTGGTTGAGAAGAACCCCTCTTTGAGCGTGATTTGGACATCGCTCTGGAAAATAGTCGTAGTCAGCAAACACATTCCATCTGGCATGTCTTGTACCTTGGTCCGATGACAGCTGCCCCCGCGCTTGCTACGGTGCGCGGATGAATACCATCCCCAAGATCAGTATCGGCATGCTTGCCGCACTCGCACTGGTCGGCTGCGCGAGCAACCGCACCGCTTCGGAGAAAACGCCCATGACTGATGGCCTCATCAGCGAGATTCGGGTCACCGCGCACGCGGGTGACGATGATCTGCTCAGCGCAGGTCTGGGTTTGGTCGGCCTGCGTGGTTCTGCACCGACATTTGCGAACCCCGAGCAACCGACATCGACCGAGTTGCGGCGCCGGGCGATCTATTCGAGCTGGCGTGGCATCGCCGATCTTGGCCCGCTTGGCGGATACGGTGAAATTTACGGCGCAGTACCGTTGGTGAGCGGACGCGAATTCAGCGCATTTGCGCGCTTGCCGAATGCGAGATCTCCGCATCGTGTCCTGCTGCAAGTTCCAGATCTTTTCGATCGCGATAAACGTTGTGTGGTGGTTACGGCTTCTTCCGGTTCGCGCGGCGTTTATGGTGCGATCTCTCTGGCCGGTGCATGGGGCCTGCCGCATGGCTGCGCGGTCGCGTATACCGACAAAGGCAACGGCAGTGGCTATTTCGACGTTGCCAGCAATACCGGTGTCGCCCTCGATGGCACACGCGCGGAACGCGGCAGTGCGGCGCTCGAATTCGAGCCTGTCGATGGTGAGCTGCCCACGGGCATGAACCAGGTTTTAGTCAAGCATGCGCATTCGGGCGACAACCCCGAAGCCGATTGGGGCCGCCATGTCATTCAGTCGGCACGCTTTGCCTTGCGTGCGCTTGATCAGGCTTTTCCCGAACAGGCACCATTCACCGCGGAGAACACGCGCATCTTTGCCGCTGGACTTTCCAACGGTGGTGGCGCGGTATTGCGCGCGGCAGAAGCGGATGAAGGTCTGCTCGATGGCGTCGTAGCGGTTGAGCCGAATATCTGGGCCGGCCAAGGCGGTCGCGCGCTGTATGACTATGCTACCGAAGCCATGTTGTTGATGCCGTGCGCGCTGCTGGATGCGCGCTTCGACAACACCCCTTTTGCCCGCGTCAACGGTGAACACCCGCCGGCATGGGTGACGCGTTGCGAAACGCTGAAAGTTGAGCGCTGGCAGGCGAACGGCTCAGCGCTTGGTGCATCTTCACAGGCGCTTGAAAATCTGCACGCCACAGGCTGGACTGACGAAGCCTTGGCCAGCGCGGCAGCATCCACCGCGCTCGATCTATGGCGCGCAGTGACGGTGACGTATTCCGCCGCCTATGCGCGCACCGGCGTCGACGCCATGCCGTGTGGTTTCGGCTTGGCCGCGACCGATGCCAACGGCGTCGCGCGACTTTCCACAGCGGCGGAGCGAGCGGCATGGTGGCCCGATGCCACCGGCATTGCACCCGGTGCCGGAGTTGGCATCATCGACAGCGTGGCCGCAGGCAACGATGCATCTTGGCCAGGATCGGAGTGCCTGAGCCGCTTGTGGAGTGATTCCAGCGCGCTTGCCTCGCGTTTGCATGATGGCGCGCAAGCGACTCAAGCCAGGCTTCCACGTGCCGACCTGCCGATGATCATCGTCCATGGCAAGGCCGATGGCTTGGTGCCGATGGCTTTCAGTTCAGCACCTTACGTGAAGTGGCTGCAGGAAAACGGGCGCAAGCCGGTGTTCTGGAAAGTCGGTCACGGCCAGCACTTCGATGCGTTTCTCGCCTTTCCCGGCTTTGGTGATGCGCATGTCCCGATGCTGCCTTTTGCGTATTCCGCACTCGACAAACTTTGGGCACATGTTTACAACGGTGCAGCGATGCCGGAAAGCCGAGAGTTTGCGACCACGCCGCGCGGCAATGGCCCGCTTGGTTCATCCCGACTCGGCGATTACTGAGAGATTCCCGAACGGCTCCCATTGATTGATCGATTGGCGCCAGCGTTCGCCGCAACAACGCCCGCACCGTTATCATGGTCGGTATTCGGCGACTCGCCGCATCTGACCAACAAACGGAGCACAGTTCATGAGTGAAGCGCTGGATATTGCCCAATGGGCCAAGCACTGGGAGACCATGGCGCGCCAGGCGCAGTCGTCATTGGGCAGCAACGCGGGCCAATTCAGCTGGCCCGGTAGTCAGCCACCATCAAATCCCTGGGCGGAGGCCATGAACAAGGCGAAACCCTTTGTCGGTGGATCTCAGCAGAGCCAGGCTGTCGAACACATGATGGCCGGTGCCCAAGGCTATCTAGGCATGTTGCAGAGTCTGGCAGGGGTGGCCTCGGGGCAGGGTATGGGAGGGATGCAAAATCCGTTCGCCAGCGGATTTTTCCCGGGCATGGCTTCGCCTTCGACCATGAATAACCCGTTTGCCTCGGCGATGCGTGATTTCGGTGGCCAGGGCGCTCGCGGTTTCGAGCAATGGATGGAGCAGTTCACGGCAGCGGCAGGACCGATGCTCGATCAAGCTCAGCAATCGCTGCACGCGCCGGCATTTGGCCATATGCGCGAGAAGCAGGAGAACCTGCAAAAGACCGCCCAGGTTTTCATCGACTATCAAAAGCAGAGCGCGCGCTACGATCGCCTCATGCTCAAAGTCGGCGAACAGAGTTTTGCGCGCTTCCAGCTCAAGTTGGCGGAACGCGAGGAGCCAGGGCGACAAATCAATTCAGCTCGCGGCCTTTACGATCTGTGGATCGACGCCGCAGAAGAGGCCTACGCCGAAATCGCCTTGTCCGAAGAGTTTCGCGAGATCTACGCCGCCGTTGTCGATGCGCAGATGCGCGTCCGCCAGCAGGTGCAAGCTGAGATCGAACGCACGTGCAATCAGCTCGGCATGCCGACCCGCAGTGAGGTCAATAGCATTGGCGAGCGCCTGCAGGCTTTGCGCCGTGAGTTTCGTGAAGAGCGCAGTCAATCAGATGATCAAGAAGAGTTGCGTGCCGAGGTGGCCGAGCTGAAACGAGAGCTGGCAGCGTTGAAGACCACGCCGAAGAAGGTATCGAAGCCCGCGAAAACAAAGCCTGCAGCCAAGTCTGAAAAGAAAGCTGCTGCTGAAGAAGCAGCTCCCAAGAAAGTCAGCACGAAGAAAGCAGTCAAGGCAGCCAAGGCGACCAACTCGGTAAGCAAGGTCGACCCGGCGAACAAACCTGTTGCCGACAAATCTTCCAAAAAGAGTGCCAGGGAGGCCACATCCGGTCATCGCGGCAAGCGACGCAAGGCGAGCGCAAGTAAGGCTTCGGTCACCAAGCAGACAGGCGCAGCCAGCAGCGGAGACTTCGCATCGAAAATGGCGCGTTTTGCACGCAAGTCGAAATCCTCGGCCAACCGGGGATCGACGCGTGCACCATCCAAAACCGCCAAGCGTGGAGGTAGCAAGTAATGGGGCCGCTGAATATCGAACCGTTCCAGCTTTTTGAAGAAGCTCGGAAGTTTCAGAAAAAAATGACCGCGGGCATGCAGGTACTAGGCACGCTCGATGAAGTGGAATTTGGCTGCACCGAAAAAGAAGAGGTGTACCGCGAGGACAAGTTGGTTGTCTATCGCTACAAGGGCGAAAACACGCCTGTCTCGAAGACACCCACCCTGATCGTCTACGCGCTGGTCAATCGGCCTTACATGGTGGATTTGCAGGAAGACAAATCCCTCGTAAGAAACCTGCTTGCCCAAGGCGAGGATGTTTATCTGATCGACTGGGGTTATCCGGATCTCGCCGATCGCTGGCTGACCCTGGATGACTACATCAACGGCTATATCCGGCGCAGTGTTGATGCAGTGGCGAAGAATGCCGGGGTGAAAAAGATCAACGTGCTCGGAATCTGCCAGGGCGGGGCGTTTTCATTGTGCTTCAGCGCAATTTATCCGCACAAGGTCAAGAATCTGATCACCATGGTCACTCCGGTCGATTTCCATACGCCGGACAACATGCTCTCGAACTGGACGCGAAAAATGGATGCGGACCTGTTCGTCGACACGATCGGCAACGTGCCGGCGGATTTGATGAACTGGTGTTATCTCATGCTCAAGCCGATGCGCCTGCTCCAGCAGAAGTATGTCGGCATGGTTGAGATTCTCGACAACAAGGCAGAGCTGGAGAATTTCCTGCGCATGGAAAAGTGGATCTTCGATTCGCCGGATCAAGCCGGTGAAGCGTTCCGCCAGTTCATGCGTGATTTCTATCAAGGCAACAAGTTGATCAAGGGTGGTCTCATACTCGGCAAGCATGAGGTTGATCTGAAGAACATCACGATGCCGGTGCTCAATATTTTCGCCGAGCAGGATCATCTGGTGCCACCCGATGCGTCCCGCGCCATGCAGGGCGTCATCGGCAGCAAGGACTACACGCAGATCGCGTTCAAAGGCGGCCATATCGGTATCTATGTTTCAGGTCGTGCCCAGCGCGAAGTGCCGCCCGCGATCCACGATTGGTTGCACGCAAGGGCTTAGATAATTGCTCACCCAAGTCCGATTGGTAGTAGCCCGTTTACGGGCGAGCTTCTGGCTCTGGCTTGATCCACAAGCTCGCCCGTAAACGGGCTCCTACAAAATCACCGTCAACCTGTAGGAGCTCCGCCAGGGGCGAGCTCTTCGGCAGATCGAAGCAAGAGCTCGCGACCAACGGAAGTCCCTTTTTCGGGGCACGTAAACGAGCTCCTTGCACTTGCTGGACGTTCGCGTAGGTCATTGAGCGCGCACAAGATAGAATCCGCAATCCTGATAATGGTTTGGCCTTGTCAATGAACGAAGTGCTGTTTCACATCCACAATATCGGCGTCACTCCGTGGAAACTTGTCGGCTATCTCGGCGTGTTGTTGTTCACCAGTCGCTGGTTCGTACAGATGTACGCGACCAAGAAGCTCAAGCGTGTACATATGCCGCGTTCGTTCTGGTGGTTGTCCGTTTGCGGTAGCGTGCTCCTCCTCAGCTACTTCACGTTTGGCAAGAACGATTCGGTCGGCATTCTTTCTACGGCGTTTCCAGCATTCGTCTCGGTTTACAACCTGGTCGTTGATTATCGTCACAGGCGAGAAACCAGCATCAGCTGACTCAATGCGCAGCGTTCAGGTTCGTGACAGAATTCGCAGGCCAGACATGCGTCTGGCAATCATTCAAGGGGAGAGGCACATATGGAAAATCGTAGTAGCGCACCGGTCATGTCGCTGGGCGACTGGATCATTACCTTCATCGTTCTGGCAATCCCGCTGGTCAATATCGTGATGCTGTTTGTCTGGGGGTTTTCGAGCACCACCAATCCGAACAAATCCAATTTCTGCAAGGCGTATCTGATCATTTTCCTGGTGATGATCGTCTTGTTCTTCCTGTTCGGAGGCATGGCCATGATGACTGCCATGCAACATGCGGGCTCCGCAGGAATGTAATTTCGACGCGTCTGCAGCTCTCGGCAGACGTTTCATCTACGATCCGGATCTACTCCGGATCGTAGTCGAGATTTGGCGCAAGCCAGCGTTCCGCTTCAAGCAGACTCCAACCCTTGCGTTTCGCGTAGTCGGCGACCTGCTCCTTGCTGATCTTGCCGACTACAAAATACTGACTCTTCGGATGCGAGAAGTACCAGCCTGACACGGCGGCGGTCGGCACCATCGCGAAATTCTCGGTGATCGTGATGCCTGCGCGGGTAGTCGCATCAAGGATTCGGAAGAGCGTGGCTTTCTCGGTATGGTCGGGACAGGCGGGGTAGCCCGGCGCGGGGCGGATGCCTCGGTATTTTTCGGCGATCAGTTCATCATTGGCCAGGGTTTCATCACGGGCGTAGCCCCAGTACTCGACTCGAACACGCTCGTGCAGGCATTCGGCGAAAGCCTCGGCTAGCCGATCAGCCAGTGCTTTGACCATGATCGCCGAGTAGTCGTCGTAGTCTTTTTCGAAGCGCGCAATGTGTTCATCGATACCGATGCCGGCGGTGACCGCGAACCCGCCGACCCAGTCCTCAACGCCTGAATCCTTGGGCGCAACGAAATCCGCCATACAGAAATCCGGACGCTCGATCGGCTTTTCCGCTTGCTGGCGAAGACAGCGCAGCTCGGCCAGAACGGACTCATCGGCGTTGAACAAAGTGATGTCGTCGCCATGGCTATTCGCTTTCCACAGACCGATTACGCCGTTTGCGCGCAGCCATTTTTCATTGACGATGCGATCGAGCATGGCCCGCGCATCGGCGTACAACTCGGTGGCCTGTTTGCCGACGACTTCGTCTTCAAGGATGGCCGGGAAACGTCCGGCCAGTTCCCAGGCGTTGAAGAAAGGCGACCAGTCGATAAATGGGATGATTTCTTCGAGCGGAAAATTCTCGAATACGCTGATGCCGGGTTGCTTTGGCGTAGGCGGCTGGTAGTTGATCCAATCGCCTTCAAATTTCTGTGCGCGCGCTTTTTCGATCGAAACGAGGCGCTTGCGATTGCCTCGATCTTTGTGCCGCTCACGGATGTCCGCGTACTCGCTGCGGATTTTGACCATGAACGGTTCGATCAGCTCCTTGGTGATCAGTGACTGCGCAACTCCGACCGCACGCGAGGCATCTTTGACCCAGACGGTTGGTGCCTTGTAGTGCGGATCGATCTTCAAGGCGGTGTGTGCACGCGAGGTTGTCGCGCCGCCGATCAGCAGCGGCAAATGGAAATCCTGGCGCTGCATCTCGCGGGCGACATGCGCCATTTCTTCAAGCGATGGCGTGATCAGGCCGGACAATCCGATCATGTCGGCGTTTTCGGCGCGCGCGGTGTCGAGGATTTTCTGCGCCGATACCATCACGCCAAGATCAATCACTTCGAAGTTGTTGCAGCGAAGGACCACGCCGACGATATTCTTGCCGATGTCGTGAACATCACCCTTCACTGTAGCCATGACGATCTTGCCGTTGGTTTTTCCGACATCGCCGGTACGAAGTTTTTCTTCCTCGATGAAGGGCAGCAGCCAAGCCACGGCTTTTTTCATTACGCGTGCCGATTTGACCACTTGGGGCAGGAACATCTTGCCCGCGCCAAACAAGTCGCCGACGATGTTCATGCCATCCATCAACGGCCCCTCGATCACATCCAGCGGACGTGATGACTGCAGGCGCGCTTCTTCCGCATCGACCTCGGCGAAGGCATCAATGCCGTGGACCAAGGCATGCGCGATGCGCTGCGCAACCGGCAGGGATCGCCATTCATCCGGCGCCTTGCCGCTTCCAGCGTCTGAAGCCTGACTCCCGCTACGATATTTATCAGCGACTTCGAGCAGTCGCTCGGTGGCGTCATTGCGTCGGTTGAGCACCACATCCTCGACGCGCTCGCGCAGATCGGCATCGAGATCATCGATGATCGACAACGCCCCGGCATTGACGATGCCCATATCCATGCCCGCACGAATCGCGTGATAGAGAAACACAGCGTGAATTGCAGAACGCACGGTTTCGTTGCCGCGAAACGAGAACGACACATTCGAGACACCGCCGGACACATGGCAGTGCGGCAGGGTCTGACGGATGATCCGGGTCGCCTCGATAAAATCGACCGCGTAGTTGTTGTGCTCTTCGATGCCGGTTGCGATGGCAAAGATGTTGGGGTCGAAAATGATGTCTTCAGGCGGGAAATCGAGCTTGTCGATCAGCGTGTGATACGCACGCGTGCAGATGGCGACCTTGCGTTCGCAGGTGTCGGCCTGGCCGTCTTCATCAAAAGCCATGACCACGGCGGCGGCCCCGTAGCGCAGCACCTCACGGGCTTGGGCGAGAAACGCCTCTTCGCCCTCCTTGAGCGAGATCGAGTTGACCACGCCCTTGCCTTGCAGGCATTTGAGTCCGGCCTCGATCACGGTCCATTTCGACGAATCAACCATCACCGGGATGCGAGCGATATCCGGTTCCGAGGCGATCAGATTGAGAAAGCGAACCATCGCCGCTTCCGAATCGATCAGACCTTCGTCCATGTTCACATCAAGAATCTGCGCGCCACTTTCGACCTGTTGGCGAGCGACTTCGACGGCATCCTCAAAGCGACCCTCCTTGACCATCTTGCGGAATTTCGCGCTGCCGGTAACGTTGGTGCGTTCGCCGACATTGATGAAATTCAACTCCGGCGTGATGACCAACGGTTCCAGCCCGGAAAGTACGGTGAAACGAGAGGGCTCACTCATGCCGCTTGATCCTGATTCAGCGCGGGCAGGGCGCGTGGCTTCACACCTTCGACGGCGGCGGCGATTGCCTTGATATGTGCCGGGGTTGTGCCGCAACAACCGCCAACGAGGTTGAGCAGCCCGGAGTCGGCAAACTCACGCAATGTCGTTGCCATCTCCTCGGGCGTTTCGTCGTACTCGCCAAAGGCATTCGGCAAACCCGCATTCGGATGTGCGCTGATATAGCTGCGACTGACACGCGCCAGGGTTTCGACGTGTTCACGCATGTCGGTGGCGCCGAGCGCGCAGTTGAGGCCAAACGAAAGTGGTTGGCTGTGCGCGAGCGAGGCATGGAAAGCCTCGGCGGTCTGGCCTGATAGCGTTCGCCCGGAACGGTCGGTGATCGTGCCCGAAATCATGATCGGCAAACGACCGCCACGTTTCTCGAAAACCTCGCCAATCGCATACAAGGCGGCTTTGGCATTCAAGGTGTCGAAGATCGTCTCGACCATGATCGTGTCGGCGCCGCCATCGATAAGGCCTTCGACGGCTTCGCGATAGGTGCCGCGCAATTCGTCGAAATGGGTGTTGCGAAATCCGGGATCGTTGACGTCGGGGCTTATCGAGGCGGTGCGGCTGGTTGGCCCCAGCACGCCGATGACGAAGCGCGGTTTTTGCGGATTGACCGCGGTGAACGCGTCGCAGCACTCGCGAGCCACACGGGCGCCTTCTCGATTGAGTTCGTAGACGATGTGCTGCAGGTGGTAGTCGGCCTGACTGATCGCCGTGGCGTTGAAGGTGTTGGTTTCGAGAAGATCGGCACCGGCTTCGAGATAGGCATTGTGTACGTCTGCAATGATATCAGGACGGGTCAGCAGAAGCAGATCGTTGTTGCCCTTCAGGTCATGTTCGCAGCCATCGCCATGTTCATGGGTCGCGTCGAAACCATCAACAAAGCGCTCGCCGCGATAGTCGGCTTCTTCCAGTCCATGGCCCTGGATCATCGTGCCCATCGCCCCATCGATGACAAGTATTCGTGCGCGCAAGGCCTGTTCAAGTGCGTGGCAACGCTGTGGATGCAACCAAGGTAATTCGTTTTTCATGATTTGCGCGCCAGTAGCGAGATCACTTCGAAATGAGGTGCCTTCACTTCGCGCGTTATGCGTCCGCAGGAGAGCACTTCGAGCCCCGCTTCGATGGCGAAGTCGCGTAGTTCGCCAGGTTTGAAGCCCAGGTTGCGATGGTCAAACGGTTCAACGGCGGTGCGGTGGGCGTGTTTGCCGAGGGTGGTGACCAGCAGGCGTCCACCTTTACCCAGCAAGCGGGCGGCTTCCGCGACCACGGCGGCCGGACGATCGGTGTACGTCAATGCATGCATGAGAAGGACCAGATCAAACCGTTTACGACCGAGGTCGATCGCATGCATATCGCCGGTCACGACCTCGACATTGCTGAACCCTTTGAGGCGTTCCTGGGCGGCACTGACGACTCGCGGGCTGGCGTCGATACAGATGATCGAGCGCGCGGCCGGTGCCAGCAATTCAGCCAACACACCGTCACCCGAAGCGATATCCAGCACATCGCCGATGTCGACCAGTTGGGTCATGGCCCGGGCCATGGTTTCCCAGGTACGGCCTGGCGAATAGTGGCGCTCCATGTCGCCGGCCACCGTATCGGCCCAGCCTTCGGCGCGCGCGCGCTTGGCCAGAATGCCGGGCAGGCGGCGCTCATCGTCGACCAGCAAGGCGTCGTCCACGACTTCCTTGAGCGCATGCACGAAAGCGTTCTCTTTCGCCGCCAGTTCACCATTGAACCGGTAGTAAGACGAAACGCCGGCACGCCGATCGCGAACCAGGTCGGCTTCCTTGAGCTTGGCCAGATGTGTTGAAACGCGCGGTTGGGCCAATCGAAGGATCGCCGACAACTCGGCCACCGTCAGCTCTTCCCGTTCGAGCAGGGCAAGCAGACGCACGCGGGTCGGGTCGGAAAGAAGCCGGAGCAAGGCGGATGTAGAGGACAGATCCAATGAGTATCCTTTCATCTTGATTGAAAGATGGATGCGCAGCGTAGCGGCCACGATCAGGCTCGTCAACGCCTTGCTGAACCACCAATCACACGCAAAGCGGCTGGACGCGATAAAATGATCGGCCGTCCAATGACACAAGGTGCGCCCATGGATTTCCGTCTCAGCGACGACCAGTTATCGATTCAGTCCATTGCTCGCGACTTCGCGCAGAAACGCATCGCGCCGGTCGCAGCCGAACTCGATGCCTCGGGCACGTTTCCGCTGGAAAACATCCGCGAAATGGGAAAACTCGGTTTGATGGGGATCGAGGTGCCGGAGGAATATGGTGGCGCAGGGCTTGATCCAGTCGCCTACGCACTGGCAATGATCGAGATTGGCGCGGCCGATACGGCGACCTCGACGATCATGTCGGTCAACAACTCGCTTTATTGCAACGCAATCCTGCAGTACGGCACTGAGGAGCAGAAGCAGAAATATGTGCGCGCGATCGCCACTGGCGAGCACATTGGAGCCTACGCCTTGACCGAGCCGCAATCCGGCTCGGATGCCTCGGCGATGCATACGCAAGCAACTAAGAACAAGGATGGCGACTGGGTCATCAACGGCAAGAAGAGCTGGATTACCTCCGGACCGGTAGCCAAATACATCATCCTGTTCGCGATCACCACGCCCGGCGTCGGCGCCAAAGGGATCTCGGCGTTCATAATCGATACCGCGCTACCGGGTTTCCATGCCGGCAAGACCGAGCCCAAGCTCGGCATCCGTGCCTCGGCTACCTGCGAGATCGAATTCCACGATTACATCTGTTCCGCCGATGACCTGCTCGGCACGCAAGGCAAGGGCTTTGGTATCGCCATGGGTGTACTCGATGCCGGTCGCATTGGCATTGCTTCTCAAGCGGTCGGGCTGTGTCGCGCAGCTTATGAAGCCAGCATCGCCTACGTGAAAGAACGCAAGGCGTTTGGCCAGGCGATTGGCTCGTTCCAGATGATCCAATCCAAGATTGCCGACATGAAATGCCGCCTTGATGCAGCCTATCTGCTGACTCTGCGCGCCGCATTCGCCAAGGGCGAGGCGGACAAGAGCGGCGGGCGGTTTGGCACGGAGGCCGCAGTGGCCAAATTGTTCGCCTCCGAAGCCGCGATGTTTGTCACCCATCAAGCGGTGCAAATCCATGGCGGAATGGGCTACTCCAAGGAAATGCCGCTGGAGCGCTATTTCCGCGATGCCAAGATCACGGAAATCTACGAGGGAACCAGTGAGATCCAGCGCATGGTCATCGCCCGCAACGAGACGGGTTTGCGCTGAGAGAATTGATTTTCCATCTGCGACCGGCTGAATCGCCGGTCGTGCGGCGAGGGGTCATTTTTTGTTACTTTTGAACCGAGAAACACTGTATGGCGAATTCGATTCGGTCGATTCAGCCGGCTCCGAGGTCGGGTGCAGGGTCTCGGCGACCATGACCCTGTCGCGACCAGCGTTTTTGGCCAGGTAGAGGGCATTGTCGGCATTGCGCAGCAGTTCTCCGGGAGATCGCCCATGCGCACCCCAGGTGGCGACGCCGATTGAAATCGTGATCTTGCCAAGCGACAGATTCCGATGCACGACATCCATGTTGCGCACGGCCGCACAAATTTCCTCGGCTCGTTGCCGAGCAATCTCGGTGTCGGCTTCGGGCATCAGAATGGTGAACTCCTCTCCCCCATAGCGACACGTGACATCCTCGCTGCGCACGACCTTGCCAAAGAGCGTGCCAAGGTTGGCGAGCAGGGCGTCGCCAGCTTCATGACCGAAGGTGTCGTTGAAGCGCTTGAAATGATCAACATCGAGCATCAACACGCTGAGTGGTATCTGGCGTCGTTCGGCACGCTGGATTTCGCGATCGAATGAGGCCTCCAGATAGCGCCGATTGTACAGACCGGTCAACGGATCACGCAGGGACTGCGTGCGCAGGGTTTCCTGCAATTTAAGATTGGCCAGGGCCATCGAGATTGATTCGCAGGCGGCGATGATGTTGCTTCGCTCAGTGCTGTCGATGGCGTGTTCGGAAGTCACGCTGATGACACCAAGAATCTCGCCCTGGGCGATCATGGGTACACACAAATGCACGCGGTCGGGCTGCTCTTGCATGACCGCATGAAGGTGCTTGCAGGTGAAGGCCGGAGCGGTTCCCGCCAATGGATAGGCGTGGCCTCTGCGCAAGGCCCAGCAATCATCTGGTGAAAATATGGCAGCCTCGTGGTTGCTGACCTCACCCCAATGCACGAGATCCTGGATCAGGTTTTGCGAAGCGTTGAGCAGATGCACTGATCCAGAGCTCGATGGCAACACTCTGGGCATTGATATGGCGAGCCCGGCGGTTGCCTCGTCAATGTCGCGGCAGCCCTGCAACATTTCACCCAGTTCAGTGAGTTCTCGTAGCGATTTCCCGAGCCTTTGCGAATCGCCGAGGCTGCTTGACAATTCCCGATTGGATGCTCGGGCTTCGAGCATGCTGGCCAGGCGGAAACGTTGTTCGCGCAAGACCAGAATCAGGGCAACACCGAGCATCAGTATGCTGAACAAAATCGCGCCGACGGTCATCAGACGGGTCAGCAATGCTTGGTCCCGATTGCGCTGTTGCCGGGAGATCTGCAGGGCCTCCTCAACGTGCAGCATGCGCTGGCTGGCGCGGTCGATCTGGATATCTTCGGAGCGCGATCGCTCCATCTGCGCAGATGCACGCGCCGCGTCGAGGCCGCCACGTGCAAACTCTTCAAGAACCTCATGAATGGCGCTCAAGCGCGCATCAAGCAAGCCCGAAAGGTGTTTTGCTGCTTCCGCCTGGCTTGGGTTGTCAGCCACCAGTTGCTGCAAGTTGGCACTGTGATCGATCACCCGGGGCGCGGCGGCGGCGTAGTCGGCGAGGCGCTCGGCATCGCGAGAAATCAAGTAGGCTCGCTGACTGGCCTCGGTGTCGTGGAGACTGGAAAGCGTGAGGATGATTTCCTGGCGCACCTCCATCGAGTGGGTCACCCATTGCGACGCGGCGACAAAGTCGCCGACAACGCGATAGACCTGAATCGCGATCGACGAAAGAATCAGCGCAAGCACGAGAAAAAGTACGCCGACGCGGCGCGCTAGTCGGCTTCGTTTCGCGACATCAATTTCGGGAATCTTCGAATCACTTGTTGGTACGGTCATTTCGTAACTCGGACAGCTTTGTGGACTGAAGTCTGCAAATCGCGTGCCAACACCGGGCGGGTGGATTCCTCCGGGGGTCGAGCGTATCCTCCGCGCCCATCGCCCCGACCTCAAGACTGAGACCAATGAACGAACAGAACGCCTCCAATGAATCCCGGCGTCTTGAACCGATCCTGAGTCAGATTTCCACGCAAGCCGGTGCTGGCCGCCAGCGTGAATCCCAGGCATTCGCCGCGCACTTTTTCCGGCATGTTCCGGCAGACGATATCGCTGCTCGAGATGCCGGTGAGTGGGCGCGAATTGCCCAATTCATGTTTGAGTTCGTGCGTCAGCGCAACCCGCGCGCGGCGAAAATCCGCGTATTCAATCCACAGCTTGCCGACGACGGATTCGAGAGTTCGCACACGATGGTCGCGGTTGGTACCGAGGACATGCCGTTCCTGGTCGATTCGGTCTCGATGGCGATCAACCAGGCGGGTCTGACAACCCATGCGGTGATTCATCCGATCTTCTGCATCAGTCGCGATCCGGGTGGGCACGTGCTGAGTTTCGGTGACGAACAGAGTGGTGAAGGTAACGCTGAATCGATCATGTTGTTCGAGATCGAGCGAATCAGCAATGCCGAGGAGATCGAGAGCCTGCGCAAGAATATCGTCGCGGCCGTCAGTGATGTCTGCGCGTCGGTTCGCGACTGGCCCGAAATGAAAACCAAGATGCTTGGGATCGCCGACAAGTTGCCGACGCTCAATCTGCCGTTTGACAAGACCAGTCTTGATGAGGCGCAGCAATTTCTCAAATGGATCGCCGATGATCATTTCACGTTCCTCGGCTTTCGCGAGTACCGCGTCGTCGTCGACGATGGCGAGAGCATGCTCAAGCCGGTCGCCGACTCTGGCCTCGGTGTCATGCGCGCCGATGGCATCGGCAAGACCGGACGTTCACTGAAGACGCTCGCCGCGAGTGGTCTCGATAAATCCGGTTCGGTCGGTGCGTTGATTCTGACCAAGACCAACGCACGCTCGCGCGTGCACCGGCCGGGGCACATGGATTATCTCTCCGTGCTCGGATTCAACGAGGAAGGAAGTCCGGTCAGCGAGCAACGTTTCCTTGGTCTGTTGACCTCGTCGGCGTACATGACGCCACCGCGCGAAGTGCCTTTTCTGCGCAACAACTACGAAACGATACTCAAGCGTTCCGGTCTCAAGCGCGACTCGCACTCCGGCAAGGCGCTTCGGCACATCCTAGATACGCTGCCGCGCGATGAGTTGTTTCAATGTTCGACCGATGAGCTTTATGACATCGCCATGGCGGTGCTTGATCTGCGTGAACGCGCTCGCTCGCGCCTGTTCATTCGTCAAGACCGCTATGGACGCTTTTTCTCGGTACTGGCCTATGTGCCGCGTGATCGCTTCAACACCGATGTGCGTGAGCGCATCGAGGCGATGCTGACCGAGCAGTTCCATGCCGAACGCATCGATTCCACCGTGCTTCTCGATGAATCACCGCTAGCCCGCGTACACATGATCGTGCGACCGAAACCGGGTGAGTCGGTCAGCTGGGATGTTGGCAACCTTGAGGCGCGGATCGTCGAGATCGTGCGCAACTGGCAAGATGATTTGCGCGAAATTCTGGTCAAGGAGCATGGCGAGGAACGCGGCGGAAAATTGGCCCGTCGATATGGAAAAGCCTTGCCGGCCGGCTACATTGAAAAGGTCACGCCACAGAATGCAGCAGCTGATGTGGTGCTGGCGGCAGCCATTGTCGATGCCGACGACATTCAGTTCAATCTTTACCCCGCGCTGCAGCAGGAAGGTGTGCTCCACTTCAAGGTGTTCCGTCTGGGTGCCGATATCACCTTGTCCGAGGTGATTCCTCTCTTGGAAAACCTCGGTCTGCACGTGTTGACTGAAAATCTTTACGAGATCAAGGGCGACGACAACCCGATCAAGATTCAGGACATTCTCGTGCGACCGAACAGTTTGTCGTTCGAGTTGGAGAGCGTTCGCGAACTTTTCCAGGATGCTTTTGAACGCGTCTGGCGCGGCGATGCCGAAAATGACGGTTTCAACAGATTGGTGCTGGCGGCACAACTTGGCTGGCGCCAAGTCAGCATTTTGCGCGCCTATTGCAAGTACCTTCTGCAGACCGGCGTGACATTTTCGCAGAGTTACATGGAGCAAACTCTGGTCAGCTATCCCGATATCGCCGGCTTGCTGGTCGAGTTTTTCGAGGCCAAATTTGATCCACAGCGCCTCGAAGGGGGTGCTGAGGCTATCGAGGTGGCGCGTTCGCGATTGCGTCGCGAGATGGAGGTGCTGATTCCGCAGCAGTCACTGGACGCCAACCCAGGCTTGATCGATGACCTGGTTGCCAGCCGTGACCAGCCGCGTGGAACTCAGATCAGCGTCATTCTGGATACGATTCAAGCCTTGCTCACTCGCGTCGACAGCCTTGATGAGGATCGCATCCTTCGCGGTTTCAGTGCCGTCATGAAGGCAACATTGCGGACCAACTTCTATCAGCATATCGATGGCAAGCCGCACGAATACATGAGCATCAAGTTTGATCCGTCGATGCTCAACGAGTTGCCGAAACCGCGACCGTATCGCGAGATTTTTGTCTACTCGCCGCGGGTGGAAGGCGTACACATGCGGTTCGGGCCGGTTGCTCGCGGCGGTTTGCGCTGGTCAGATCGGCGTGAGGATTTCCGTACCGAAGTGCTCGGTCTGGTCAAGGCGCAGATGGTCAAGAATACGGTCATCGTGCCGGTTGGATCGAAAGGTGGATTCTTCGTCAAGCGGCCGCCGGTCAGTGGCGAGCGCGATGCAGTTTTGGCCGAAGGCGTGGCCTGCTACCGGATGTTCATCAACGGACTCCTCGATATCACCGATAACCTGGTCGAGGGCGATCTCGTGCATCCGCACGATGTCGTTCGTCACGATGCGCCGGATCCTTATCTGGTCGTAGCGGCCGACAAGGGCACGGCGACGTTCTCCGATATCGCCAATGCGGTCAGTGCCAAGCATGATTATTGGCTCGGTGATGCGTTTGCCTCGGGTGGCTCGGTGGGTTACGACCACAAGGGCATGGGCATCACCGCGAAGGGCGCATGGGAATCCGTCAAACGCCATTTCCGCGCGCTCGGACGTGATAGCCAGAGTGAAGATTTCACCTGTGCAGGCGTCGGCGACATGTCCGGTGACGTGTTCGGCAACGGCATGCTTCTGTCAAAACATATCCGCCTCGTAGCGGCGTTCGATCATCGCCATATCTTCATTGATCCGACGCCTGACGCGGCAACCAGTTATCTCGAGCGGCAACGCATGTTCAAAGTGCCGCGATCCTCCTGGGCCGACTATGACGCGTCGTTGATTTCTGCCGGTGGTGGCGTATTCCCGCGCTCGGCAAAAACCGTCGAAGTGTCTGAACAGGCTGCTGCCGCATTGGGAATCGAGGGCGGCGCACAAAAGATGTCACCGAACGACCTGCTCACCGCGATCCTCAAGGCACCGGTCGACCTGCTTTGGAACGGCGGCATCGGCACCTACATCAAATCGAGTGCCGAGAGCCACGGTGATGCGGGAGATCGTGCCAACAATGCCATTCGTATCAATGGCGCAGATGTGCGAGCGAAGATCATCGGTGAGGGCGGAAATCTCGGCATGACCCAGCGTGGGCGCATCGAGGCGGCCATGAACGGTGTCCTGCTGAATACCGATTTCATCGACAACTCGGCGGGCGTGGATACCTCGGATCACGAGGTCAACATCAAGATTCTGCTCAACGATGCCGTGCATCGCGAAGAGATGACGGTAGATGAGCGCAACACCTTGCTGCGCGAAATGACCGATGAGGTCGAGCGTCTCGTTCTGATTGACAACTATCGTCAGAACGAGGCGATCAGCATCATGGAGCGCATGTCGGTTTCGCGGCTGGGTTCAAAGCAGCACTTCATTCGCACGCTTGAATCCCAGGGGCTGCTGGATCGCCAGATCGAATTTCTGCCTAGCGACAAGGAGCTGTCCGAGCGCAAGTCGCGGGGCGTTGGACTGACCCGCCCGGAACTTGCGATCCTCCTGTCGTACTCGAAAATCGTGATCTTTCAGCAACTGCTGGATTCCGATGTTCCTGAAGACCCGTATCTGTCACGCGAGCTGCGACGTTACTTCCCCGAGCCATTGCGCGAGCGTTTTGCCGAGCACATGGAGCGGCACCGCCTGAAACGCGAGATCATCGCCACGGCCGTAACCAACTCGATGGTCAATCGAATGGGTGCCACCTTCATGTTGCGCATGCAGGAAGACACCGGGCAAACCGCAGCAGCGGTTGCCAAGGCTTTCAATATCGCAAGAGAAGTACTCGAGGCACGCGGTCTTTGGGCGGAAATCGAAGCGCTTGATGGCAAAGTCAATGGCAATGCACAGATCGATGCCAATCTGGCGATCTGGAAAATGCTACGCAGCATGACGCGTTGGCTACTTAATCATCCGGGTGAGTTCGACAACATTGCTGCCGCCGTCGACAGCTACTGGCCGCCGATGAATGAGCTCAAGCAACGCATCGATGGCGTTATCAGCGCCGCCGAACGCGCCGTGTATGAGGCCGGGCGTGCGGTCTGGATCGAGCAGGGTTTCCCGGTCGAACTGGCTGACAAGCTGGCGCATCTTCCTTCACTGAGTTCGGGCATGGATATCGCTCTCGTGGCGCGCCAGACCGGACACAGCGTCGTTGACGTTGCTTCCGTATTTTTTGCTGTCGGTGAGGCACTCAACCTCAAGTGGTTGATGGAAAAAGTGGAAGAGTTACCTGTGGAGACGCGTTGGCATGCACATGCTCGCGGCTCCTTGCGCGACGAGTTGAATTCGCAGCAGCGTTTGCTGGTCACCCAGATGCTGAGTTCCGATTCGGCAGGCGAGGGCGCGCATCGGGTTGCCGAGTGGATGAATCGCGACGATCCGGTTCTTCAGTCGACGCTGGCGACTTTGGCCGATATGCGGTCGCAGGTGGTCATTGATTATCCGATCGTTTCGGTGGCGGTCCGTCGCCTCGCGCAATTGCTCTGACAGTGTTCAACATTCCGGCAGCAGTAATCAGGTCGCTGCCGGAATGTTAGAGTCAATCCTGTTGCGTTTTGCCGAGGGGAGAATTCGTGAGCGATCAGACTGATTCAGCAACCCGATCATGAGCCAGCGCCTGGCGCTGTTGGCAAGTCATGGGGCGGAAGCCCAAGCGGAGCTTGGCATACTCAAAAAGCGTTATGGAGACGTCGCTCCCGAAGATGCTGATGTCATCGTTGCCCTCGGCGGCGATGGCTTCATGTTGCGAACCTTGCATCGCCATCTCGCTCTGGGCATTCCGGTTTACGGGATGAAGCTTGGAACAATCGGTTTTTTGCTCAACCAATTTCACCATGACGATTTGCCGGAGCGGATCGCGCGCGCGCAGCCCACGGTAATGCGGCCGTTGCGCATGCTCGCCCACTCGGAGTCGGGAACTTCGGTTGAGGCCTTGGCGATCAACGAAGTCTCGTTGTTGCGCCAGACCAAACAGGCCGCGCACATCCGTGTGTCGCTCAATGGCATCGTTCGCATTGAGGAGTTGATGTGCGATGGCGTCCTCGTCGCCACGCCCGCCGGATCGACCGCCTACAACCTTTCCGCGCATGGACCCATCTTGCCGATCGGCTCTAACATGCTGGCGATGACCCCGATCAGTCCGTTCCGACCGCGCCGATGGCGAGGAGCGGTGTTGCCGGCGACCACTGAGATCTGTTTCGAGGTACTCGATCCGTACAAGCGGCCGGTGAGTGCGACCGCTGATTCAACGGAGGTCCGCGATGTGGTCGAAGTACGTATCCGTGAATCGACCGAGCACACGATGACGCTGTTGTTCGACCCGGAGCACAACCTCGAAGAACGCATTCTCAACGAGCAGTTCACGGTTTAGACGGATTTCCCTCTGTGATCATTTGAGGTGTTCGGGTTAAAGTCGGGATTGGGGTCGATACCTATCGATCTATCGCTGGCCCATCGATCGTTTGTCTGAATGGAGTATTTCAATGCCGCCTCGTTTTCTGCGCTACGCGCCGCTTGCCCTTGCTTGTGCTGCCAGCTTTTCGCCACTCCAGGCAGCCGTGATTGAGCCGGGATTGCGTGCGACGGCGCAACACAGTGGCGCGGTCGATACGCTCATCGTGCTCGAGGCCAAGGCACCGAAGCAGTTGTTGCGCTCGGATGGCAATTACCTGGAACGGCGACGCAATCTGGTTGATACCTTGCGCGCCACTGCTGAGGTTACCCAGACGGATCTGCGCGCATGGCTTGATGCGCAAGGTGTCGTCTATCGGCCGTTCTGGATCGTCAACATGATTGAGGCTTCACTGACGCCTGCACAAATCGATGTGCTGGCCACGTGGGGAGATATCGCCAAGATCGAATCAAACCGTGCCTTCAAACTGAAACGGCCGCAACTCGGGCCGATGCCGGATGGTCAAGAGGCCAATGCGCTTGCGGCGCCACTCGGCATCGAATGGGGTGTCAACAAGGTTCGCGCACCGATGGTCTGGGCTGCAGGTTTCACCGGACAAGGGATTGTCATTGCAGGGCAAGATACCGGCATCCGTTGGACCCACAGCGCGATCAAGGCGAAATATCGCGGTTGGAATGGATTGACCGCCGATCACAATTACAACTGGCACGACGCGATCCATGGCGCGGGCAACGCGACCTGCGCGGGTGACCAACTGGCACCGTGTGATGACAACGGTCACGGCAGCCACACGATCGGCACGATGCTGGGTGATGACGGAAACGGCAACCAAGTGGGTGTTGCGCCCGGCGCGCAGTGGATCGGCTGTCGCAACATGAATGCCGGTGATGGCACACCGGCGCGCTACAACGAATGTGCGCAATGGTTGCTGGCGCCGACCAATCTTGCCGGCACAGACCCGCAACCGGATCGCGCTCCCGATGTGGTCAGCAACTCCTGGGGTTGCCCCGCGAGTGAAGGATGTACGGCGGGAACCGAAGTCCAGGCGGCCATCGAGAACCTGGTCGCAGGCGGCATCGTGTTCGTTGCTGCAGCCGGAAATGGGGGGGCGTCCTGCTCAGGAATCATCGATGCTCCCGCAATCTACGACGCCTCCTTTACCGTTGGGTCGATGACAATGAGCGATACGATGTCGAGTTTTTCGCTGCGAGGTCCTGCGCTCGGCGCGACCAGCATCAAGCCCGATCTCGTTGCTCCAGGGTCTGATGTTCGGTCGATCAACAACTCCAGCGACAACGGTTACATGACGATCAGTGGAACCAGCATGGCGACACCTCACGTCGCTGGCGTCGTTGCATTGTTGATGTCAGCCAATCCTTCATTGCGCGGGAATCCGGCGCGAGTTGCGCAGATCTTGCGCGACACCGCAATTCCGTTGACCACGACGACACAGGTCTGTGGCGGTATCCCGGCAACCACGTTTCCGAACCCGGTGCAGGGAATGGGCCGAATCGATGCATGGAATGCGTATCTGCTGGCGACCGAAGAAATCTTTGTTGATGGTTTTGGTGATTGATCAAGGTCTGCTGGCTCAGCAAGATTCCGGGCTAGGATTCACGCCATGAATGCACAATCCGCTGCAACGCCTGCTGCTGATGCGGTCAACGATAAACTCGTTGTCGCTATCTCATCGCGCGCGTTGTTCGATCTGGGCGACAGCCATGAGCTGTTCGAGCGCGAGGGGCTCGATGCCTACTCGCGTTACCAGATTGCGCATGAGGATGAGCTGCTTGCGCCCGGCATTGCGTTTCCGCTGGTACAGAAACTGTTGCGACTGAATACATTGGCGCCGGAAGCGCCGCGCGTAGAGGTGATCTTGCTGTCGCGAAATTCAGCCGATACCGGTTTGCGAATCTTCAACGCAATCGAGCACTATGGTCTTGAAATCATTCGCGCGGCCTTCACCAACGGCGCGCCCACCGCCGCCTATGCGCACCCATTTGGTGCCAATCTTTTTCTTTCGGCGAATGTTGATGATGTGCGCCGTGCGCTGACGGCAGGCGTTGCTGCCGCGACGATTTTGCCGTCGAAAGCGCCTGAATTGTCCTCGGCGCAGTTGCGTATTGCTTTCGATGGCGACGCGGTGATCTTCGGTGACGATTCCGAACAGGTCTCACAGAACGAGGGCATCGAGGCTTTCCATCGCAATGAGATGGCGCGTGTCAACGAGCCTTTGGCGGTCGGCCCTTTTCGTACCTTCCTCGATGCCTTGCATCGTATTCAGGCCGCGTTTCCGATTGAGAACTCGCCGATTCGGACCGCGCTGGTCACGGCGCGCTCGGCACCCGCGCACAAGCGCGTAATCCTGACTCTACGCAACTGGGGCATCCGTCTTGACGAGGCGCTGTTCCTCGGCGGACGTTCCAAAGGGCCGTTTCTCGAAGCATTCGGCGCGGATATCTTCTTCGACGATTCCATGCTCAATGTCGAATCGGCGCGCTTGCATGTAGCCACCGGACACGTGCCACATGGGCTGCACAATCACCCGATCGATTAGTCGTCATCTGTGAATGTGTCTGTACATTGTCGAGTCGTAACTAAAAGAGTTTCGCATATCGCGGTTGGCATTCCCCAGTGCTCAAAGAATCCGTCAGGTTGCACTGCAAACGTTGAATTGCGTAATGATTAGCCCTTTGGACAAGCTCCCAAGCTCGGAAAAAGTGCGCTGTCGTTTGCAAGCTCCCGGCCTGAACTCGCGTATCGTATTGGCGGCTTCTGTTTGATTGATCGGAGACATGCATGCAAGTGGGTGAGATATTCGATGCGCGGGAAGTTTTGCCGGCCGAGTTGCATTCGTTCATTACGATTACCGAAATCGATCATGCAAACTTCATGATCGAGGACTTGTTTCAGAGAAAATTTCATGATCCCGCGCCGGATATCCCCCGCCATATCGTCGGTCTTTACCGTGACGAGGCAGGGGGGATGCATGTGGCGGGCTACTCGCACATGAACCCGTTCGGCGACGTCTATCTCTCTGGCGGCTCCTGCACGAATGGGGAAACCATGCGTCTGATGGCCCCTGCTGAACGCGAGGCAATCCGGAACTCGGGCGGGCTCTGGTTCCACCTGCTGAAATATGCATTCCGCAAATATGCGGGCTGTTGCGATGCCTTTTTTGGGCATTGCGGCGACGCGCGCGCGCTCGAAGTTGCCTTGGCAGCCGGGTTCGTCACGACCGAGTTCCAACACGTCATTGTCAATTGGCACAAGCCGCTGGTGCCAAAGGTTCAGCGGGCTCTGCTGGCAAAGGTCCAGGCACTCGGCCCGTTTTGAAAGCTCAGCGCGGAACCAGAATATCTTTCAGATTTTCCGGTGTTTTCCAGTGGAATCCGCAAATATAGCGCGGCAGGTTCCAGCGATCGGCATCCGCCGTCACGTTGAGCGGATCGCCACCCATTGCTGCGACGATCCCGTGATCCCGACCGAACTGTGGAAGATACTCGTCATGGACATAGGCGGGAACCTCGCTGAACGGGTAGCAGAAAATCCGTGTTCGTTTCGGCGAGACCAGGCGGTTGATGAAATTTGTGGCCTCGGCAATCTCCTGGCGTGCTCGAATTTCGTTGTTCACCTCCAGAAACGAACCGCGCGGCATTGAATCCACGCCGGGCATCGACAGGGCTGGGTGGTTGTGATCCCAGCTGTGATTTTCGATCGCCATCAATTCGGAGTTCGATGCGGCATGCCACCAGTCATCGTTCATCCAGCCTTCGCCGGAAAGACACTGTTTGTCGATTTGCTGGCGCGCCTCTGGCGAGGCAATCACGAACGAAGTCAGATGCAGATGTGGCTGCGCTTCGCGGCCACGCTCAGCGATAAAATCGAGCAGACAATGATAGAGGCCGCGCTGCAGGCCAAATGTCGAAAACTCGACGTCGCGGAAATCAAGGTCGGTTCCATCGTCGCAAGTCAGCGCCACACAGCCGTTTAGGTCGAGATCAGCCTCGCCAATAACTTGGTCGACTACCCATTGCAGCGGAACGATGCGTAGGCCCAGATCATCGATCAGTCGCAAATCGGCAGCGAAAGCCAAAAGATCATTGCTGGCGTAGCCATTGCCCGAAATATTGACGGCGTGATAGGCGAGAACAGGGACGTGCATGGGCTTTTAAGAGAAGGCCGGGTCGGACAGCATAGGGGCGGGCATGGGCCTCGCCAAGTATGCGACGATCATCCACGGTGTCGGCAATTCGTCTCGGGGTTTACAATAGCCAGCTTTGCCCCTCCCGGAATTCGCCCATGGCCGCCACACCGCTCAATCCCGTTGATCTTTATGATGTCCGTTCGCTACTGACTGAAGAAGAGCAAGCCGTGCAGGACACGGTGGCGCGCTTCACCGATGAGCGTGTCATTCCCATTATTGGCGATTGCTTCGACAAGGGTATTTTCCCGAAGGAACTGATTCCGGAAATGGCCGAGCTCGGCCTGCTCGGATCGAGCTTGCCCGCCGAGTACGGTGGCGCGGGCATGAACAGCGTCAGCTACGGACTGATCTGTCAGGAGCTCGAGCGCGGCGATTCAGGCATCCGCAGTTTCGCCTCGGTGCAATCCTCGTTGTGCATGCACCCGATCTACGCCTATGGAACCGAAGAGCAGCGTATGCGCTGGCTGCCGGATATGGCCGCCGGAAAGGTGATCGGCTGCTTCGGCTTGACCGAGCCGCAAGGTGGTTCCGATCCAGGCAGCATGAAGACAAACGCCAAAAAGGACGGTAGCGACTGGATACTCAACGGTTCAAAGATGTGGATCACCAACGGCAATCTGGCCGACATCGCGATTGTCTGGGCAATGACCGATGAAGGTATCCAGGGTTTCGTTGTGGAGAAGGATTTCCCCGGTTTCAAAGCCGAAGAAATCCACAAGAAAATGAGTCTGCGCGCCTCGGTCACCTCGGCATTGTTTTTCGATGACGTGCGCATACCGGAAGCCAATCGCTTGCCCAACGTCAAAGGCCTGAAGGGCCCGCTCGGCTGCCTGACTCAGGCGCGTTACGGCATTACCTGGGGCCCGATCGGTGCGGCGATCGCCTGTTTCAGCGAGGTTCTGGAGTATTCGAAGAATCGCATCCTGTTCAAGCAACCGATCGCCTCGCGTCAGGCAGTCCAGCTCAAACTCGCCGACATGGCCCGACGTATTACCACTGCCCAGTTGCTATCGCTGCAGCTCGGTCGGCTCAAAGATGCCGGCAATATGCAACCGACCCAGGTCTCGCTGGCGAAGTGGAACAACTGCCGCATGGCCATCGACATCGCCCGCGAAGCGCGCGACATCCTCGGCGGCGCCGGTATCACCACCGAACACTGCCCGATCCGGCATGCGCTGAACCTCGAATCCGTGATTACCTACGAAGGCACCGAGACTGTGCACCAGCTCGTGGTCGGTCGCGAAGTCACCGGCATCAATGCGTTCTGACAAGTTGGAATGAGGGGCGGCTTCGAGTATTCGGCGGCCTCGTTCCTCGGTTCTGCGCTGTGGCTGTGTAGGAGGCCGTTTACTGGCGAGCTTTTGCTTTGCGGTGGATAGAAGCTCGCCCCTGGCGGGGCTCCTACAAAGCCTGCTGCATGCGGAATCACGATCGTTGCCGCCGCGCTTTGCCTGTTGCTTGCGCTGAGTTCCGCATTTATAGAGTTCACTGCCTTTGGCGTTGGTGATTCCTCCGCCAAGTATGTTCGGCATCGAGGACCAAAGCCGATATTCATTGAGCGAGAATTCGCTTTTGGCGGCGGAGCGTCGACCACCAGCCAGATTCGCCCAGACTTCAAGTCGATCCCGCTAGTCTCACCGTATCGGCAACGTCAACGATTCGGACGGTTATCCACGAGCTGTCAGACTGGAGCACGTCACCGATCCTCATGGAGAACAAGATGCGTCATGCCCTGATTACTGTGATCGCCTCGTTTGTGGGCGTGGTTGCAGCGTTGTTCGCGTTCTATTCCTATCGCGATGCCGCAGAGGCGCGAGCCGGTGCGACGGCGGATGCCGAGCAGCAGGCGCGTGTCGAGCAGGGTCGACAACTGGTCAACCAAACGGTTGCCGACGAGCGTGCTGCAGCGGCGATACGCAATGACGTGGTGGCCACGATGTCAGCGCGGGTTGCGATTACCGAGGCCTACATGAATAGCGGACGCATGCCAGCATCGAATACCGAAGCGGGCTTGCCCGAACCGGATACCTACAAGGGGCGTAGCCTTAAGTCGATGAAAGTCGAGCCGGGCGGAAAGATCTTGCTCACCTTTGATGCCGCATCCGGCGTTGATGGTGGCATGATCGAGTGGGTGCCTGATCCCGGTGGGATGGAATCGATGGGTTTGCAATGGCATTGCCAGACGCATGATTATCCGATGATAGCCCGCGCGCTCGCCGAGTGTGATTATGTCTCTGCGGGTCAGGCCGAGATCTCGAGCGAGCATTGATCGAGCCCGGCTCCTGGTATCTGGGCGGAACGGGCTTATCCAAGCGGATAATCAGCTTGATCGAAAGCCATCGGCAGCGCGCACGCTGACCGCTACAATAGCGCTCTGACTCACTTCCGATTTCTTTCATGGCTGCTGTCCCATCCAACCTGCGTCCGCCGATCGCCGCTCGTCACCGCGGACTCAATCGCGCCGATATCTGTGATCAGAACTTCATCGAATACGTACGTGACTGGGATGGCCCGGTCGGTTCCATGCCGAATATGGATGCGCCGGTTTTACCCGGCAGCAGCTGCTCGGCAGAGGCGTTTCTCGAGCTTTTCGAATCGCAGCTGATTTCTCGTCATTTGGATTTGATGGCGCGTGTTTTACGCGTGCGCAACAAGGTTTTCTACACCATCGGATCGAGTGGTCACGAAGGCAATGCCTTGGTGGCCCGATTGGCCCGCCACACTGATCCGGCGTTTCTGCATTATCGCTCCGGCGCTTTCATGGCCGAGCGCTTCCGCAAGCTGCCGGGTATGGATCCGATCATGGATTCGGCACTGTCGTTCGCAGCCAGCAAGGACGATCCGGCATCGGGGGGCGGCACAAGGTCTGGGGCTCGAAGCCGCTCTGGGTATTGCCGCAGACCTCTACCATCGCCTCGCACCTGCCCAAAGCGCTGGGCACCGCACTGGCGATCGAGCAGGCTCCACGCCTCGGTCACACCTTGCCGATTCCGGCCGATTCCATTGCCATCTGCTCGTTCGGTGATGCCTCATCGAATCACGCCACCGCGCAAACGGCATTCAATGCAGCGGGTTGGACCTCCTATCAAAAGCTGCCTGCGCCGGTTCTGTTCGTCTGTGAGGACAACGGTATCGGAATCTCGGTGAAATCTCCCGGCGGCTGGATTGAGCGCAATTTCAGCGAGCGCCGCGATCTCGACTATTTCTATGCCGACGGGCTTGATCTCGCCGCGGGCTATGCCGATGTCGAGCGTGCAATCGACCATTGCCGACGCACGCGTCGACCGACTTTCTTGCACTTGCGCACGACCCGCATCATGGGTCACGCCGGAACCGACTTTGAAATTGAATGGCGAAGCATCGAAGAGCTGGTAGACGTGGAGGCGGGTGATCCTTTGCTCAGATCGGCCGCGATTGCGCTTGAATCAGGCTTGCTCGGCAAGGATGAGTTGCTGGCACGCTACGAAACCATTCGCGCGAAATGTTTCGCCGCCGCTGATGATGCTGATCACCGCCCGAAACTGGAAAAGCTGGCCGAGATCATCGCGCCGCTGGCGCCGTACTCGCCGGACAAGGTCAAGGCAGAGGCGGAAAGAGACGATTACGCCGACGAGCGTCTCGATATTTTTGGCGGCGAACAGAAGTTGCCGGAAAACCTGCCCCCGCGACATTTGGCGATCCAGATCAACCAGGCGTTGCACGATCTTTTCTGCAAATACCCGGAAGCTCTGATGTTCGGCGAGGATATCGCCCAGAAGGGTGGTGTCTACACGGTGACCAAGGGAATGCGTAAGGCGTTCCGCAACAAGCGTGTGTTCAATACCTTGCTCGATGAAACGATCATCCTGGGCTTGGCGCAGGGCTACGCCAACATGGGCATGCTGCCGATCCCCGAGATTCAGTATCTGGCGTACCTGCACAACGCCTGCGATCAGATTCGTGGCGAGGCGGCATCGTTGCAGTTTTTTTCCAACGATCAATTCCGCAACCCGATGGTCGTGCGTATTGCCGGACTTGGTTATCAGAAAGGTTTTGGCGGGCATTTCCACAACGACAATTCGATGACGGCCTTGCGCGATATTCCGGGCTTGATCGTTGGCTGCCCGAGTCGTGGTGACGATGCGGCGATGATGCTGCGAACCCTGACCGCACTGGCCAAGGTTGATGGCCGGGTCAGCGTGTTTCTCGAACCCATCGCGTTGTACATGACCAAGGATCTTCACGATACCGGCGACGGCCAGTGGCTGTTTCCGTATCCGCCACCGGATCAGGCGATGACTTTGGGCGAAGGTCGCGTGTATTTTCCGGATGCGACGGATCTGGTCATCTTCAGCTACGCAAACGGCGTGCCGATGAGCCTGCGCGCAGCGCGCGAAATCGAGGCGAAACACGGTTGGAAAGTACGCGTGGTGGATCTGCGCTGGCTGGTTCCCTTGAACAATGCATTCATCGCCGACCAGGCCCGTGACGCACTGCGCATCATTGTCGTCGACGAAGGGCGGCACAGCGGAGGTGTCGGCGAAGGTGTCATCACGGCGATAGTCGAGGCCGGACATGGCAGCAAACCGTTGCAGCGCGTTGTCGGTGCCGATACGTTTACTCCGCTGGCGGGGGCCGCCCTGGCGGTGCTCCCGGCTGAATCTGATATTGTCAAAGCGGCCGCCGATCTGGAGCCTGTCCACTGAATGTCCTATGATCAAACGCAATGAGTAAAAACTCCACGCTGACCATTCTTTTTGCAGACGTTTCCGGCAGCACCAAGCTGTTCGAGTTGCGTGGCAACGTTGCCGCGCGCGACATCATTGCCTCCGTGCTGGA
Organism: Lysobacterales bacterium; assembly: GCA_038233665.1. Classification (GTDB taxonomy): domain Bacteria; phylum Pseudomonadota; class Gammaproteobacteria; order Xanthomonadales; family Rhodanobacteraceae; genus Dokdonella. The sequence continues at coordinate 30,704 of JBBSVJ010000003.1, forward strand.
TGCGCTGACCGAAGTCGCCCATCGACATGGCGGCAAGCTGATCAAGACGATCGGCGACGAGATCATGTGCACATTTCCGGGTGCGGTTCAGGGCTTGCTCGCTTCCACCGACATGCAGCGCCGGATGAAATCCGACATGGCCTTCGTGCAGGACAACATCGGCATCCGTATCGGTCTGCATCATGGCGAGGCCTTGGTCGAGGAAACCGATGTGTTCGGCGATGCGGTCAATGTCGCCGCGCGCATGGCAGCCATTGCCAAACGCGACCAGATTGTGGCCACGGCCAGCACCTCGCTCAAGATCACCAATGCCGCAGGTGTGCGAGTGCGTTCGATCGGCACCGCACGCGTCGCCGGCAAGCTACTGCCCATCGAAATTGTCGATGTGATGTGGCAGGAAGATGTTTCCCACGTCACCACCGTGCAGCGCGTCGTTCAGTTCACCAAGAATCAGCGCGTTGTTCTCAATCTGCGTTTCCTCGATCGCGAATTCCATATCGATGAACTGTCTGATCCGTTCACGCTTGGTCGCGAGGAAGGCCACACCCTGACCATTGAGTCGGATTGGGTTTCGCGCGATCACGCGATGATCGAGTGGAAGAAGGGGCATTTCATCCTCTCCGATCGTTCGACCAACGGTACCTGGGTCAAGATCGGAACTGAGGAACTGCTCGTGCATCGAGATGCCTACCCGTTGCGCCGAAGCGGCACGATCAGCCTCGGTCAGTCTCACCTCGCCGAACATGGCGATCTGTTGAATTTCGAGTGCGGCGAAGCGTGAACGTCGGGATTTGAAAGTGGGTAGTCGGGATTGGGTAAAGCATGGCGATCCGCGGTCTGTACGAATCCCACGAGGGGCGAGCTCTCCCCGCAAATTGCCGAAAAGCCCGCCCGAAAGCGGTCACCTACACATATCCAGAAACCTGTTTTGCTCCTCCCATTCTCGACTCCGTAATCGCTATTCGCGCAGCTAGTCAAACCCATTGGCAAACAACGCGTCGTAGCCGGTTGGAGGCAGATTGGGGCCCTGGAAAATACCCATCGGCGTGTAGCCCGTGTACCCGGGAAACACGTAGTAGATGTTGGGGTTGGCCATGCGGCGGATCAGGGCTTCGGAAATGATGCGACGGTAGTCTGTGGTTACCACAACATCGGTGCCTTCATAGCGGTCGGCTTGCGCGAGCCCCGGGAAATTTCCGTAGATCTGCCCACCATTGACCTTGCCGCCGAGCGCCAACATCACATTGCCGTAGCCATGATCGGTGCCGCCATCGGCATTCTCGACCACACGTCGGCCGAACTCACTGACCACAATCACGCTCGTGCGCTGCATGAGATTGCCAGCAGAGGCGCTGGCGAGATCCGCATAGAACGCGCTCAATCCTTGCGACAGACTTTCCACCTGGTTGCCGAAAAAATCGTAGCTGTTGGTCGGATTACCCTGGCCAACATGCGTATCCCAGCCGCCGAGATCGATAGTGGCCACGCGCAGGCCGAGATTGCTCTTGATCAACTGGGCGACGTTGCGTAGCTGGGTGCCAAAACTGCCGTTGTATTGCAGAGCGTAGTTGGCGCCGCCGGATGGCTGATAACCGTCTGGATTGTTGCTCGCGTTGTAGAGTCCGAAATTGATCGGACGCAGCAGATCCAGTGAAGCCAGCGTTTCCACGCCAGCGCTTTCCAGCAGCGTCGCATTTCCGTTCCACAAGGCATGCATGCGCGAGACTGCACCCACCATTCCATGCGCGGGATCGTCGTCATCCCAGGCGCCGTTGAATCCGTCCAGGCGGAAATCCGACGCACTGTTCATGGTGATCGCGTCGGAAGATCCCAGCAGGCTGCTCGCGGTGATATTGCCCAGCGAGGTTGCCGGCAACGGAACAACGCTGGGCAGTCCTCCGCTGGCGAGATGGCGAGTCAACCAGCCGACGTTGTTGCCAGTGCCACCACCAAAGCCGAACTCGAGGTTGGCCTGAGCATCGAAATGACTGCGGATGACCGGATTGGGTTTTGTCTGGCCAGCGGCAACGATGACGGCGAGTTGATTCTGGTTGAACAGCGTACGCAGTCCAGTCGCCCGTGGGTGCAAGGCCCATTGGGTGCCGTTGAGCGGCAGCGCCGCGCCAGTTCCCGAGGTTGGTATCCGTGTGGAATTTCGCGCCGCCTCGTAGTCGGCGCGGTATGCGCTGCCGGCACCCGGTGGCAACAGGCTCAAGCCATCCATCGCGCCACGCAGAAACACTACCACCAAGGTGTCCTCAGTGGCCGCGGTTGGCGCAAATTCGGGCGGAGCGAAGTAGGCAAGAGCGCTGCTGCTGGCTCCTGCGGCGAGCGCTGCGACCGTGCCCGTTTTGAGGAAATCGCGTCGATTGATATGGGTCATGACAGTGCTCCTCAGCGGCGCAGGAATTCGGGGCTGCACAGGATCAGGCCGACCGCGGTGCGCAGGCGGGCGATCGAGTAGTGCTGCGAAAGGTTGTTGATGTTCCATGTGCCGGTGCGCGAGGGATTGCCATTGTTGGTGCCATCGGTGACCAAGTCGATCACGGCGCTTGCGGCGACGTTCTGGCGCATGAAATCAACCGCAACGCTGAATGCGGGCTCCGGCCGGTAACCGAGAATGCGATCACACCAATAGCCGATGATGTTGGTCGCCGTGCGCTGGTTGGTGACCAACGCCGCCAGGGTTTGTCCATGGACGTCGCTCAGAAAATTGTAGGCATTGCTGTAACTTTCGGTCTGATGCATTTCGAGTAGACGCGGCAGCATGCGCAAGGTCATCCCCAGCGCACCGGTACTTGACCAGGCCACCTGATCATCGGGGTAACCGTTCGGCGCCGGCCAGTAGAAGAGCTTGTGCCCAGCGGCCTGCAGGCGACTCATGAATTCTTCCGTCGGCGTGTAGATGCTGTTGTTGTAGTCGGGCTTCGGGGTGAAGTCGGCTGCGGTCGAGCGCAGCGCACTTACGGCGCTGAGGGCAGGGCGCTTCATGCCGGTGCCCCAAGTGGTCTTGAATTCGTTCGATTGCAGAATCAGTTGCAACACCTGGGCGATCTGATTGCTGTCCTGCCAGGCCTGGTTGAACACGGTCGAGGCGCTGTCAATCAGCGCGGTGGATGGATTGCTACCCAAAAACCGCTTGCAGATCTTGCTGACGACATGGCGAGCCGTGCGCGGATGCCGGGCCAGCATGTCGAACAGATTGGTACCGTCGGCTTGGCCTTGTGCAGCAGGAAAGTAGCGCGCCAGGATGCGCTTTACGCCTTGGTCGTGTTTCGAGGAGTTGTAGGCGAACTCGCCGAGTGGTCGACCATTGATGGGATCGTATGGCCAGTTGGCACCTGAAACCGTCCAGCCGGTCAATGCGCGAGCAGCCTCATAGACATCGTCGTCGACATATTTGAGGCGCTCATACTCGCCGTCTGCGGCCTGGTAGTTTCCGAGTAAAGCCATATTGGCGGAGCTGTCGGGGTTCTGCACGATGCCGCCGTAATTTTCCGCGCCCATCGTGTGCAACTCGAAAAGCTCGCGGGCGTAGTTCTCGTTCGGGAAGCCCGCGTCGCTCGAATACAAATCAAGCATGTACATCATCGATGCCGATTGGCCGACCTCCTGCAGCATCGTGCGGAAATTGCCGAATACATACGGGCGGATGGCCAGGCGATCGAACGCCGAAAACATCGGGCCGCCATCGAAATCCCACCCGAACACGCTGAAATGGTCATGCCAGAAATCGACCATCACCTCGAACAATTGTCTCTGACTGTAGATCTGACGAAGGATCGTCACGCTTTCGGTTTCGGCGATCGGCTTCATGCGCAACGAGTAGTCGCTGCCCTGCGAATGATGGTCATTCCAGAGCTGGGTCGGCGACTTGTTGAGGGTGACGTATCCGGCGCTGGCAATGCGCGAATTGCACGCGCTGTCACTGATCAAATCCGGATCGAGCTGGCGATTGACCCATGCAGTCCAGCGCGCATTGTCGTTACCGCCGAGCGCATTGAAAGCGGCGAGTTCAGCGGAGGTGTAGCCGAACGTGCAGCGCGTCAGCCAGCGCACGGACGCGGGCGGAAAACTCAACGCAGCAGGCGCTTGCGGTAAATCCTTGGGAAGCAATCCGTTGCGACCCGGACGGCGTTTGGAAAGTGAGGAATCAATCTCCTCGATTCCGGCACTACTGAACAAGGCACTGAACAAGCGTCGGCGCGAGGCAAGGAAGGCGGTACTGGCAGGGGCAGCAGCCATGGGGAAACTCCGAATGGCAATTTGATCCATCCAAAACGGGGGGCGTCTCGGTGATCAAAAAGTGGGTGTGCGAGAAGGTTCCACTTCAGCACACTCGTAGTCGGCCAAGTGTGATGAATCTCCCGTGAAATCAACGCGTTTAGCCAATTCGCCGGTTTAGCGAACGGATCTTTTGATCAGAGAACCAGCGGCTCGGCTTCGAGCGTCACCCCAAATCGATCTGCGACACCGTTGCGAATGTGCTCAGCGAGCGCCCAAATCTCGCCGCCGGTGGCCTTGCCGAGATTGATCAGGACCAAGGCATGTTGTTTAGAAACGGCAGCCTGTCCTTGCTGCAAGCCCTTGAATCCACAAGATTCAATGAGCCATGCGGCCGAGAGCTTCGTGCGTGAATCGTCGCTACTCCAGTTCGGCATCATCGGGTATTCACGTCGCAATGCGTCAGCCTGTGCCTGGTCAATCAGCGGATTCTTGAAAAAGCTGCCGGCATTGCCGATCACGTCCGGATTGGGCAGCTTGCGTGTTCGAATGCGCGCGATCGCTTCGGCAACGCTCGGAGCCGTCGGCGTGTTGATGCCCATCCCTGAGAGTTCCTCGCGAACGCCCGCATAGTCAGTCTGCAGGTCGCGATGGCGTGGCAGGGCGAACTCGACCGCCGTGACGATGTAGCGCTCGCGATCGCGCTTGAACACCGAATCGCGATAAGCAAAAGCGCAGGTCACCCTGTCCAGACGAACAAGCGCGCCGCGCGTTCGATCCCAGGCTTCGACCACGTCAATGAATTCGCCCACTTCGACGCCATAAGCGCCGATGTTCTGGATCGGAGACGCGCCGACCGTGCCCGGAATCAGCACCAGATTCTCAAGGCCACAGAAGCCGTTACCAATCGACCAGCGGACGAAGTCGTTCCAGTTTTCACCGGCTTCGACGCGCACACGGGCATGTTTGGTGTCTTCGTCGAGGATCTTGATGCCGAGTGCCGCGATCGACAAGACAACCCCCGGCCAGTCACGCGTAAACAAGATATTGCTGCCTTCGCCCAGAACCAGCAGCGGGCCATTCTTGAGCATGGCATAACCGAACAGTTCTGCCAGTGCATCAGCATGACGAACATCGATCAGCAGATTGGCGCGCGCGGGTACGCGAAACGTGTTGCGCCCTTCCAGCGAAGCGTTTTCGACCATCCTGTAGCCAACGCCTTCAGCGATTGCCGCATCGACGGGATAACCGGTATCGCTCACGCTGTATTCCGATCGGGCGCGACGCGGATCGCTTCGACCGATTCTCCGATCAATGCCGGGCCGCGATAGATCATGCCGGTGTAGAACTGTACGAGGCTCGCGCCGGCCTCGATTTTTGCAACCGCTTCGGTTCCATTGACGATGCCGCCAACGCCGATCAATGGCAGCCTTCCTTGCAGGCGCTTCGCCATGCCGCGCAGTACCTTTGTAGATTTTTCGAAAACCGGTTTGCCCGACAGCCCGCCTGCTTCATTGGCATAGCGATGTCCGCTGACGGTGCTGCGATCGACCGTCGTATTGGTGCAGATCAGGCCGTCGATAGCGCTGGCCAGCAACACCCCGGCAATTGAGTCGAGCTCAACGTCGCTCAAATCCGGTGCGATCTTGAGCAGAATGGGCTTGCGCACGCTGTGTCTGGTTGCGTGGCGTTCGCCGGCTTCGCAGATTTCGCCGATGAAGCGGCGCAAGGTTTCTTCCTCCTGCAAATCACGCAGGCCCTGCGTGTTCGGTGACGAGATATTGACCGTGATATAGCTGGCCCGCGCGTAGACCCGTTCGAGGCAAAACAGATAATCGTCGATCGCCTTTTCGTTCGGCGTGTCCTTGTTTTTGCCGATATTGATGCCGAGAACGCCATCGAAACGCGCCCGCTCGGCGTTCGCGATCAGCGCCTCGACGCCCGAATTGTTGAAACCGAGGCGGTTGATCACGGCTTCGTGTTCGGGCAGGCGGAACATGCGCGGCTTCGGGTTTCCCGGCTGCGCGCGCGGTGTTGTCGTGCCGACCTCGATAAAACCGAAACCGAGCGAGGCCAGAGCATCGATATGCGCGGCGTTCTTGTCGAGACCGGCTGCCAGTCCGACCGGGTTCGGAAAGTCGATGCCAAATACGGTGCTCGACAAGGGTTTCGGTTTGCTCGCGAGCAGCGGATTGAATCCTGTCCGATAGGCCGTCTCGATCGCCGTCAGCGAAAGATCATGTGCACGTTCGGCATCCAGGCAAAACAACAGGGAGCGGGCAAGGGCATACATCTACCAATGCCATCCCGCGAATCCGATGCCGAGAAAAAGAAAGCCGATGAACAGCAAAATGCCCAGTCCGATCAGCACGAGTTGCGCGTAGCCTAGGATCAGCCCGGCAAGCGCCATGCCATCACCTTCGATGGTGCCTGGAGGCATGCGGCGGATTTCGCCACGCGCGACATGGCCGCAAATAATGGCGACCAATGCCCCGATGACAGGCAGGCCGACCCAGGCAATGATGCCGCTGATCAAGCTCGCAATCGCAGTGCCGCTGGTTCGTATTGGTTGATTCATGAGTTCCTCCAGCCGGATAGTTTAACCGCAGCAGAAGCGCGCGGTGGACAGAACCCGTGATCCCGATTCTGTCGTGATCCGGCGATCACTTTTGCAAACGCCAAGGTTCGAATCGGAAGAGGCGATAAGCCGGTTCTGCGCAAAGGATGTCTGGCATCCGCTCGTTCAGGCCGGACATACGCCTCAACCGCAAAAGGCGTTCCAATGCGCCACGAGCTGAGCATCAGTGGGCTGGCGCGGCGGAATGGTTGAGAACGCGGAGGTTTCAAGCGCGTTGCGGGCAATCTAAGATAGCGCGCTCTGGGTGGTTGGGTGTCTAAGGGAGGCGTTCGCATGAATTGGAAACACGGGTCTTTGGCCATCGCATTGGCTGCGATGGCGTCGGCAGCGGCGTTGTATCCGATTTTTCTCAACACCGCGTCCGAGCGCTGGCCTGCGCCCATCGAAACGGGACCCGGCGAACGCGACCCAGCCTTCAAAATTGAGCGTAACGCCTGGATTGAATCCCTGCACCGGCATGCTCCGGCGCTGGATTGGCGCGCGCAGGATGCTGACTGGCGGGGCTTGCGCATGCAACGCGTCCAGTACGCTCGAAACGTCTCACTTGCTGCCGGCATGTCATCGAATGACCTTCGGGCGGTGGAGTTGTCAGCGATCACGGGAAACTGGCGAGAGCGGGGCAGCAGCAACCAGGCCGGTCGAATTACCGGTGCCATTTACGATTCGGTCAATGATCGGCTGACGGCGCTGTCGCAGGGAGGCAACCTCTGGCGCAGCCCGCGTTCGACGTTGGCATGGAGCAGTCCGAATGACAGCGCCAGTTTTCAGTCCGGCGGCTTCCTCGACCGCTTGAGCAGCAATGGTGGCGAACGTCTGTTGCTGGCCAGCGATACGCCGCTGGGTGTTTACGCGTCCAATGATGGCGGCCTGAGCTTTAGTGCGGCGACTGGAACCGATCAGCCGAACCCCTGGTACACGACCGGCTTGGCCGTGCGAAGCAGTTCGGGGCTCGACGTGTATCTGGCCCGAATCCACTACGATTCAATGGCCAATGGTTGGCGAACGCATTTGTTCGTATCGACCAATGCCGGCGCCAACTTCAGCTCGCTTGGGTTTGTCGGCGAGCGCGATCGTGTGGCGCTGTTTTCTCCGCGTTACGATTCGACTGAAATGTTCGTGCTGATCGATGGCAGCCTGAAACGCATCAGCCCCGGGTCACAAGCACTCGTCAATGTGGGCACGGTGCCGGTGTCTCCGCCGGTGGCGAATGGTGATCGCGTCCATCTGACCGGGGGTGTCGATGCCGGGCAAACATTTCTCTTTGCAATGGTTTCACGCGCCTATGCTTCGCGTACCGATGTCTATCGCTCGCTCGATGGAGGAGCCACCTGGCAGGTCCGTGGATCGATTCCTGAAAACACGTTTGGGCCCAACTCTGCGGCATCATCGACGCGAAATCCGAACCTCGCCTATGCGGGCGGTGTGAATGTCTATCGGTCTGCCGATGGTGGCAGCAACTGGGCGAAGGTCAATGATTGGGGCGAATACTACGCAGACCCAGCCAACAAGCTGCATGCGGATATCCCGAATGTTCAAGTTTGGCGCGACGCGGCGAACAATGAGCGGGTCTATGTATCGACTGACGGCGGGCTTTATGAGTCGACCGACAACCTGATTTCGGTGCACAACCTTTCTTTGAACGGTTTGCACGTTTCCCAGTATTACTCGACCTACACCCAACGAGGCGCGGGCCATGTGCTACTCGCCGGCGCACAGGATCAGGGCTATCAGAAGGCGCTGACGCCGACGGCTGGCATTGATGATTTCGGTCAGGCCATCAGCGGCGATTATGGTCACTTCACGTCATCGGATGGCGGCACCAGCGTGTGGATGGTCTATCCCGGTTTTGCCATGCTTGATACCGCCCCCGGTCTCGGCGGCCAGTCTGGTTTGAAGTTCTGGGATTACGCGGTCAACAACCTGGTTGGCACGTTATGGATGGCGCCGATTGTGGCCGATCCGCACGTGGCCGGACGCGCCTTGCTGGCTGGCGGCAGAATGACCAATAGCGGCGATCATGTGATCAGCTTGACGTGGTCCGGGAGCGCGATCAGCGCGGCTGAGGACAACTTTGATTTCGGTAGTCAAGTCACGGCGGTGGCTTTTTCGCCCTCGGTTGCGGGAAGGCGCTACGCAGTGAGTTCAGCGCGGAAGTTTTTCCGCAACACCGGCACAGGCTGGACCAACACCGCATCGAACCTGCCCGATAACCACTATTTTTACGGCAACAAGATCCTGCCCGATTCGCTTGATCCGAACACGATCTACGTGGCGGGAGCGGGTTATTCGAATCCGCCGGTGTTTGTATCGACGAACGATGGCGCAAGTTTCACTGCAATGTCGAATGGTCTGCCCAATACCCTTGTTTTTGATCTGGTGATGTCGCCGGATGGCAACCACTTGTTTGCCGCGACTGAGGTGGGACCGTTCTATTTCGATCGCGCGCTGAATACGTGGATCGACATCAGCGGCCTCGGTGCGCCCGATCAGAGTTACTGGGATGTCGATTATGTGGAAGAAGGCGGGGCTGGTATTGCCCGTTTTGCTACCCACGGTCGAGGCATCTGGGATTTCGTGGTCCGCGGTGATGTGATTTTTCGCAACGGCTTCGAGAATTGAGGACGATCCGTCCGTCGGCTTCACCTTGAGGGCCACAGGTTTCCACTCGCTTCGTGTCGACTGAGCCGTTACGGCACGCATAAATAACTGGGATTTCGGTCTCCAATGCCGTAAAGCACCCAAGGCCTGAAACGACAAAACCGGCCGCCAAGGCGACCGGTTTCGATGTCTGACCTACTATTCCGATCGATCAGAACTCGAACTTGATGCCCTGGGCCAGCGGCAGCTCGTCGGAGTAGTTGATCGTGTTGGTCTGACGGCGCATGTAGACCTTCCACGCATCCGAGCCGGATTCACGACCACCACCGGTTTCCTTCTCGCCGCCAAACGCGCCACCAATCTCCGCACCCGAGGTGCCGATGTTGACATTGGCGATGCCGCAATCGGATCCCACCGATGAAAGAAAGCGCTCTGCATGCTTGACGTTCTGCGTGAAGATCGCCGACGACAGCCCCTGCGGCACATCGTTATGCATGGCAAATGCTTCCTCTAGCGTCTTGAACTTCATCACGTAAAGAATCGGGGCGAAGGTTTCTGTCTGGACCACGGCCGAATCGTTGGTCAGGCCAGTGATTACGGTCGGCAGAACAAAGTTGCCTTTGCCTTCCTTCTTCGTTCCACCGGTGGCGACGGTGCCGCCCGCAGTCTTGGCCTTCTCGATGGCTGAGAGGAAGTTTTCAACCGCATCCGGGCTGTTCAGTGGGCCCATCAGCGTCTTTGCATCGGTCGGATCACCAATCTTGGTTTCCACCTGCTTGTACGCCTTGACCACCGAGGCAACCACTTCATCATGAATTGACTCGTGCACGAACAGACGGCGTGTGGAGGTGCAGCGTTGGCCGCAGGTACCCACAGCGCCAAACACGATCGCCGGCAGGGCCAGCTTCAGATCAGCCGTATCGTCGACGATCATCGCGTTGTTGCCGCCGAGCTCTAGCAGGCTGCGGCCCATGCGCATGGCGACACGCTCGCCGACCGAGCGACCCACCTTGGTCGAACCGGTGAAGCTGATCAACGGAACGCGGCGATCATCGACAAACGCCTTGGCCAAGTCAGTGCCGGCATCGTTGAACAGGAAGAACAGATCCGGATATCCGGCATCCTTCAAAGCCTCGTTGCAGATTTTCATCGTTGCAATGGAGGTAAGCGGCGCTTTCGGTGACGGCTTCCAAATGCAGATGTCGCCACAAATCGCGGCCAGCATTGCATTCCACGCCCACACCGCAACCGGAAAATTGAACGCGCTGATGATGCCGACCAGACCCAGCGGATGCCACTGGTCATACATGCGATGACCCGGACGCTCGGAATGCATTGTGTAACCGTACAACATGCGCGATTGGCCGACCGCGAAATCGGCGATGTCGATCATCTCCTGTACTTCGCCATCACCTTCCGGCTTGATCTTGCCCATCTCCAGCGAGACCAGCGAACCGAGCGCATCCTTGTGCTTGCGCAGTGCTTCGCCACAAAGACGTACCGCTTCGCCGCGCAGCGGTGCCGGCGTCGTACGCCAGACTTCAAAAGCCGCAGTAGCGCGCTTCATGATCAAGTCGTAATCGGCCTTGCTTGACGCATGGACCTCAGCAATGACTTCGTTGGTTGCCGGATTGATCGACTGGATTACCCCAGCGTCGTGGGTCTTCGACCATTCGCCCTGACCGAGGTAGGTGCCGGAATTGGACTTGGACAAGCCGAGTGCGTTGAGAATGTCAGTGGACATGGAGTCTCCAGTTTGGGTTGATCGAGTGGGGCGACGTGGAATCGCGCCAAGGTTGGGTTGAATAGGGCATCCTCAAGGGATGAAGCCGTGATCGGCAGCCGCTGCGCCCCAGCTGCAGCACGATCGGCGCCACGGAAATCTGCGCCGGATGCGCATCGAATCACGTCAATGCAGCCGGACAGGATAGAGGAAAATGGTTCCGACTGAAACCAAAGGGGCTTGGAAAGCGCGCTGACGTCTGAACAGGTAAAGGCGAGATCATCCGGTTTTCCTCGGTGGTGATCGGGGTTTGTGCAGAGCATGTCTGGGTAGATCGTCAGCGGAAACTCTCGAGTGAACGCGATCAGCAGCATGGCTGCGGCTCTTGCTTTCTCTCGTCGTTCAGGCGAAAGCCTCACCATTCCGAGTTTGATTGGCGAGAAAATGAATGTCGGGATTCGGCGGGATGACGGGAACATGCATGTTTGCGAGATTTCACCCACAACCGATCATTCCTTGGGCTTGTCGAAGAGCAGGAGTAGCGCGAAACAGATCACAAAACATCTTGTAGTCTCTGCAATGGGCGATAAATTGTCCGCCGTTCTCGCAAGCAGCAAGAGCCACTGTGCCGCAAGCCACCATGAGCACCGACAACCTCAACTCGTTACTTGAAGCCGTTCGCGCCTGCCGCGCCTGCGCTGCTTATCTTCCGCACGGCCCGCGGCCGATCGTGCAGGCTGGGGCAAAAGCGCGCTTGCTGGTCATCGGCCAAGCTCCTGGTGCTCGCGTCCACGCCAGCGGTATTCCGTGGGATGACCTGAGCGGTGAGCGCCTGCGTGACTGGATGGGTATCGGCAAGCCAACTTTCTACGATCCGCAACAAGTCGCGATCATCCCGATGGGCTACTGCTATCCGGGCAAAGGTCCAAGCGGCGATCTGCCGCCGCGCAAGGAATGTGCTGATCTATGGCTCGATCGACTGCTCGCCAGCCTGCCGAACATCGAGTTGACCCTGCTCATCGGCCAGTATGCGCAACGTCACTTCCTCGGCAAGAGAGCGGCCGGCGGCGTCGGAAAAACCGTCTCCGCCCACGCGCAGTTCGCACCCAGGATGATCCCGCTGCCGCATCCCTCGCCGCGCAATATCGCCTGGTTCCTGCGTAATCCATGGTTTGAAGCGGAGCTGTTGCCAAATCTCCGCCATCAGGTGCGCAGGGTGCTAAGCAGGGGCGACGGGAAATCGGCTTGAACGAGTGATTTCAACGGCGAAGGTAGCATCGATCGTGCTGTGCTTTACTATCATCCCGGAACCATCAGCATACTCACGAACGATCTCGTTTTTGATGACGCATTCGAGTAGCTATCGGTTCTGATAGATCGGTATAAGTGCGCATAGCGTCATTTGATTCAGTTCAGCGAAAGCAAGCAAAATCAGAGTTTTCGCGATCAAACTCGAGTTCGGTTACCGAGCGTCTCGCTATTTCAGTTGGTCATATCCAGCTGACACTGGCCCTCGGGTGACTTGCTGTCGAGCTGGTTCGTTATCGTAAGCCAATAGGATTGACAGTCCTCCTCAACGCGCAGTATCACTTCATCGCGATGGACCGGATCCAGTCGCAGGCGAGGGCTGTTGCGGAACGTGTCAACGACCGCTTGTAGCTGTTTGCCCATTTCCGGTTTGATCCGCTGCAGACAAGGCAGCATTTCATCAGCGATTCGCTTGACCCGCGCATTGCACTTGGGTGCGTCGGAATACATCGTATCGGCCGCTGGGGGTGTGATCTCATCGGTCGCGGGTTTGGGTAACTCGGATTCGACCGTTTCGGTTTCTTTCGCCGCCTGATCAGGAGCTTCGCGGTTGGAACCGCAACTGCTTGCGAAGATTGCGAGCAATGCGAGCAATGCGAGGAGCATGGTGCGAAGCGGAACGGTAAAGCTATGCGTATTGCGTGGGCGGGCCATGGCCTTCTTGGTTCTCGGTGGTTGATGGCGCGAGTATGCGCGATCGGTCATGTGCATTTGATTGGGTGAGAGAATAGCGGGTATTACGTGCTTCTCCCGCCAGCGCGAGTAAGGAGTAGGGCGAAGTGTGTGTATTCACAGCCACCATCGATCAATGGTTACGACATCCATGCGAACTTTCGTTTTGCGAGCACGTGCAGCACCGACGGACAGCCAAGCCTTGTTGGCATCCGTTGGCAAAGAGGCACATACCGAAATACTTGCGCATACGCTGATGAATGCGATCTTCGTGGCGCAGTCGCATCGGGCGGATGTGATCGTGTATCTGGTGCTGGAGAGCACCAAGGATTTCTCTCGAACGATTTGTTTTGAGGCCAATGCGATGCACGACATCGGCGGGTTTCACGAGCAAGCTTTGTTGGCCAAGATCGCGAAAGCGCTGGATGTCTCAAGAGGGAGGGACAAGGAAGAGCGGCGCCCGGTTGAGACCGGCGTAACCGTACGCACAGTAAGCTTCGAGCGGCTGGTGCAGGAATTGGCTGAGAATCATCAGTTGTTTGTGATGGACAGGAAAGGCACGTCGATTCGCGAGCAGGCGTTTGAGGGCAATCCTTGCTTTTTGCTGACCGACCATATTCCTATGCCGAGAAAAAGCTTCAACAGTCTCGAACGTCTGGGTGCGAAGAAGATCACCTTGGGATCGAAGATGTTGTTCGCCTCACAGTGCGTCGTCTTGATTCACCATGAGCTGGATTATCGATAGGTGATAACGAAGCAGTGCGCAATGTTCTCAATGCTTCGTTGAAACCATTACACTGGCTGCAGGTTGGAAAGGTGTCTCTACATGCACGGTGAGTATAAAATTCCAGGCGGCAAGTTGGTGGTCGTCGACTTTTCTGTCAACCAGGGATGCCTTGCTGGCGTTCGCGTCAGCGGCGATTTCTTTCTTGAGCCCGATTCGGCGTTGGACACGATTGATGCAGCCTTGAATGGATTGCCTGTGAATTCGACACAAGCTGAGCTGAGCCGTTCGATCGAAGTCGCTCTTGACGATGATGTCGTGCTTTACGGCATCAGCGCGGAAGGTGTCGCGGTTGCCGTTCGGCGTGCCATCGACGCAGGCGATTCGAAATGACGCAAACCTTCTGGCATGACCACGACTGGCAGCTGATCCACGTACCCGCGCAGTCTCCGACCTTGCATATGGCGCTGGACGACGTGCTCACCACCGAAGTCAGCGAGGGTCGCCGCAAGCCGACACTGCGCGTATGGGAGTGGGCGAGTTCGGCGGTGGTGATCGGTCGCTTCCAATCGTTGCGCAACGAGGTGGATAGCGATGCGGCAAACCGCCATGGCATCGAAGTGGTAAGACGAATCAGCGGCGGCGGAGCGATGTTTATTGAGCCTGGAAATACCATTACCTATTCGATTTACGCACCGGTATCAATGGTCGAGGGTTTGTCGATTCCCGAGGCATACCAGCTCATGGATAGCTGGGTGATTGATGCACTCGCTTGTCTTGGGATTCGCGCCAGCTACCAGCCGCTCAACGACATCACCTCGGCCGACGGCAAGATTGCCGGCGCCGCACAGGC
>JBBSVJ010000004.1:0-43392 GCA_038233665.1 Lysobacterales bacterium
AGTTCTTGCCGGTCAGTCGCGTGCGCATGAAGCGTTCGTAATGACCCAGATCGAGGTCTGTCTCGGCGCCATCGTCGGTGACGTACACCTCGCCATGCTGAAACGGGCTCATCGTGCCTGGGTCGACGTTGATGTAAGGATCCAGCTTCATCATCGTCACACGCAAACCGCGCGCTTCAAGGATGGCCGCCAGCGACGCAGCCGCAATGCCCTTGCCAAGCGAGGACACCACGCCTCCGGTAACGAAAATCAGGGGGGTCATGGTCGGGCAATCCGCAGGAAAACCGTATTCTACCGACTTACGTCGAACGCTGCGAGAACCTCAATGGCAAGCGTTGCTTCAAACGTGTCCAAAGGAGTCGCTGAAGCCGAATCAAGAGTGCATTGAGATTTCAGCGCGGCGTGAACCGCGCCTCTGAAATCATCGACGTTGCGCTTGGGAACCCCCATCGCCGAGCCTAGATTTTGCTGCATCGCAGCATTTGAACGTGGCTATGCGCAGAATTTCGACGCGAAACAGAAAATCCGGGCATAATAGGCGGCTGCCAACCCTCAGACGGCACCCCATTCCTTCCCTGTGACGGCCCATGACGAGGTCGCCCGGTATTACCCATGTCCATTGAAAATCTCCGCAACATCGCGATTGTCGCCCACGTTGATCATGGCAAGACCACCTTGGTCGACTGCCTGCTCAAGCAATCCGGCACCTTTAGCGAACGTACCGTGCTCGCCGAACGCGTCATGGATTCCAACGATCAGGAAAAGGAACGTGGCATCACGATTCTGTCCAAGAACACCGCGATCACCTGGCGCGAAAATCGCATCAACATCGTCGACACCCCAGGCCATGCCGACTTCGGTGGCGAGGTCGAGCGCGTGTTGTCGATGGTCGATACCGTATTGATCTTGGTCGATGCGATGGATGGACCGATGCCGCAAACGCGCTTCGTCACCCAGAAAGCCTTCGAGATGGGCTTCAAGCCGATCGTCGTGATCAACAAGGTTGATCGTCCAGGCGCCCGTCCGGACTGGGTTTTGAATGCGACTTTCGATTTGTTCGATCGTCTCGGTGCGACTGACGAACAGCTCGATTTTCCAGTGGTCTACGCCTCCGCGCTGCACGGCTATGCCGGGCTTGACTCGGACGTGCGCTCCGGCGACATGACCCCGCTGTATGAGGCGATCATGAAGCACGTGTCGCCGCCGGACGTCGATCCCGATGGCCCGTTTCAGATGCGCGTCAGCCAGCTTGACTACAGCAACTATGTTGGTTTGATCGGCATCGGCCGCATCCAGCGCGGCAAGGTGCGTACGAACATGCAAGTGGTCGTGGTAGACAAGGAAGGCAAGAAGCGCAACGCGAAAGTGCTGCAGGTGCTTGGCTTCATGGGACTGGAGCGCCGCGAAGTTGCCGAGGCCGAAGCGGGGGACATCATCGCCATCAACGGTATCGAGGGCTTGAGCATTTCCGACACGATCTGTGCGCCTGACGCGCCGGAACAGTTGCCGGTGCTGCACGTCGATGAGCCAACGATCAGCATGACCTTTCAGGTCAACAATTCGCCATTCGCCGGGGTCAAGGAACACAGCGGCGGCAAGTTTCTGACCAGTCGCCAGATCCGTGAGCGCCTGTTGCGTGAAACTCTGCACAATGTCGCGATGAAGTGTGAAGAGACCGAAGATCCGGACAAGTTCAAGGTCTCCGGTCGCGGCGAGTTGCACCTCTCGGTGCTGATCGAGACCATGCGCCGTGAAGGGTATGAGCTGGCCGTGTCGCGTCCCGAGGTCATCATCAAGGAGATCGACGGTGAGATGCAGGAGCCCTACGAGCAGCTGGTCGTCGACCTTGATGAACAGTTCCAGGGTGGCGTCATGGAGCGACTCGGCAACCGTCGTGGGCAGCTCTCCAATATTGAACTTGATGGTCGCGGCCGCGCGCGCCTTGAATACGTGATCCCGGCTCGCGGTCTGATCGGTTTTCAGACCGAGTTCCGCACGATCACGGCCGGCACCGGATTGCTGTTCCATGTCTTCGATCACTACGGCCCGCGCTCGGAAGGCGCCATTGCCAAGCGAACGAACGGCGTCATGATCTCGAACGGTCAAGGCCCTTCACCGGCATACTCGCTGATCAGCTTGCAGGAGCGAGGCCGTCTGTTGATCAATGAAGGCGACGAAATTTACGAAGGTCAGCTGGTCGGTATTCATTCCAAGGACAACGACCTCACGGTCAACGCCTTGCGCGCCAAGCAGATGACCAACGTGCGCGCCTCCGGCAAGGATGAAACCGTGCAGTTGACGCCGCCGATAAAGATGTCGCTGGAACAGGCGCTGGAGTTCATCGAGGATGATGAACTGGTCGAAGTCACGCCGAAGGCGATTCGTTTGCGCAAGAAAAATCTGACCGAGAACGATCGCAAACGCGCCTCACGCACCGCCTGATCGCGTGCGAGTCACGCCACTCCTGCTCGCTTGGAGTGGCGGCAAGG
The DNA here is from genome assembly GCA_038233665.1 of Lysobacterales bacterium. Classification (GTDB taxonomy): domain Bacteria; phylum Pseudomonadota; class Gammaproteobacteria; order Xanthomonadales; family Rhodanobacteraceae; genus Dokdonella. The sequence continues at coordinate 2,490 of JBBSVJ010000004.1, forward strand.
ACTGCCTGATGGCACTGGATCGGCTGCTTGCCGATCCACAATGGAAAGTTCAAGGTTTGCTGACCACGCTGGATCGCAGTAGCGACCGCGTGGCCATGCACGATGTTCGAGGCGACCTCGTGCGCGCGCAGGCGGCCATGCTCGATCTGCCGCTGATCGAGATGACGATCGACTGGCCCGCGCCCAACGCTATCTACGAAGCTGCCCTCGCCTCGGCGCTGGAGCAACCTTGCTCGCAGTCTGGCGAGATAGGTTCCATTGCGTTCGGTGATCTTTTCCTCGCTGACATCCGCGAATGGCGTGAAGCCTCGCTGGCACAATTGGGCTGGAGCGCAGTTTTCCCACTCTGGAACCAGTCGACGCGCGAGTTCGCCGGGGAATTTCTCGACCGTGGCCATCAAGCCGTCGTCACAACCGTCGATCTGGAACAGTTGGGAGAAGACTTCTGCGGCCGCGAATTCAATCGCGAGTTTCTCAGCGACCTTCCCGAATCGGTAGACCCGTGCGGGGAGCGTGGAGAGTTTCATACCTTTTGCCATGCCAGTCCGCTGTTTCGACGATCCTTGATGCTTGAGGCAGGCAAACACGCCACGCGCGCTGGTCGATTTCGTAGCGTTGACTATTCGCTGCGCTGAGTGACGAGTGATTCGGCGCCTCAAATGATCCGGCGTTCGACGCGGCAGTGTTCCAGCGGACGCCGGAAAATTGGCTCGGCGACGAATTGCGATTCGATTGCAGCAAACAATTCGCCTCCGGTGCATCGCATCCCTAAAAACCTCGACAGCGGACTGCGCTTGATACTCTTCACTGCATCCGAGTCGCGGAAGACCGCGTATATCGGGTCATCAGCAATCAACTGGCGAGAACCCAATGTCACTCAGTTGCCCAGCAATCCCTTTTTCGACACGACGCATGCTCATGATTTCGTGCGCGTCGCTGTCGAGTTTGATCGTACCGGCAATGGCCTGGGCCAGCGCACCGATCGACTATTACCTCGGAACGGCGTTCGACTCATCGGGCCACGCGCTTTACACCGAATCACATTGGATAAGCGCTACGGATGGTGACGCCAAACATCTGATCCTGTTCAAGTGTCCGGACGGCAAGGCATTTGCGCGAAAGCACGTGGAAGATGCCGGCCATCCACAAACACCTTTGTTTGAGCTGGACGACAACCGCTACGGCTATCGCGAAGGCGTGCGCGAGACCCGGGATGGAAAGCGTGAGGTGTTTGTGCGAAGGAGTGCTGATAAAGCCGAGCAGACGGCATTGGTGGAAGACGTGCCGAAGTTGGTCATTGATGCGGGTTTCGATCGATTCATTGTCAACCACTGGGATGATCTCGTTGCCGGCAACAAGCAATCCGTCGAGTTTCTTCTGCCGAGTCGCCTGAAAACCTACTCTTTCATTCTGAGTCCGCTTGGAGCGGACAAGATTGAAGGCAAGTCAGTACAGCGCTTTCGCCTCGAACTGGATTCCTGGCTCGGTTTTGCCCTGCCGTCGCTCGATATGGCCTACACGACTGAAGCCAAGGCTATCCGCGAATACAGCGGTGTTTCCAACATTCGCGACAACAACGGCAAGAATCTAAAGGTGCGCATCGATTTTCCACCCGCCGAAAAATTATCCGGTGTCGATCCGCAGACACTCGTCGACGCCGAGGCAGCCAACCTCGACGGTCAATGCACGCTTTGATCAGAAGGCACTGAATGATGTCTACTATCGCTTGCCTCGTCTCTCTGGAAACCGCACATGATTGCGATTTATTTATGGATAAACGCGGTGCTTTACGCGCTGCTGGCGCTCTGGTGCACGCTGATGCCGGCGGCAACCTCGCAGTCGATCGGCTTTATTCAGCTGTCGAACTCGGGCCAATCCGAATACGCCGTGATCTATGGCGGCATGCAGTTCGGTTTCGCTTTCCTGTTCGGCTGGGCGGCGCTGAGCGGAAATCATCGATTCGGACTGATTTTCTCGCTGGCGATATACGTGCCCATTCTGCTTTTCCGCATTATCAGCGTGGCCCGTTACTGGCCGGTTTCGGCGACCACCCTGGCGACCGGGGCATCCGAGGTGGTACTGACACTCGCCGCACTCGGACTCTGGTATTTCTCGCGCCCGATCGATTGAACACTGATGGTGAAAGATTCCGGAACAAGGTACGGTCTTATCCCATTGGCAGCAAGAATTCGGGAGCGTCCATGGTTGGGGTCGAATCACGTTCAACAAGCAGTGAAAACCTGAACAAGGTATTGATTGCAATTGCAGGTGGCGATAGCGCGGCCTTTGAAAGTCTTTACCACTCGACCTCGGCAAAGCTGTTTGGTATTTGCCTTCGCGTGCTGCCTCAACGCGCGGAAGCAGAAGAAGTCTTGCAAGAAGTGTTTATCGGCATCTGGCGAAAAGCAGAGCAATTTGACGCTACGCGCGCCAGCGCCATGACCTGGCTGTCGATGATGACGCGCAACAAGGCCATCGACCGACTCCGCGCGAATGCTGGCTTGCGCGCGCAGACCGCCATCGAACTCGATGAAATCGAAGGTGATTCCAGCGCCAGCGAGGTGGCTGAAACAGCAGAAAATCAGCAGCGTATCGAGATCTGCCTCAACGAGCTGGAAGCGCCGCGGCGCTCCTTGATCCGCACCGCATTTTTCGAGGGCGCAACCTACGAGGAACTGGCCGAGCGCAGCGGCAATCCGCTGGGAACCGTTAAGAGCTGGATCCGTCGCAGCCTGGTCAAACTCAAGGCCTGCCTGGAACGATGAATACCCACGACAGCCAGCCCAACGCGCCTCTTGGCGACATGGCCGCCGAGTACGTTCTTGGCGTGCTCGATGCGCGCGAGCGCCGTGCCGCGGAATCGCGAATCGCCAGCGATATGCAGTTTTCGCGAGAAGTCGACTTCTGGGAATCGCGGTTCATGCCGATGATCGACGAAATCGCCTCAGTGCCTGTTCCGGAATATGTCTGGGTGCGCATTCGCTCGGCGCTGAACGTGCCTGCGAAACCTCGCTCCCGTGAAGCCCAACCCAAGAGTCTCTGGGATAGCCTCGCCTTTTGGCGCTGGTTGGCAGCAGGTGCGTTCGCAACCGCCGCAGCCAGCGCGCTGGTTCTGCTCAACCTCTCACAACCCGAGCTACCGATTGCCTCACCACCGATGGCATCGACGCTTGCTGATGACAACGGCATTCCAGGCTTTGTTGCCATCGTCGACCGCGACCAGGCCAAAGTGACGATTACGCCCGTGGCCAGCGCACCGAGCGACGGCCGCGCTCAGGAATTGTGGTTGATTCCTGAGGGACAGGCGCCGATCTCACTGGGATTGCTCGATGCAACACGCGCGCAGATTGTGAAAATTCCTGACGCGGTGCTCGCAGACATTCGTGCAGGCGCATTGTTTGCAGTCACGCTGGAAACTCCGGTCGGCGCGCCGCACGCGGCGCCCGCCGGTCCGATCATCGCCAAGGGTGGGATAGCGTTGCGTTAGTTGATTCGGCCGAAAACAGAGGCGCATGCCTCTGTTCCAGGGATCAGCTTTGCGCGTCCATCAGAGAGCGGGTAGCGCGGTTTTTTTAGCTTTGGCAAATCGCCCTGTGGCCGGAACGAGGGACTATTGCGTAGATTCGCTCGATGATCGTCACTCATTGCATGCCCTCAAGCCTCGGCGGCAGCGTGACAAGCCGGCGCAGAACGCACGACAATCCGCAGACGTGTTTTGCTCACATGAATCGCAGCCAGATCGTTTCGAGGTATTGAATCGAGTGTGCATCCGCGAACTGCCTGCATGCGTATATCGACCTGTATTCCGAACCTGGACCTTGCCCTCTCGATGTCGACTGATTCGCTCAACCCATCTCCTCTCGCAAACCAAGGCCGCACTGTGCGGACCTTGCGGCGCTGGTTCGACACGGCTGACGATACTCCGCTGGACGAAAATGCCGATCGAATCGATTGGCTGAGGACGATCCCGTTTATCGGGATGCATATCGCCTGTATCGGTGTGATCTGGGTTGGTTTTTCATGGATTGCGCTGACGGTTGCGCTCGTTCTCTACGCCGTGCGCATGTTCGCGTTGACCGGCTTTTACCATCGCTACTTTGCGCATCGTGCGTTCCGCACCTCACGGCCGGTGCAGTTTTTCTTTGCCGCCATTGCCGCGATGTGTGTGCAACGCGGTCCGTTGTGGTGGGCGGCTCATCACCGCCATCACCATCGCCACACCGATACCCCCGAAGATCTGCATTCGCCGCGTCATCATGGGTTTATGCGCGCACACATGGGCTGGTTTTTGACGCCGCGCGGATTCCGAACCAACTGGGAGGCGATTCCGGATTTCAGGAAATTTCCCGAACTTCGCTTCCTTGATCGTTTTGATCTGGTCCTGCCGGTTTTGCTCGCGATTGGACTCTTTCTATTCGGCGACTGGCTTGGCGCGGCGTATCCGGAACTCGGCACGAGCGGTCCGCAAATGCTGATCTGGGGATTCTTTGTGTCAACGATCGTATTGTTCCATGCCACGGTCACGATCAATTCCCTCGCCCACCAGTTCGGTTCGCGCCGTTTCGATACCAAAGATGACAGCCGTAACAACTGGATGCTTGCCTTGATAACCTTTGGCGAAGGCTGGCACAACAATCATCACCACTTTCCCGGCTCGGCTCGCCAGGGTTTCCACTGGTGGGAGCTGGACCTGACTTGGATGGGCCTGAAGGTGCTCTCCTGGACCGGCCTGATCCGTGATCTGAAACCCGTGCCCACCGTGATGCTGAAAGCAAGGGTTCGCTGATGCGCATCGCCGTGATCGGATCGGGTATTGCCGGACTTGGCAGCGCCTGGCTTTTGTCCGGCCAGCATGAGGTCGTGCTGTTTGAGAAGAGTAAACGCCTCGGCGGTCACACTGACACACATTCCATCGAGCTCGGCGGCAAGCAGCATGCCGTCGATACCGGCTTCATTGTCTTCAACCATCAGCACTATCCGTTGCTGACTCGGCTGTTCTCGGAGCTCGGTGTCTCCACCCAGCCGACCACAATGAGCTTCTCTGCCCACGATGCCGGAACGGGTCTGGAATACAACGCTGGCAGCCTCGGCGGCCTGTTCTGCCAGCCGGGCAATCTGCTCAGCATCCGTTTCTGGCGAATGCTCGTGGACTTACGCCGCTTCTACCGCAATGCGCCGACCTTGCTCTCGACGGCGGAACCGGGACCCACCCTTGGTGAGTATTTGCAACAAAACCATTATTCCGCCGCGTTTCGTGATGACCACCTGGTGCCGATGGCCTCTGCGCTGTGGTCGTCACCGTCGCAACGCATTCTTGATTTCCCTGCGCTAGAACTGGTTCGCTTCATGGCCAACCACGACATGTTGCAGATCGCCGGGCGCCCTGAATGGCGCGTCGTCAGTGGTGGATCACAACGCTACATCGATGCCATGCGTGCACAGTGGACGGTAGACGAGCGTCTTGATTGTCCAGTTGCGAGCGTGCGCCGACACGCGGATCAGGTCAGCGTTCGCAGCGCAGCGGGCATCGAAACCTTCGATCAGGTCGTGATGGCTTGCCACGCCGATGACGCGCTGGCGTTGCTCGATAACGCCAGCGATACCGAGCACGCCATCCTTGGCGATCTCGGCTATCAAGACAACGATACCGTCCTGCATACCGACGCCAGCGTCTTGCCGGAGAATCGAAAGGCTTGGGCGGCATGGAACGCGTTCATTCCTGCGGATCGAGACGCGCCTTGTTCGGTGAGCTACTGGATGAACGCGTTGCAATCCATAGAATCCAGTGAGCCGCTGATCGTCAGTCTCAATCGTACGCAGCAGATCGATCCGGCCAAGATTCTGAGCCGAATGAACTACAGGCACCCGGTGCAAACCCTCGCCTCAGCCAATGCGCGACGACGCAAAGCCGAGATCCAGGGGCAATCACGCACCTGGTTCGCCGGCGCCTACTGGGGGTATGGCTTCCATGAAGATGGTTTGCGTAGTGCAACCGAGGTGGCTCAGGCACTGGGAGTCGAGTGGTCATGAATCGCCTCGCTTCCAACCTGCGCCAGTCATTCGGTCAAGAGACCGCGAGCACTAGCCATGAAGGGTCCCCAAATGGGCTGCCGAGCTTGCATCAGACACAAGCGAAGGGACTTAACAGCGCCATTTACGAAGGCACCGTACAGCATCGCCGACACTCGCCGCATCCGCATGCGTTTTCCTACCGCATGGCGATGCTGTATCTCGATCTGGCTGAAATTGATCAGGTCTTCAGCGGACGCTGGCTATGGTCAAGTCGACACCGAAATATCGCTGAATTCCGTCGCAGTGATTATCTCGGCGATGACGCTCAACCGCTCGACGAAGCCGTGCGCATGCGCGTTGCCGACGCAATCGGTCGGATGCCGGAAGGGCCGATCCGATTACTCACTCATCTGCGTTATTTTGGGCACTCCTTTAACCCGGTCAGCTTCTACTATTGTTTTGAAGCCGACGGCAGCACACTCGATGTGATCGTTGCTGAAATTACCAACACGCCATGGAAGGAGCGACATGCCTACGTGCTGCCGGTTTCGGCAGGCGAGCAGCGCGGTCTTTCGACTTTTTGGCAATTTGAAAAAGCCTTTCATGTTTCACCGTTCATGGCGATGGAGCGTGATTACGCCTGGCGTCTGACCACGCCGGCTGACAACTTGCTGATCCACATGAATGTCATGCAGCGAGGCGAACAAGCACCGCGTGAGTTTGACGCGACCTTGACCTTGCAACGCCAACCAATCACGGCGGCCAAACTCGCCAGCGTTTTACTGCGCTTTCCGCTGATGACCACAAAAATTGTCGGCGCGATTCACTGGCACGCGCTGCGCCTGTGGATGCGCGGCAACCCGATTCACGATCATCCAGACAACAACAAGGCTGCCTGAGCATGAATACCCGAGAGATCACGAGTTCCGATTCCCCGGACATCCTCGCCAATTCCGAACCGCGTCAAGCTTCAATGCTCGATGGCCTCTTGCGCAAGCGCCTGCTGGCTGCGCTCAAAGGTTTGCAGGATTGCCGGATCACTATCGAAGAAGGCGACGAGACCCTTGTGCTGGGTACGCCTGCCACAGCGCCAGCGAAATCCCTGGTTGCGCACATTCGCATCCATGACGCCGCGTTCTATCGCCAGGTCGGCTTGAACGGGAGCGTCGGTGCTGGCGAGGCCTACATGGACGGACTCTGGGATTGCGACGACCTGGTCACGCTGACCCGCATCCTTGTACGCAATCGCGATCATCTCGATGCAATGGAAACGGGTCTGGCCCGGATCGGCGGATCGGCCATGCGCATCTGGGGTGCGATGATGCGCAATACCCGCAAGGGTAGTCGGCGCAACATCGCCGCGCACTATGATCTCGGCAACGACTTTTTCAAGATTTTCCTTGATGAGAATCTCATGTATTCCTCGGCGATCTATGCGAGCGAAGACGACAGCTTGGAAACCGCCTCGACGCGCAAGCTCGATCGCATCTGCTCCAAGCTTGGCCTTGGCCCGCAACATCATCTGCTCGAAATCGGCACCGGCTGGGGCGGTCTGGCCCTGCACGCAGCGAAGCACTACGGTTGCCGAGTGACCACCACAACGATCTCGCGCGAGCAACACGATCTCGCCCGCGAACGTATCGCCGCGGCAGGCCTGAGCGATCGAGTCACCCTGCTGCTGGAAGACTATCGCGACTTGAAAGGCAGCTTCGATCGCATCGTCTCGATCGAGATGATCGAGGCCATCGGACACCAGTATCTCGATACCTATTTCCGCACCATCAATCGGCTGCTCAAGTCCGACGGCATGGCTCTGATCCAGGCAATCACGATCGAAGATCACCGCTACAAGCAGGCACTCAAGGCGGTTGATTTCATTAAACGCTTCATTTTCCCCGGCAGTTTTATTCCCTCGATCAGTGCAATGAGCAACGCGATCGGCCGCAACAGTGACATGAAGCTTTTCAACCTCGAAGACATCGGCCCAAGCTATGCGCTGACCTTGCGCGCTTGGCGTCAACGCTTTCTTGGTCGCCTCGATGAGGTCCGCGCACTCGGATATCCGGAACGCTTTATCCGCATGTGGGAGTTCTACCTGACCTATTGTGAAGGTGGTTTCATCGAACGCTCGATCGGTGATGTACAGATGCTGCTGTGCAAACCCGATGCACGACCGGCACAGTTTGCACCGTGATCGGCAAGCTCACTCCCTGCGTGACGACCCGTGAGGATCTGATGCCTCAAGAGCAACGTTGTCACTGCGAACGCAGGACGGCACCCACGTCCCAGCACAACAGGTTTGCAAGATCGTGAAAAACTGGATCAATTTCATCGCTTTCCAGATTGTCTGGTTTGCCGCCGTCGGTGGCGCGGCCAATTCGATTTGGTGGGCCGGCCCGGTTGCTCTGGTGATTTTCGCCATTTATCACTTTCGAAGCGGCAGCGCGGCACCGGGTGATTTCAAGTTGATGTGGCTTGCGCTTGCACTGGGTTTTGCCGCCGACACATTGATGGCGACGAGCGGTTTGTCGAGCTATTCCTCGGCCGTACCCGCAGCACCGATTGCTCCATTCTGGATTCTTTCACTGTGGGCTGGATTCGCCCTTACCCTGAATCATTCATTGAACTACCTCAACTCACGCCCGCTCATCATCGTGCCTGTGGCAGCCATCGTCGGCCCAATTTCCTATTACGGCGCGGGTCGCGTCTGGGGAGCCGTGAGTATTTCCACGCCGGTCTGGATCGCCTTGGTGGTTCTCGGCGCTTGTTGGTTTGTCTCCATGCTGGTGCTGAGCCTCGCCTCACGCCGTTTCGCGCGCACGCGGGCTAACTCCCTTCCCCCACCACTGATGAGGGCGCCATGAGCGGACTTGTTTCTATCGGAATTGTCTGGCCGGCAGCCAATGTGATTATGCTTGCAGGCTGGCTGTACCAGCGCCGCACACATAACGCGGGTATCGTCGATGTGTTGTGGTCGGCATGCATGGCAGGTGCCGCCGTGTTCTACGCATTGACGGGTTCAGGTGCCTTGCTACCGAGAATGCTTGTCGCCGCGATGGGCGCAATCTGGGGCATTCGCCTCGCCTTGCATGTCTGGCATCGCGTTCGCAGCGAAGATGAAGACGGTCGCTACGCCTATCTGCGCAAGCACTGGAACGGCAGCCAGGGAAAATTCCTTCTGTTCTTCCTGGCTCAGGCCCTGTTTACCGCGATTTTCTCGCTGCCCTTCTGGATTGCGGCGCACAACCCTGTCGAGGGCCTGACCGTTTGGACGATACTCGCCGTGCTGACCTGGATCGTCGCACTCGGCGGTGAATGGATCGCCGACAACCAGCTTGCCGCACATCGCGGCGATCCTTCGATGAAGGGGAAAACATGCCGTCGCGGATTGTGGAAATATTCCCGCCATCCGAATTATTTTTTCGAATGGCTGCACTGGTTTGCCTACGTGTTCCTCGCCATCGGAACCGGCGCCGGCTGGGTGGTGGCAAGCCTGGTGGGTCCGGCGCTGATGCTGGGCACGCTGTGCTGGATCACCGGCATCCCTTACACCGAAGCGCAGGCTCTGCGCTCGCGCGGTGAGGATTATCGTGAATACCAGCGCACCACCAGCGTATTGATTCCCTGGTTTCCAAAGCATCCAAGTTAGCCTGCTGCGCTTTAGTCGCCGCGCCTTTCAATGCGCTGATTCTGCAGTGTCAGCGCGTAAACTGATACCTATTCGATCGAGGACCCGATCATGACCAGTCAATCACTTGCCGCTGAGACGACTCAGCGCGAATTATCCGTGGAACGCGAGAGCAATCTCACACGCTGGGCCGAGCGCGGCCTGATTCCTGACGGCCTGCTGCGCTACGGCATTCGTCGTCAATGTGCACTGCGTCTCAGCGAGGAAAACGGCATCGGCGTTGAAGCCACCGGCGAACGTCAGCGCGCGCGGATTGACGAACTGCGTCAAAGTCCAATTGCCATCGAAACCGATGCGGCCAACGCCCAGCACTACGAATTGCCGCCGCCATTCTTCGCACTTTGCCTCGGCGAAAATCTGAAATACAGTTCGTGCTACTGGGATGAGACGACGCCTGACCTCAATGCCGCCGAAGCGCGCATGCTCGGGCTATATGGCGAACGCGCCGAACTCGCCGATGGTCAATCCATTCTCGAACTCGGCTGCGGCTGGGGATCGCTGACCTTGTGGATGGCGGCAAAGTATCCGAACGCAAAAATCACCGCGGTCTCGAATTCGCGTCCCCAACGTGAATTCATTCAGGCGCGTGCGAAGGAACGGGGCCTGGCCAACATCGAAATCATCACTACCGATGTCAATCTGCTGTCGCTGGATGAAAGTCAGTTCGACCGTGTTGTTTCAATCGAGATGTTCGAACACATGCGCAACTACGAGCATTTACTCGAACGCGTTGGCTCCTGGCTCAAACCCGGCGGCAAACTGTTCGTCCACATCTTCTGCCACAAGACCTTGGCCTACCCGTTCGAGACGGCCGGCGAAGACAACTGGATGGGTCGCCACTTCTTCACCGGTGGCCTGATGCCTGCCGCCGACACCTTGTTGCATTTCCAGAAGAATATTCACATCGAAGAACGTTGGCTACTACCCGGCACCCATTACGAAAAAACTGCCAACGCGTGGCTGGAGAATCAAGACAACAATCGCGATAAGGTCATGCAGATCCTCACTCAAGCCTATGGCATCGAACAGGCCAAACTCTGGAATCAGCGCTGGCGCATGTTCTGGATGGCCTGTGCCGAGTTGTTTGGGTATGGCGATGGTAGCGAGTGGCTGGTGGCCCACTATCGGTTTGCCCGCGCCGACTGATTCGCACAGAACTCCCGAGCGGCTCGACGGGAATCGTTCGGACGAATTTCGCTTATCCATTCCGCGTTTGCGCATGAGGCGTCTCGATTCAACAATCCAGCCAGGATTCAAAAAACTGAGAAAATAGATCCATGTGAGCCATCGGGCTGTTGACGCGGGCTCCAGGTTTCGACGAACCGTGAATTCGTCTGCATTAAATGATCCTCGCCGACACCTTCTTGCGCGTAAAGCCAAGTAACCCGTTCGTGACCTCGTTTCTGGCACGCCGTGGCGACCTTGACTGACAGGAAGGATGCAGGATGAAAAAGATGACGATGAGTGCGGGCTTGGCAAGCCTGGCTATGCTCTGTAGCAGCGCGGCCCATGCGATCTGCCATGTCGACGCGAGTGCGACCGGAACCAACCAGGGCAGCAGTTGGACCGATGCCTATACCTCGCTGCAGTCGGCACTGACCAATTCCGCCTGCAGCGAAACCTGGGTGGCAGCAGGAACGTATCGGCCAGGGTCATCGCGATCGAACGCGTTCTCGATACGCGCCGGCTCGATTGTCCTGGGTGGATTTGTCGGCAACGAGACGACTCGCGACGAAGCCGACCCAAGCGCTCATCCGACCATTCTCTCCGGCAATATTGGCGATGAGAATCTTGCCACGGACAACAGCTATCACGTTGTCGTGCTCGATGGTTCTTCATCAGCTACCCCGATCGGCGCGAGCACACAACTGGATGGTTTCGTTGTCAGCGACGGCAATGCCGACGGCGGCTTTCCTGACAATTCTGGCGGCGGCTTGTACTGTCGCGGCGACGGCTCGGCGTCCGCATCGTGCAGCCCGAAGCTGTCGCGACTGCGCTTCACCAACAACGCGGCACGCAACGGCGGCGCGATGTTCCTGCGCGCCGACTTTGCCGGTAAAGCCAGCCCGATCTTGAGCGACGTGATATTCCTCGATAACCTTGCCGAAGCCAATGGCGGGGCGATGTATGTCTGGGCCACATTGAATGGCCGAGCCAATCCTGCGATCGAACGCGCCACTTTTGCGTCCAACCGTGCCGATCGTGGCGGTGCGATCTTTACCACCGGAGGCAATCAAGGCGGCAACGCCGATGTGTCGGTCACCAATGCAACCTTCAATGCCAACGACGCCAGCCTCGGCAACTCAGTGGGCGGCAAAGGCGGCGCGATCTACAACGACGGCGTCGGAGGGTCAGCCAAGATGACGCTAACCCATTCGACCCTGAGCGACAATCTGGCCAACGGTGCAAATCACTTCGGCGGAGCGATGGTCAACGTCGGCAGCGGCGCGAGCGCGACTATCGTCAACACCATCTTTTGGGCCAATCAGGCGAGCGCGTTGCCTGAAATTCTGAACTCCAACAGCGCGGCGCCGAACATCGACACGAGCGTTGTCGCCGGAGGCTGCCCCGCCAATGCGATTTGTACGGGTGTCATCAGTACTGACCCCACGCTCAGCGCGCTGTCAGAGAACGGTGGATTCACAGCAACGATGCCCATTGCGACAACGGGCGCCGCGTTCGACGCAGCCAACGACGCCACGTGCACAACCGCCGACCAGCGCGGCGTCATACGCCCACAAGGCGCACATTGCGACATCGGTGCTTTTGAGCTGGTTCCGCCGCATCTTTGCCTTGTCGATCACGCGGCCATTGGTGCAGACGATGGATTGGCGTGGTCGAGCGCGTATGTTGATCTTCAATCGGCGTTGAATGACGCGGGTTGTAACGAAGTCTGGGTCGCCAGGGGACTCTATAAACCAACCGCAGGCACCGACGTGGCCGCGAGTTTCAATATCCGACCGGGGTTGCAGATGTATGGCGGATTCGTCGGTGGCGAAATCTCACGTGACCAAGCCGAGCCGGGAACAAATCGTACCGTGCTCTCCGGTGATATCGATGGCAATGACATCACCGATACTGAAGGCGTGGTCGTGGATGCCGATCCAGCCGCAGGCAAGATCATCGGCGACAACAGCGGAACTGTCGTGCACCTCGATGGAACAACAAGCGCGGGAACCATCGGTGCCAGCACCGTAGTGGACGGATTCGTCATCACTGCCGGCACAGGAGGGCACTATCCAATAACCGGCAACCGGATCGGTGGCGGTCTGTATTGCAATGGCTCGGGCAATGGACATGCATGCAACCCACGCCTGACCCGGCTTACCTTCAGTGGCAATCGGGCAGATTTCGGAGGCGCTATTTTCAACAATGCCGCGTATGCCGGCATCAGTAGTCCGATCATTGATTTGACGACACTGAACGGGAATTTTGCGTCCTTGAGCGGCGGTGCCATATTAAACTTTGGGTATGCGGGCTCCAGCAACCCGGAGATCAGCAATTCCACGTTCAGCGGCAATACCGCGATCGCGGGCGCTGCGATCTGCAACAATAGTGCGCAATCCGGCGGTGAAACGAGCCCTTTGATCAAGGCCTCCACGTTTGCTGGCAACCACGCTCTCAGTGACGGAATCATCTTTAGCGACAGTCACGATGGAGCGATAGCAGAAACCACCCTCGTCGGGGTGATCATGTGGAACGGTGGCGCCTCGGAGATTGCACATCTCAACGTCACGAGTTCAACCATCATTCAAGACAGCATTGTCGCTGGCGGTTGCCCTGCGACTCAGGCCACCTGCCAGGATATCAGCGCGAACGATCCGCAGCTCGGCCCTCTGCAGGACAATGGCGGCTCCACCTGGACGCATTTGCCCGGACCGAATGGTTCAGCCATCGACGCGGCGGATCCTGTGCTGTGCGGCAGCGCTCCGTTCGATGTGGACCAACGTGGCAATGCTCGACCGCAAGGTCCGGCTTGCGATATCGGTGCGACTGAGTTGCGCCAAGCGCAGTTCGCTGTTTCGGTAAGCGGCCCCGGCTCGATTTCGGCCAACGAGTCATCGACGGCAGCCAGTGGCCGAATCGTCGACTGCGACGAAGTACAAGGCACCTGCGTGGCCGGCTTTGCCATTGAGCCGAGCGCCGCGACCATCGTGCTCGACATCACCCCGGGCGAAAATTCACATCTCGACAGCATCTTCGATAGCTGCGGAGAGAAAGAAAGCTCCCTTGGCATCCTCACAGGCAATCAATACACGATCACACCCGTGACCAACGATTGTCTGGTTGCGGCGACGTTCGCGCTCGATACGCATAGCGTCGGCGGAACGATCAGCGGACTGGTCGGCAGTGGGTTCGCGTTGCAACTCGATGCAGATGAACTCTTGCCCATATCATTTGATGGTCCATTCGAATTTGAATCCGTAGTGGAGTCCGGATCATCCTATGCAGTGACGATTGCCACGCAACCCGGTCAGCCGACACAAACCTGCGTGGTTTCCAACGGCAGCGGCGTCATCGACGCTTCGGATATCACGAATGTCGAGGTTTCCTGCACCATCGACAGCTACACGGTGGGTGGCCAAGTCAGTGGTTTGCTCGGCACCGGACTGAGCTTGCAGCTCGGTGCACAGAATCTGCCCATCGGAGTCGACGGCAACTTCACGTTCGCGACGCCGCTTGAATCAGGTTCCGCGTACGACGTTATGGTGGCGACATCGCCGAGTCAACCGAGCCAACTTTGCACCGTCGCCAATGCCAGCGGCATCGTCGGTTCGGCTGCGATCACCGATGTCGCTGTCACCTGCAACATGCCGACACCTCAGTTGCTGCTTAGCGTCGAGAATAATCGCGACTATCTTCGCTACGGCCGTTTTGTGGACTACATCGTCACCTTGCAAAACAATGGTGATGGCGCCGCAACCAATGTGGCGGTAACCAGTTCGCTTTCGAATGCATTTGATGAAGCCTTTGCTCAATGGCAATGCTTCGGTGCAGGCGCAGGTGCGCAATGCACGGCAGCGGGCAGTGGCATGTTGATCGATAGCGCAAGCTTGCCGCCGGGACGCACACTTACCTGGCGGGTCTCCGTACCGGTTCGAACGGATGCCGCTGACGACGATGCAACATTCACGGTCAACGTTGCCGGCGCTACACCCGTTAGCGCATCGGATACCGATCTCCTCGTACTTCTGCGCGATGGGTTCGATGAACCCTACGCCAGTGTAAGCAGCCTCTCGGAAATCGAAAGTCAGGCCATCATCAACGGCAACGTGGTACGCGAGCTCAATCTGCAGCAAGAAGCGATGGATATTGTGGATAACGTTGTGAGTATGCGCAACAACGGAGGGGAAATTCTCGTGCAACGCAGCATGGACGATGCGCATCA
The DNA here is from genome assembly GCA_038233665.1 of Lysobacterales bacterium. GTDB lineage: Bacteria > Pseudomonadota > Gammaproteobacteria > Xanthomonadales > Rhodanobacteraceae > Dokdonella. Next base: position 17,579 of record JBBSVJ010000004.1, read on the forward strand.
TCAATGGATCCGCCTGATGCGCCGGAATGCGGAAGGGCGCGAGAAAATCACCGCTTGGGCCCGGGTTCTGCAAGACGCTCACCTCGTGATTGGCGCAATGGCGGACGCACAAGCGACGCAATGGATCTTGCTCGAAGGCGCGGAAACTCCATTGCTCATGAAAATACACCAACCTTGATCCGGCGTTCCGCGCCCGCGCACAGAAGCGTCGGGCGCGGTGTCTAGCAGGCTGCCGAAATTCGCTCAGGCGAGTTCGGGACAATACAAAGCAGGTCGGAACAATCGGAGTTTAGATTCGGTAACTGGATACTTTTAGGCACGATTCGCTGCCGAATCGCGCAGAGCTAAGTAGGACTTCAACATCCTGCCACGAGATCAATCGCTGGTTTCTGCCAGCAGAAAGCCTGATCGTCTTGAGGGCGGCATGGCTTTCACCGAGGATCCTCTGGCACTCTGTCGTCGCCCGTTCCGATGGCCGACATTCTTAGAGGTCCAAGATGATCTTCTTCCGCGCGGCAATTGTCGCATTCACGTTTCTCCTCGCACCACTGCCGTCACTTGCGGATCAGCCCAACACGATGCGCGTGGACTACCTGCACAGCGGCAATGCGCTGCAGGATATTTACAGTCTCGACAAAGTCGTCAAAGAACCGCTGCCGTGGCCGGGCAGTCTTGATCAGCGGATTGACTCGTTGAACCGTGGCGCCTACTTCTTCGAAGTTGTCGAACCGGTGACGGGTGAGATTCTGTATTCCCGAGGATTCAGTTCAATCTTCGGCGAGTGGCGGACCACGCCTGAGGCGCGCCAGCAAAATCGCAGCTTCAGCGAGTCGCTGCGATTTCCGATGCCAGACAAGCCGGTTCGCATTCGTCTATACGATCGCGACGATCGCAATGCGTTCTCAATGGTGTGGACCGTTGATGTGGATCCCGCCAGTACCGATGTGCGCTCGGCGCACGAGCCGTTGGCGTCTACCCTGGTGGCAATTCGCAACAATGGCGCGCCGCAAGACAAAGTAGATCTCTTGATTCTCGGCGACGGTTATACCGAGTCCGAGCGAAAGAAGTTCATTGCTGACGCACGCCGCCTGAGCGATGCCCTGTTTTCTGTATCGCCGTACAAAGAGCGCGCGAAGGATTTCAACGTTTGGGCACTGATGCAGGCGTCGCCAAAATCCGGTGTTGCCCGGCCCTCCAGCGGCATGCATCGCTGGACTCCGCTCGGCACGCGCTACGACGCCTTCGGCAGCGAACGCTATGTGCTGACCTTCGAGAACCAGGCAATGCGCGGGCTTGCACAGAATGCGCCTTACGAATTCGTCGAAATTCTTGTCAACAATGAAACCTATGGAGGTGGCGGTATCTACGGCCTGTACAGCACGGCCGCAGCGAAGAGCGAATGGGCACCGTATCTTTTCATCCACGAATTCGGTCATCACTTTGCCGGTCTCGCCGACGAGTACTACACCTCGCCAGTCAGCTACGAAACCGGCAGCAGCGAACGTCGCGAACCCTGGGAACCGAACGTCACGGCACTGCGCGATCCAGCCAAGTTGAAGTGGCGTGATCGCGTACAAAACGATACGCCGCTGCCGACAGCTTGGCCGAAAGCCGAATTCGAAAAGCACCAGCACGAATATCAGGCCATCCGCGCCAAGCTGCGACGCGATCAACGCCCCGAGTCCGAGATGAATACGCTGTTTCACCGTGAACAGGCGACCGATGACGAACTGTTCATGTCCTCGGAAAACAGCAGCCGCATCGGGGCGTTCGAGGGTGCCAATTACGAGGCAAAGGGATTTTTCAGGCCGCAGATCAACTGCGTGATGTTTACTCGCACCAACCGGTTCTGCCGCGTCTGCAGCGATGCGATCGGATCCGTTATCGACTTGTATGCCTCGCCAGCGACGAAAGCGTCAGATTGACCATTGCGAGCCATCCAATCTTTCTGACTTGCGGTTAGCGTGCTTTGGCCATGCCGAACCGAACATCGGCAATCACCGATGGCATCAACCGATTTTTTGCCAGCCATGGCGATCGTAGATGAAGAAGCGTGAGCCGAGGCGCTCGATTTTTGCGAAGACCTGATCGATGGCAAAGTCGCTAGTCAACGTGACGCCAAGTTGGCCACTGGCATTCACTAGCTGAGCGTTGAGCGACCTCTCGCTGACCCTTTCAATTTCCTGATTCAAACATCGTCCGCGATGAGGCAAAGGCAGACTGGCTCGGGTCACCCCCTTCGCGCTCGTGACAACGAGGTACAACGCTCGCTCGTGTAAAGAAAAGACCGGAGGTGATGGCGTCATTTGCCATTCCCGATGATTTGCAGTGACTACGGAAGCCGCGGCAGCCATGTTGGATTCGAATCGCTCGAGCCGACTACACATTTTTCTCATGCGTGCGCCACTCAAAAGCAGTTGACTGGCATGCGCTTTCAGCGCGAATTCCTTTTTCCGCAAACATTCGTCGCTCGCCGGGAAAACGACAATCTCACCATGCGGCAAAGTGCCGTGAACCACGAACCCGAGTCGTTGACTGCTTTCAAAAGAACTTCGTTTCAGGGCGATCTCAAGCAAGACCCGCAGAGCACTGTGATCGGGGTGCAGATCCGAAAGCGACGGCGCAACCACATGGGTCGGAGAAAAATCATCAACCTCGGCTACAAGCTGATCTTCGCAACGCGAATCACCCATCAGCCGATCGGTCAGGCCTTGATCCGGCCAGCCGTAATATCGAACTTGTTCAACTTGTATACCGAGACGCGACAACGCTTCGGTGGCTTCGTCGCGTCGACGCTGGCCCCAGTGCTTGCGGCGCTCCGCATCGATCCGCCAACGCTTCTCGATCCAGCGTTGCGGCCACGGATTGTCATCACCATCGGTCGCAATCACGATGCGCAGGCTGGACCCTTCGGACAAGGCCTTCTGGATCAACACTCCCGTCGCCAGGATCTCGTCATCCGGATGAGGAACGACGATCAGCAGTCGGCTGGTCTTGTCGAGATTAAGGCTCAGGCTCACTGTGTATCGATCCGTGGGGCAATGTTTCTCTAGCCCGCCCACAGTGAGCGGAAGCTCAGACTAGCTCAAACCAGGGCAACCGGAATGAATCAGTCGCCAGTCACGGTGTTCGACAAGCCGTGGCGAACCTGGCCTTCCCCATGGAGAACATAGCGCTCAATGGTCAGGGCATCGATGCCCATCGGGCCGTAGGCGTGCAGGCGGGTTGTCGAAATACCGATTTCGGCTCCAAGCCCAAGCTCACCGCCGTCGCTGAATCGTGAAGAGGTGTTGACCATGACGACCGCCGAGCGCAATGCCGCGATAAATTTTTCTGCTGCTGCAGCATCTGTGGTCGCAATGACTTCGGTGTGATCCGAGGTGAACTCGCGGATATGCGCGATGGCCGCGTCCAGATCATCGACAATACGGATCGCGATGATCAGATCGAGAAACTCGGCGGCATAGTCCGCATCGCTTGCTGCAGCCATGTCAGGCAGCAACGCTCGCGTGCGCTCACAACCACGCATCTCCACCTTGTGTGAGGCAAGCGCCGCTGCGGCTCGTGGCAGAAAAGTATCCGCAACATCCTTGTGCACGAGCAGGGTTTCCAATGCGTTGCAGGCACTCGGTCGGCTGACCTTGCCATCAATCAGAAGGTCCAACGCGAGATCGAGATTGGCAGCCTTGTCGACACACAGGTGACAGACGCCCTTGTAATGTTTGATGACAGGCACGCGCGCGTGCTCGGCGACGAATCGAATCAAACCTTCTCCGCCACGGGGGATTGCGAGGTCAACAATATCGGTCAACTGAAGCAGTTCAAGCATCGTCTCGCGGCGCAGATCTTCAACCAGAATCAGGGCTGCGGCCGGGACGCCGGCTTCGAGCAAGGATTGATGCAGCAATCCGGCCAGCGCACGATTGGAATGGATGGCTTCGGAGCCGCCGCGCAGAATTACACCATTGCCGGCCTTGAGACACAGAGCGGCAGCGTCGACGGTCACATTGGGCCGTGCTTCGTAGATCATCGCAATGACACCGAGCGGCACGCGAACGCGCTCGACAACAACGCCATTCGGACGCGTGTCGCGGTGGGTTACCTGCCCGACCGGATCCGCAAGGCCAGCCACTTCGCGCAAGCCAGCGGAAATTCCGCCAATGCGACCGGCATCCAGACGCAGGCGATCAAGCATCGCCGCACCGATGCCCCTGTGTTCGGCCTGAGCCATATCGAGTGTGTTGGCCTTCAGTATCAGCTCAACATTGGCATCGATCCGCTCCGCCATGGCGAGAAGCATTACGCGCTTTGCGTCGGCTGAGAGCGCAGCAACCGCAGCAGCAGCTTCACGACACTGCAGCGCTGCAGCTTTCATATCAAAAGACATAGATTTATCCTGTAACCATATCGTCACGGTGAACGACGCTTTCGCCGTAGTGATAGCCGAGGACTGATTCGATATCGCGTGTGTGACGTCTCGCGATACGACGGATGTCCACCGCTGAGTACTGGGTCAGGCCACGACCCACCATGCGGTCGCCACCCTCCTTGTTGCAGAGGATCTCGATCATGTCGCCGCGTGCGAATTCGCCGAGTGCGCCGACAATGCCAAGCGGCAGCAGCGATGCGCCCTTGCCTTTCAGCGCCTGCGCGGCACCATCGTCAATGAGAATTGCGCCAGGCACGAGCGGTACATGGCGCAGCCAGTATTTGCGCGCTGTCATGCTTTTTCGCCTCGACCCCAGGCGCGAGCCATGCAGCTTGCCTTCTGCAAGCAAACTCACCGTCGTCGGGTTGGTGCCATTGAAAAGGATTGTTTCAATACCCGCCTTGGCCGCCTTGATTGCCGCTTCGAGTTTGGTGCGCATGCCGCCCGTGCCCGAGGCCGAACCAGCCCCACCCGCCATATCCATGCTCGCCTTGGTGATCGTCGGCAGTTGAAGGATCGGCTCGGCCTCAGGATCGACACGCGGATTGGCTGTGTACAAGCCGTCGATATCGGTGGCGATCAGCAATAGATCGGCATCAGCGAGTGCGGCAACAATGGCGGCAAGATTGTCGTTGTCGCCAAGTCGAAGCTCATCAACGGCTACCGTATCGTTTTCGTTGACGATGGGCAGTGCGCCAACACGAAGCAGCTCCATCAAGGTCATGCGCGCCTTGAGATAGCGACGACGATTGCGCAAATCATCGTGGGTCAAAAGCACCTGTGCGACTGGCCGCTTGATCAGCCGTTGCCAGAGACCGATCATCTGCACCTGACCGAGAGCCGCTAGCGCCTGACGCTCGGCCATGGCCGCGCCGAAACTCGGCTGTTTGGAGACGATCGTTCGGCCAGCAGCAACCGCTCCCGAGGAAACGATGATGACCTCGCGGCCTTGCGCATGACTGGCCGCAACAAACCGCGCAAGACCCAAAACATGATCAGGGTCGAGGCCCGTGCCATCGGCAGCAAGCAGGCTGCTGCCCACTTTCAGCACGGCGCGACGCCACTCGGGCAGCGGCTGCTCGTTGAAGCGATGGGTTGAGATGTTTACTGCGACAGTGTTCATCAAGCAATTCCGTAGACGATCCTCGGATCGCCATTCCATTTGGTTTTCAAGATCAGCGCAATGCTGAAAGTCGATTGCGCAATTCGTCGAGACGAAGATCAGCCCCGGACCCCGGCGACGTTCGCGCAGCAAGACTGGATTCCGGACTACGCCCCTGCCCGGTTTGTTCGGTTGAGCCGGCTGCGGCGCGATAGGCATCGCGAAATGGAACGCCTGAAATCGCCGCCTCGATGGCAACATCGGTTGCGTACATGGAGGGATCGATCGCGGCATGCATCGTCGCCGCATTCCACTTCATCTGCTCGAGAAGGCCGGGCAAGAGCGCCAGCGCGCCGAGTCCACAATGAAAACCGTGAACAATAGAACCCTTGCTTGCTTGCAGATCACGTTGATACCCGGTCGGCAATGATAACAGCTGTTCGATTTCCGTGCGCGCGGCAGCTACGCTTGCGTAGCTCGCACGCATCAGTTCAATGACATCGGGATTGCGCTTGTTCGGCATGATCGAGCTGCCGGTCGTGTACTGCGCAGGCAGTTCCACAAATCCAAATTCAGCCGTGGTGAATAGCGAAAGATCCCATGCCAGACGGCGCAGGTCGAGAACCGCGGCACCGAGCGCATCGAGCGCGGCAATCTCGAATTTGCCGCGCGAGAGCTGCGTGTAGATGGGACTGATCTGCATGCGTGCGAAACCAAGCTTGGTCGTCGTATGTTCACGATCGAGCTTGAGATTGACGCCAAAACCCGCAGCCGTACCGAGCGGATTCGCATCGATCAGATCGAGTGTCTGCCGCGCGCGCCAGCTGTTGTCGATAAAGGCTTCGGCAAAGGCGGCAAACCACATCGCCGTCGACGATACGACCGCTCGCTGAAGATGCGTGTACCCGGGCATTGGCAAAACGTCGCGTTCGGCACGATAGATACAGACATTCGCCACTGCCGCGCATGTCAAGGAAAGCTCAAGCAGTTTCGATTTCAACCAGAGTCGACTCGCGACGAGCACCTGATCGTTGCGGCTGCGCCCGCTGTGAACCTTGCGTCCAGCGTCGCCCAATCGCTCGATCAGTCGCGCCTCGATCGCCGAATGACCGTCCTCAAAGCGCTCATCAAGAACGAACACTCCACTACTGAAATCAACAGCGAGCAGATCGAGTTCGCGGATCAGGTCGGCCGACTCCTTTGCATTGATCATGTTGATATGAGCAAGCCCTTCGACATGCGCCTTGCTCGCCTCGATATCAAAAAGGAAGAATTCGCGATCCAGAACAACATCATCACCGGCAAGAAATCGCATGATGTTTTGATCGGTCTTGACGCCCGGCTTCTGCCACAGAAGATCACTCATTGCGCCACCTCAATCTCGCGTCGTGCCGTTGGAATCCCGCTCAGTTCATGGAAGCCAAAGGCCATATTGAGATTCTGCATCGCTTGGGTTGCGGCACCTTTGAGCAGGTTGTCGAGAGTAGCGACAACAACAACACGCTTGCCGCCCGGCGCCAGCATGAAACCTCCAATTTCAGCATGGTGTTTTCCGGCAATGCGGCTGACCCAAGGCGCCTCATCGATGATTTTGACCAACGCTTCGTCGGCGTAAAGATCCTCATAGCGGGAGAGAATCTCATCACGTCTCATTGCCTGCTGCAGCCAGAGGTTGACCGTCATCGTGATGCCGCGGAAATGCGGCGCAACGTGCGGCATGAACTCCACCGGAACACCAAGCTGCCGCGAGACTTCGCGCTCATGCATATGACCGACCAGCGAATACGGCATCAGGTTGTCGCGCAGATTGTCAGGATCATTCTTGTCAGAGGGCGTCGTTCCGGCGCCTGAGTAACCCGACACGCCGAAACACTGCGGAGGCCCGGCCAACGCGTCGCGCAATGGCGAAATTGCCAGCTGCATCGCCGTGGCATAGCAACCGGGGTTGCTGATCCTCCGCTGGCCCGAATAGCGTGTGCGAGTCAACTCCGGCAGGCCGTAATACCAGGCTTCATCAAACCGATAGTCGGCTGACAGATCGAGGATGAGGGTGTCGCAGGCACTCGCCTCGACTTCGTCGACGTAGGGCGCAGCCTTGCCGTTCGGCAGCGCCAGGACAACGGCATCGACCAATCGAGCGGCGACTTCATGCGCCTCCAATGACTCGTAGCGAAGCTCGCCAGAGTAGCCCTCAACCTGATCGGCTACACGCTGCCCACGCAGTTCGCGCGATGAAACAAAAGCGAGCTCAAACCCTTCATGTGCAGCAACAAGGCGAATCAGCTCGGCGCCGGTGTGACCGCGTGCGCCGACGATTCCAATAGACCTCATCATGCCGCCACCTCCGAGCAAGCGCTCAATGTTGAAGGCCGCGAGCGGCAATGATCCACACATTGCTCGATCTCGGCGAAGCCGCTGATGCCGTACCAGAATACTTTCCACTGATCCATCTTGTAGCATCCATCCGATTCGGCGTAGTAAAATGGATTGACTGGATTAAGGTGACGCGAGCGCCAGAACAGCTGAGGATTCTCATCGCGCATCACCTGCCAAACCGCGCGGCCGAGGCCCTCACCTTGCGCTTCATCGAGTACAGCGAACTTGTCGAGATAGGTGAAGCCACCTTCCTCGACAAGTATCAAAGCGGCGCGATAGTTCTCACTGACATACGCACGGAGCAACGGCGTGCGCTCGAAGTAGTCATCAACGAGGATACGAGAAAAGCTGGAGTCGATCAGCTTGCGCAAGCGAGGAAGATCGAGTTGATCCCATGAGTCGACACGGAGCACTTTCTCTCCACGCCGGATCAACGTTCCCGAGCCTTTGTGTGTGAACAATTCCTTGGCCAACTCGGCGGGTTGGGTGATCGATACCGACGAGGTCAGCGGCAGTCGATCGAGCAGTTTCTTGATCTGCTCTATTTTCACGCGCATGCCCGAATGCAGCCACGACTGCGCAATCAATGACTCGTATTCGGTCGACAGGTTGATCGAGTCGATGACCTTATTCTGACCATCCAGAAGACCACCGGTACCCGTCAGAAAAATTATTTTATAAGGCTGCAACACCTGCACAAGTTCGTTGGCGGCAAAATCGGCGTTGATGTTGAGGATTTGCCCGCCGACTGTTTCTCCCATGCTCGCGATGACAGGGATGGATCCAGCCTGGAGGCTGGCTTCAATCGGGGCGAGGTTGACAGACTGGACTTGCCCGACCAATCCGAGCGATTCGCGATCGAGATAATCAGCCTCGAATACACCGGACGTGATCGACGTTGCGCGCGTATCTGCCTCCTGCAATGCCTCCACGAGTTTAAGATTCTGCGCCTGGAACACGCGGCGAACGATCGCCAGAGCTTGGGGCGAGGTCACGCGCAATCCGTTGATCGTGCGTTTCTCGATACCGGCGCCAGCTAGCTCCTCATCCAACTGTGGACCGGCACCATGGACAACAATCGGAGTCAATCCGACCTCCTGCAAAAACGCGAGCGAGGAAGTCAGTGCATCGAGATCGTCACGAAGCACCGCACCACCCACCTTGACCACGGCAAAGCGCTTTGCATCGATCTGAGAAAATCGCTTGAGATATTGAGAGATTTCTTTCGCGCTAGCCATGCTTGAGAGCAGTCGCACGATGGTTTGTCGCGTCTGTCGAGTGGCCTTGTTCATTGCATCATCCTGATGACAGATTGCGCGTACTTGGTCAGTTGATCGAAAGCGACCCACTCGTTGGCGCTGTGCGCCTGAGCGATGTCACCGGGACCATAAACCAGAGCGGTGTAACCTGCTCGCGAGAACAACGAGGCTTCGGTCCAGAAATCAACCGCGTTGCCAATCGACAGGTCGTGCTCGTCGGCCACATCGCGCGCTGCGAGGCGTCGGCTTTCGGCATCCGCAATGAGGCCCGACGGCAAACTCGGACCACGGAACGTTTCGGTGAATTCAGCGGCTTGCGGATCCGCGAAGTGGCGGAAAGTCTGCAGCAAATCGTCGACATCGGTCGATGGCAGCGGTCGAAAACCGAAACGCAGTTCGGCGACTGGCGCAATCATGTTGGCCTTGATCCCACCCTCGATTCGGCCGATGTTGAAGCGTAGTCCGGTCAGTCCACCGAAGCGCTCATGGGCTTGGGATTCAACATGCGCGAGAGCCTTGTCGCCCCAGCGAATCGCCTGATGCAGAGCGCTGTCGGCTGATGACTGCTGGGCCGAAGCATGCCCCGCCGTCCCGGCAAAGCGCATCAAAACCGAGCTGATACCGCGATGCGCGAGCACGGCCTGAGCTTGAGTGGGTTCAGCCACGAGTACGGCTTCGTAAGGAATGCCGCGCGTTAGAAATCCGGCAATGCAGCGCGGATCATTGGCTTCCTCGTCGGAGGAGAAAAGAAACGCGGCATCGCCTGACGTACGATTCGCCGCCGCAATCAGCGCTGCAGCCGCACCCTTGATGTCGCAGGCCCCGAGCCCGATTGCACGATCCTCGGTGAGGCGCAAATCGAAAGGGCTGGCCGACCAGTTCGGTGAATCGGGAACCGTATCGACATGCACGTTGAAAAGTATCTTCGGCTTGCCACGTGTCGCATGCAGGCTAATCGCACCGGCACCGTGATCGACAACTTCAACCTCGAACCCGGGAAGATTTCGGCGCAGATAATCGAAAATACCGCCCGTGTCGATGGCGCGCGGTGGATTGCGCGTATCGATTGCGACCAGGTTACGCAGGTGATCGAGCGTGGCGGCTAGAAGATCGTTCATGCGCTCGTATCCCGATTCACTTCAGCCCACAGAGTCGAGCTCATGCCATACAAGCGGATGAAGCCTTCGGCCTCAGCCACTCCCCAATCCGCCGTCTGCGCATAGGTTGCACCCTTGGCGGCGAGGATGTGTGGCGAGTCGATCGATACAGCTTCGACCATTGCGCCTTGCGTTTCGAGAACCACCTCGCCGTTGACGCAGCGCTGGCTGGCGCTGAGAAACGCTTCAAGATCAGTCTTCAGCGGATCGTGGAAAAAGCCCTCGTAGACGAGTTCGACCCACTGTTTCGCCACGATTGGCTTGAAGCGGTTCTGTGCTTTCGACAGCACCGCTTCTTCGAGTGCGCGATGCGCGACGAGCAAGGCGGTCAAGCCCGGCGCTTCGTAGATGATGCGGCCCTTGAGACCGATCGTCGTGTCGCCTGTGTAGATACCGCGACCCACTCCATAGGGTGCGAACAACGCGTTGAGCCGGGCGAGAATGGTGTGGCCTGGCAATCGCTCACCATCGAGTTTAACGGCTTCGCCATGTTCGAAAGTGAGCGTTACCTGCAAGGCACTTGTCGGCCATTCCGGGCGCGGCGCGCACCATCCGCGCGCACCTTCACCCGGTGCTTCCCAGCGATCGATTTCACCGCCTGACATGGTCAGACCAAGCAGGTTCTCATTGATCGTATAGGCCTTCTGCTTGGCTCGAACGCCGTAACCGCGCTCTTCGAGATAGTGCTGCTCGTAGGCGCGAACCTCAGTGTGCTCTTTCTGGATTTCGCGGATCGGTGCAATGATTTCGTAATCACCAAGCGCCTTAACGGTCAGATCAAAACGCACCTGATCATTGCCCATTCCAGTACAACCGTGCGCGATCATGCGTGTGCCCAGTTCCTTCGCGCGCTCCAGTGCGGCCTCGACAATCAAATAGCGATCGGAAACGAGCAGCGGATACTGGCCCTGGTAACCCTCGCCCGCTTGCACAAACGGTTTGACGAAACCGCTCCAGATTGCCGGGCCACCATCGACCGTCACATGAGTGGCCGCGCCCAGCTCGGCTGCGCGAGCTTCAATGAAGGCTCGCTCCTCGTCATCAACGCCACCGGTATCGGCAAACACGGTATGCACCGCATAGCCACGCTCTTGCAGGTAGGGAATGCAGAAGCTGGTATCCAGTCCTCCTGAGAACGCGAGAACAATGTCTCGTTGTTCGGGATTCGATAAAGGGGAATCGGCAATGGGAGAATCAGTCGACATCGGAATTTCCTGTTGGCTACTGCTGGAAGGTGTGATCAGCTCAGAACTGGTTTCTATTCAATCTTTATTCCCGCCCCCATTCTCGACCAGAGCAGCCATCAACGCCTTCTGTACGTGCAAGCGATTCTCGGCCTCATCAATCGCGATGCAGGCCGGTGAATCCATCACCGCGTCGGTGGCCTTGACGTTGCGCCGCAACGGCAGGCAATGACTGAACAGGCCGTTATTGGTCAAGGCCATTTTGGCTTCGTCAACGATGAAGTGCTGATGCGCATCACGGATAGGCTTCTCCTCCTCCCAGCGACCAAAATACGGTATCGCACCCCAGCTCTTGGCGTAGACGACATCGGCATCGCGGTAAGCGCTTTCGATATCGTGACTGACCCTCAAGCTGCCACCATTCTCGGCAACATTCTGGCGAGCGAAATCCATATAGCGCGGGTCCAGCAGATATTCCTCGGTGGGGCACAGCAAGGTCACGTCCATGCCATAGCGCGTCGCGATCTGCAGCGCCGAGTTGGCAACCGCCGTGTTCAGCGGTTTCGGATGATAGGTCCAGGTCAAGACGTACTTGCGACGCTTAAGGTCAGCTCCGAGATGCTGCTGCAAGGCCATGATGTGGGCGAGCTCCTGACAAGGATGGGTGATCGTTTCCATGTTGATCACCGGCACCGTCGAGTGCTTGGCAAATGCCTGGATTACGCGATCCTCGCGATCGACAGACCAATCCTGGAATTTTGGAAAAGCACGCACACCGATCAGATCAACATAGCGACTCAACACGCGCGCGACTTCTGCGATGTGCTCCTCGGTCTCACCATCCATTACCGTGCCCAACTCAAACTCTATTCCCCAGGCGTCTTTGCCTGGCGCAAGCACGATGGCTTTTCCGCCCAGCTGATGTGCACCGAGTTCGAAACTCGTGCGTGTGCGCATCGATGGATTGAAGAACAGCAAGGCAATCGACTTGCCTTGCATCGCATCGCCGAGTTTCGATTGCTGGAATTCACGCGCCTTCGTCAGCAGCCCGTCAAGTTCGCTGCGGCTCCAATCCTGTGTACTTAAAAAGTGTCTTGTATTCACGGTATCCCCTGCAAAAATCGTTTGAAAATGCTCCTGCATTTCAGACAGTCATGCCATCCATGGCAATCGTCTGAAAAATGCTCCTGCCTTTCAGACATACATGCCATCCATGGCAATAAAAAACCCGGCGCGTTGGCCGGGTTTGGGTCGAAAACGAAAAACTGCGCGACTTACCCGGCTGAGTTTAAAGCCATCGGTCGACGCGCACGCGAGGTCATGCCAGCGGCCATGCGGGCGCTGGTCAGGATGTCGACGTTGGCGAAATGGATGTTCATCAGTGGGTGACGTTACTTGGATTCATACTGCAGCGCAACAGACGCCTACGGGCGCGCAATGTAAAAAGGGCCACTCCATGCGGCCCTTTACTCAAACGGAAGTCCGGACGTCTATTCGGCAGGGGTCACACTGATGCGCACGCGCATGCGCTCGCCGGGGTCGTAATTGAGATTCGACATGTAAACGTCGCCTCTATAACGATACTGGACGTCGTAGCCAACGATTCTGCGCTCGCTATAGCGCTCGCTGACGGTACGGCATCGTGTTTGTGTCTCCGGAGCGTAGCGGTCATCACGTCGCGCCTGGTCATTGCCGATAGCACCGCCAATCAACGCGCCTGCCACCGTAGCCGCCTTGCGACCATCGCCCTTGCCCACCTGATTACCCAAGGCGCCGCCAACAATCGCGCCAATCACGGTACCTGCCGTATTGTTGCCTCGGGAGTCATAGCGACGATCCACATCGGTGTCGTAACAGTCTTCGCGAGGCCGCGTGTTTACTACGTTGTCGTAGACGGGATCGACCCGCAGCACGTCGGCCCAGGCCAGGCGACTGTTATCTTGCGCAACGTCTCCCTCGTAACCACGTTCCTGACCGACTGCCATGGAGCTGCAGATCAGGCCCATTGCGGCAGACAAGCCGACCATCAGAAATTTGTTGCTCATTGCTACGCTCCAATCGGGTTGGTGATTGCCTGTGCGAAGCCTTCATTGGGCCTGCCTTGCTGGTCCGCATCACACTCGATACGGCGCACTGACGCCACTATCTGAGCGAAATTACAACACAGCCTGACTGAATGTCGGGCAAAGCATCAGCGGGCTGATTGCGCGCGAAACTGCACTGATTCGTGGGCTGCTATTATCGGCCGCCATCCTTATTTGTTCAGATTCATCAAGATCATGAAATTGCGCCTTTACAACACGCTGAGCCGACGCATCGAGGAGTTCGTTCCTGCGAATTCGCAGCGGATAACGATGTATGTCTGCGGACCGACGGTCTATGACTACATTCATGTCGGCAACGCCCGGCCGCCGGTGGTTTTCGGCCTGCTTGCCCGACTGCTGCGTCGCAACTGCGGAAACCTCGTCTACGCTCGCAACATCACGGATGTTGATGACAAGATCAATGCGGCTGCGCGTGAAGCGGGCACCCCGATCTCTACCATCACGGACCGCTTCGCCCAGGCTTACCACGATGATCTCGCCCGACTCGGCGTCGAACCACCGGATGTCGTGCCCCATGCGACCGCGCATATCGCCGAGATCATCGCGATGTGCGAAAGCCTGATTGACAGCGGGCACGCCTACGCGGTCGAAAGCCACGTGCTTTTCAACATCGACAGTTTTCCCGACTACGGCAAACTGTCTGGCCGATCGACCGAGGACATGCTGGCCGGAGCGCGTATCGACGTCGCGCCGTACAAAAGAAATCCAGGCGATTTCGTGTTGTGGAAACCCTCCACAGACGATTTGCCCGGCTGGGAAAGTCCCTGGGGCCGCGGCCGGCCCGGCTGGCACATTGAGTGTTCTGCCATGGCGGCGGCACATCTTGGCGAAACCATCGACATCCACGCGGGCGGCAACGACCTCATGTTTCCGCATCATGAGAATGAAATTGCGCAAAGCACCTGCGCGCATGGCGGGAAAATCTTCGCGCGATACTGGTTGCACAATGGAATGCTGACTTTCGGCGGCAAAAAAATGTCGAAGTCGCTTGGGAACGTAATGGTTCTGCACGATCTACTCGATAAATATCCAGCCGAGGTGCTGCGCTTGTTACTACTTCGCGCGCACTATCGGCAGCCATTGGATTGGTCTGAAAGTACGCTTAGCCAATCGCGAGCAACCCTCGATGGCTGGTACGGAGTTTTACGTGATCGTGCCGACATCGAGGTTGCTACAGCCGAGGAAACCGTCCCCGAAGCGTTCGAGGCGGCATTGTGTGATGACATCAATACGCCCGCCGCGATGGCCATTCTCTCAGGATTGGCCGATGCAGCGCGTCAGGCAAACACCGACTCGGACCGGCATCGCAGCAAGGCCGCACTGCTCGGTGCTGCCCATCTGATCGGGTTACTGCACGAAGACGCCGAAGCCTGGTTCAAGCAGACTGAATCCGGTGCGATCATTGATGCGGCATGGGTGCAGGGACTACTCGATGAGCGCCAAGCGGCTCGCGCGTCAAAAGATTTCTCTCGCGCGGACGAGATCCGCAAAGAGCTGGCGGAAAAAAATGTGGTGATCGAGGACAGCGCCGATGGCGCGCGCTGGAAAGTGCTATCGAGCGCCGATGCATCGGTCTGAACTGAAATCGACAGCGAATGCCGTTAGAGTGATTGGATGAACAACACCCACGAAATTGCCGCAAACCCTGAGTCGGAATCGAGCGCTGAGCTCGCGCAAAATGCCATTGCCGATGAGTTCGCCTTCTTCGGCGACTGGACCGAGCGCTATCAGTACCTGATCGATCTGGGACGCAAGCTTCCCGTGTTTCCGGACGATGCCAAAAACGATGTCAACAAGGTCCACGGTTGCCAGTCGCAAGTCTGGCTACTCGCCAGCGGCGATGCCGAAAAAATCGAGTTTCATGCGATCAGCGACTCGTCGATCGTATCGGGACTGATCGCCCTTCTCGTGCGTGTGTACTCAGGCCGTTCTGCCGCTGAGATCCTGCAAACCGAGCCTCGCTTCATTGACACGATTGGTCTGGCCAAGCATCTATCACCGACACGTTCAAACGGGCTGGCGGCGATGCTGATAAAAATCAAGGAACACGCAAGCCGCGCAGTGGCATAGCGTATTTAACCGAATCCTGGTAACTAGCCCGGATTGTTCTTCAAAATGCAGAATAATCGACCGGGCGGCTGATTCAGGCGATTTTCACGACATTGGCAGCGCGTGACTTGCGCTAGTCGAGATCAATTTTTCCCCCACGATCATTCAATCACAAGCTATCGCCGCGCTTGCGAACGATGAGCATGGCCAACTCCAGCGATTGCTCGTAGTTCAAACGAGGATCGACCGATGATTTATACGCGCGCGACAGATCGGTCTCGGTCAAATCACGAGCCCCACCCATACATTCGGTCACGTTTTCGCCGGTCAATTCCAGATGCACACCGCCGAGCCGGGTTCCTGCTTCCGAATGAATATCGAAGGCTTGATCAAGTTCATTGCGGATGTTCTCGAAACGCCGGGTCTTCACGCCACTACCGAGCGACTCGGTGTTTCCATGCATCGGGTCACAGCACCACAGCACTTTGCGCCCTGCTGCCTTGACCGCCTTCAACAACGGCGGCAGTGCCTTGTCGACGTGCTTCGCTCCCATCCGATGGATCAGAGTCAAACGCCCCGGTTGGTTATCCGGATCAAGGGCGTCAATCAATCGCATCAATTGATCGGGCTGGGTGGAGACACCCACCTTCACGCCGATCGGATTGCGTATCCCGCGGCAATATTCAACATGCGCTCCGTCAATATCGGCCGTTCGCATTCCGATCCATGGAAAGTGCGTGGAGAGATTGAACCATCCCCAGTGACGAGGAACTTGGCGCGTCATCGCCTCTTCGTAGTGCAAGAGCAGTGCTTCGTGCGAGGTATGGAAATCCACGCGTTGAAACTCCGCTGCCGAGTTACCCGCCAGGGTTTCCATGAAGCGCAGCGAGTTGCCGATCGACTCGACCATTTGCCGGTACTCGCTCTGCAATGGCGAGTGTTCCACCCAAGCCAAGTCCCAGTACTCGGGATGGTGCAGGTCTGCGAAGCCTCCATCGATAAGCGCGCGAACGAAGTTCATCGTCATCGCTGAGCGTGCGTGGCCCTTGATCAGTCGACGTGGATCAGCTCGACGCGACACAGCATCGAACGCTGGTGCGTTGACGATATCTCCACGATAAGACGGCAACGTGACGCCATCGCGAGTTTCGGTATCGGTGGATCGGGGCTTGGCGTACTGTCCGGCGAATCGGCCGACGCGGACGATTGGCAGCTTGAGGCCATGGGTAAGCACCAGGCTCATCTGAAGCATGACTTTGAGCCGATTGGAAATCAGCGGCGAGGTGCAATCATCGAAGCTCTCGGCGCAATCCCCGCCCTGGAGCAAAAAGCGCTTGCCTTCTGCGGCGTCGGCAAGCAGACCGCGTAACGCGAGAATCTCCCATGACGTAACCAAGGGCGGCAATAGGGAAAGCTGATCGAACACGCTCGCAAACTCGTTTGCGTCCTCGTATGTCGGCTGCTGAATGGCTGGCTTCTGGCGCCAAGAGTCGGGGGACCAATTTTCAGCCTCACGGACCGGACCGATATTGCGCTCGTGTTTCATCGCCACTCTCTTTGCTGCACTGCGGCAACCATCATGCCATAGCCGTGACGCAAGCGAAATCAGACGCGTCGGAAGCCCGCCCACAACGCTGCAACCAACAAGACGGCGAAACAAGCGAGCACCCACGCTGGCATTGCGAGGCCGAGGAAGGTCCAATCAATCACACCGCAGTCCTGATCCCGGATAAAAATCGTCTTGAGGAATTTAAGTGAATCGAAATTGCTCAACGCGTACTCAAACGAGGGTGCGCAGCCATCAAGTTGCTCAGGAGGCAGGCTTTGCAGATAGACATGCCGCGCTGCAATGTAGCCGCCGCCAACAGCCGCCAGCGCGGTCAAAACGGCATAGATGCGATTACCGGTGCGACCAGGACCATGCAGCCCAGCGACCAAGGCGATCAATCCAACGGCGCACACGAAAACACGCTGGACCATGCAAAGCATGCAGGGCTCGTAATGCAAAACATATTGAGCGAAAAGGGCGTAACCCATAAGAAGCGCAGAGGCGCAGGCAATCAAGAGAAACATCTTGCGTGACGAAACTCGAATCATCATGGAACCTCGAAACGGTGATGAGCAATGAATTATTGCTTCGGACTCTACGAAAATTCAGCGTATGACCGAAACATCGACGCCATTTCCAAAATCAACACGAACTACCCGGAATCAAACGAAGATTTTTTTCGCTTCCAAGCGCTATCGAGCTGGCGCGCAAAACCTGAAACGCAATATCCCCGGTAGAGGCTTTTAGCCGCTCGACTCAACAGACTCTAGACCCAGCTTCAATGGCAATTGAGACCCGGCGATCCGCTATCGGTTCCCGCCAACTCCATCCAACCCACTGCGCGAGGGTGAAGTGAGTGCACAATCGCAGCAATCACTGGCGCTTCACAAAAGAAAAAGCCCCGCATTGACGGGGCTTTTCTGTACGGCGGCGATGCGATGATCAATCCTCGGCGGGAGTCGCTGCCGGCGGACGATCAAGCAACTCGACGTACGCCATCGGTGCACTGTCACCTACGCGAAATCCGCACTTGAGGATCCGCAGGTAGCCACCCTTGCGCTCACGAAAGCGCGGGCCGAGCTCGACAAAAAGCTTGCCTACCGCCTGCTTGTCACGCAAACGTGCAAACGCAAGTCGACGATTGGCAACGCCATCCGTCTTGGCCAGCGTGATGAGTGGCTCTGCAACACGACGCAGTTCCTTCGCTTTCGGCAACGTGGTGCGAATCAGCTCATGCTTGAACAGAGACGCGGCCATGTTCTTGAACATCGCTTCGCGATGGCTGCTGGTGCGATTGAGTTTGCGACCGGATTTTTGGTGGCGCATGGTGAAGTTCTCACTATCTATTGTTATGAAAAGCCGGCACTTGTGTCCGACAATCCGCGGTTACCCGCTTATTATTAGCCTCGAAAGAGGCTTGTTTTAAAACATCTCCACCAGAGCAAAAGCTCTTGTAAAGAGTGCGGCCACGGATGGCCGCTTTTGATGCAAAACCAACGCCCTACTTCGGCCCTGGTCGTGCTCCAACTACGAAGCGATCATGGATGATCGCACAAGTAACCAAGAGCAATGCCCGAGCTGCGATCAAGGAAGATCGCACAAACAACAATCACAAACAAAGGCCTTAACCCAACTGCATGCCGTGCGAAATTCCCGGCGGCGGCCACGATTCAAGCTTCATTCCAAGTGACAGACCACGCTGACCCAGAACATCCTTGATTTCGGTAAGCGATTTCTTGCCCAGATTCGGCGTCTTCAGCAACTCAACTTCGGTCTTCTGCACGAGATCGCCGATGTAGTAAATGCTTTCGGCCTTGAGGCAGTTTGCAGAGCGAACAGTCAATTCAAGATCGTCGATTGGACGCAGCAGCACCGGGTCGACACCACTCTTGTCGGTCGCAGCATCGGTGCTCTCACGGCGCGTGAAATCACCGAAAATGGAAATCTGATCCTGAAGAATCTCGGCTGCCTTGCGAACAGCCTCCTCGGCATCGATCGCACCATTGGTATCGATCTCCAGAACCAGCTTGTCAAGATCGGTCCGCTGCTCAAGACGAGCGCTATCGACCTGATAGGCAACTCGCCGTACCGGACAGAAAGAGGCATCAAGCGGGAGACGACCAATCGGGCGCGCTTCTTCGTCCGGAAGGCGACGCGAGACCGCAGGCTGATAGCCCACGCCACGCTCGACCTTGAGACGCATATTCAGCGTGATATCTTTGGTCAAGTGGCAAATCACGTGCTCGGGATTCACGATCTCGACCGAGTGGTCCAGTGTGATATCACCCGCCGTGACGACGCCTTTCCCTTTCTTGCTCAGGGTCAGCGTGGTTTCGTCATGACCATGCATGCGAATAGCGATGTCCTTGAGATTGAGCAGGACTTCAATAACGTCCTCCTGCAAACCCTCAAGGGTGGTGTACTCATGCAGAACGTTGTCGATTTCAACTTCGACAATCGCGCAGCCTGGAATAGATGACAACAAGACACGACGGAGGGCATTGCCAAGAGTGTGGCCAAAACCACGCTCCAACGGCTCAACCACGACTTTCGCGTGATTGAGATCCATACGTTCGACTTGAATGCCGCGAGGACGCAGCACATTGGTGGATCCTGCCATGAACAGGGACTCCGAAAGTTGCGGTAAATTACTTCGAGTAAAGCTCGATGATCAGGCTCTCGTTGATATCCGAGGGTAGATCCGAGCGCTCAGGCAGCGACTTGAAAATGCCGCTGAATTTCTTCGCGTCGACCTCAACCCACGTTGGAACCAGATCCATCTCTTGCGAAACGGTCAGCGATTCCTGGACGCGCAGCTGACTGCGCGCGCCCTCGGTGAGAGAAACCTCGTCGCCCGCCCGGACTTGGTAAGAAGGCAGATTCACGCGCGCGCCATTCACCGAAACAGCGCGGTGGGCAACAAGCTGACGAGCCTGGGCGCGTGTGACTGCAAAACCCATGCGATAGACGACGTTGTCGAGGCGTGTTTCCAACTGGCGCAACAGGTTTTCGCCCGTATTGCCCTTCTGGTTTGAGGCCTTGACATAATACTTGTGGAACTGACGCTCAAGCAGGCCATAGATACGCTTGACCTTTTGCTTCTCACGCAGCTGCACGCCATAGTCCGACAGGCGACCCTTGCGGGCGGCACCATGTTGACCTGGCTTCTGCTCCAGCTTGCACTTCGAATCGAGCGCGCGCGCCGGGCTCTTTAGGCTGAGATCAGTGCCTTCGCGCCGAGCCAGCTTACAGGTGGGTCCAATATAACGAGCCATGTATGTTCCTTTAGACGCGACGCTTTTTCGGCGGACGGCACCCGTTATGCGGGATTGGCGTCACGTCGATGATGTTGGTGACCTTGAAGCCGACATTATTCAGCGATCGAACCGACGATTCACGACCAGGGCCTGGACCCTTGATACGTACCTCGATCGTCTTCACGCCGTATTCGGCTGCAACTCGCGCTGCCTTTTCCGCTGCAACCTGAGCTGCGAATGGAGTTGACTTGCGCGATCCACGAAAACCCGCACCACCGGCGGTAGCCCAAGAGAGGGCATTACCTTGGCGATCGGTGATCGTGATGACGGTGTTGTTGAACGAAGCCTGCACATGGCAGATGGCGTCGGTTACAACACGCTTGATCTTTTTCTTCGGCTTAGCGACCGGTTTATTCATGATTCGTTTCCGGGCAGATTATTTTCTGATCGCACGACGCGGACCCTTACGGGTACGAGCGTTGGTGCGTGTACGCTGGCCGCGCATCGGCAAACCACGGCGATGACGCAATCCGCGATAGCAACCGAGATCCATCAGACGCTTGATCGCGATACCCACTTCGCGACGCAAGTCACCCTCGACCGTATATTTTGCAATTTCGTGGCGAATCTTTTCGACTTCCGCCTCGGTTAGATCCCTGATCTTGGTTGCCGGCGCGACTTCCGCGTCCTGACAGACTTTCTTCGACCGTGATCGACCAATACCAAAAATGCTTTGCAGCCCGATCACAGTATGTTTCTGGACCGGAAGATTGACACCCGCAATGCGCGCCATGTTTGAATGTCTCCGAAAGAACTAAATGCGCAGTGAACTTCGTATTCTATCTGTTATCGAGGAAAACTGAAACCCCCTCGACATCTGCCTTCACCGCCTGCGGGAAGTGACGACAGCAGCCCTTGACCCGACTCTCAGCGACCCTTGAGGTTTGCCTTCTTGAGTAGGCTTTCATACTGGTGTGAAACCAGGTGCGCCTGAATCTGCGCGGTAAAATCCATAACCACGACTACTACGATCAGCAAAGATGTTCCACCAAAATAGAACGGAACATGCCAGGCATTTCGCAGCAGATCAGGCACCAAACACACAGCGACCAGATAAACGGCGCCAATGCCTGTCAAACGTGTCATTACGCCATCAATATATTCTGCGGTCGCCTTTCCCGGCCGAATACCCGGGATAAGAGCTCCTGAGCGCTTGAGGTTGTCGGCAGTTTCCTGAGAATTGAAAACCAACGCTGTGTAGAAGAACGCGAAAATCACAATCATCAACGCGTAGATAAACATATGCAGCGGTTCACCAGGGCCCAACGCCGCGGTCAGCGTCTGCAACCAGCGCACCTGATTCGAGCTACTGAACCACGCTGCTGCCGTGGCAGGAAACATGATCAAGCTTGATGCGAAAATTGGTGGAATCACGCCAGCCATATTGATCTTGAGTGGCAAGTGCGAGCTTTGATTCATGTAGGCGCGACCAGCACCACCCTGCTTGCGAGCGTAGTTAACTGTGATCCGCCGCTGCCCGCGCTCCATAAAGACAACGAAGACCGTAACCGCGAGCACCGCCAAGAGAACCAGCATCAACTTGAGCCAAGTCAACTCACCGCTGCTTGCCATGCCGAGCGTATGAACCACGGCTGTCGGAAGCCCCGCAACGATACCGCCAAAAATGATCAGGGAAATACCATTGCCGATTCCTCGCTCCGTAATCTGCTCACCCAGCCACATCAAGAACAATGTTCCCGCCGTCAAACCGACAACGGTTCCAAACACAAAGCTCGGGCCGGGCGCATAAACAATTCCGGGCTGGGTCTGCAACATCGTGGCGACACCGAACGACTGGAAAGCAGAAAGACCTACCGTTCCCCAGCGCGTGTACATGGTGAGCTTACGGCGACCAGACTCCCCTTCCTTCTTCAGCGCCTGCCAGGCAGGAATTACTGAACTGAACATCTGCACCACAATGGATGCGGAGATGTAAGGAATCACGCCAAGCGCGAACAGCGAGAAGCGGCTCAGCGCGCCACCTGAAAACATGTTGAACATGTCGATCAGGCCACCGCTGTTGTTGACCAGCCTAGCCATCGCTTCGGGATTGACGCCGGGAACCGGAATGAACGAACCGAGACGAAATACGACGAGCGCGCCGACCACGAACAACAGGCGTTGTTTCAGTTCGGTGAGCTTGCCGAGTGAAGGCATGCCGCTGGATTTCGACTTCGCCACGGTTACTCTACGCTTCCGCCAGCGGCTTCGATCGCAGCTCGAGCGCCGGCCGTACATGCAACACCGCGCAACTTGATGGCGCGAGTGATTTCACCCTTCATGACCACTTTCGCACGCTCGGCGCGCGTCGCGATCAGGCCCGCAGCCTTCAATGCTGCAAAATCGATGTCATCAACCGTAAGAGCTTCGAGCCTGTAAAGCATAACCTCGCAGGATTCGAGCGCCTTCTTGGAACGAAAGCCAACCTTCGGTAAACGCCGCTGCAGCGGCATCTGACCGCCTTCGAAGCCAGCCTTTACCTTACCCTTGCCGGAACGCGCGAACTGGCCCTTATGACCACGACCGCAGGTCTTGCCGAGGCCGGATCCGATGCCGCGACCGACGCGCACGCGATCTTTGCGTGCACCTTCCGCGGGCTTGAGTGTATTGAGACGCATGGAATCGACTCCTGAATTCTTGACGACGCTTACGCGTCACTCTCGACGCTGACCAGATAACTGACCTGATTAATCAGACCACGTACCGACGGCGAGTCTTTCAATACGCGAACATCGTTGATTTTGCGCAGGCCCAAAGCCTTGACGCTCAAACGATGGCGACCTTGGCAGCCGTTCGGGCTCTTGACCAGGCGCACGCGCACAGTCTTGGTTTTTTCATTAGACATTGCCGAGCACCTCGTCAATCGTCTTGCCACGCTTGGATGCGATACCTTGTGGGGTTGCCATCGCCTTCAAGCCATTGATGGTCGCACGTACAAGATTGATCGGATTCCGCGAGCCGACTGCTTTGGCCAACACGTCCTTCACTCCAACCACTTCAAGCACGGCGCGCATCGCACCTCCGGCAATCACACCGGTACCTTCGGATGCCGGCTGCATGTAGACACGCGCCGCACCATGATTGGCTTTGACAGCGTGCCACAAGGTTCCTTCCTTCAACTCGACATGCACCATGTTCTTGCGTGCACGCTCCATCGCTTTCTGAATGGCGATAGGCACTTCACGCGCCTTGCCATAGCCAAAGCCAACCTTACCTTCACCATCACCGACGACTGTCAGTGCGGTAAAGCTCATCTGACGACCACCTTTGACAGTTTTCGCCACTCGATTCACTGCGATCAACTTCTCGAGGAGGCCGTCGCTGGTCTCACGATCATTGCTGGACATGTTTCACCTTTGTGCCGGTCACTGGTGGATCCGGACTTCAATTTGCGGTTGGAACCGCTTGGAGTTGTGGTGGATCAGTGGTGGGGCGGGATTCGATATTCGGATCTCGGCGCTAACGAGGGCTTAACCCGCTTCGCTCTACCGAATATCCCACACCGAGTCCCAAAACCCGGCTAAATCAGAACTTCAAACCCGCTTCGCGCGCTGCATCAGCCAAAACCTTGACGCGGCCGTGATAGCGGAAACCGGAACGATCAAAAGCAACATTTTCAATACCGGCCTTGATCGCACGCTCTGCAATGGCCTTGCCGACCGCTGCAGCCGCTTCCTTGTTCTTGGTTCCCTTGAGGCCTTCCGCAACTGCCTTCTGCACGGTCGAGGCTGTAGCGATGACCTTGTTTCCGGAAGCGCTGAAAATCTGGGCGTACAGATGCTGGCCAGTGCGATGAACGCTGAGACGTGCCACGTCGAGCGAGCGGATATGCATACGCGTCGATTTGGCGCGGCGGAGTCTTGCTGTGTTCTTGTTCACTTTTCTATCTCCAGGAAACGGAAGTGCCCTTAGGCCTTCTTGGCTTCCTTCAAGGTGATCTTTTCGCCTGCATAACGTACACCCTTGCCCTTGTAGGGCTCTGGTGGACGATATGCGCGGATCTTTGCCGCGGCCTGTCCAACGACCTGCTTGTCCGTACCCTTGATCAGGATCTCAGTCTGCGTTGGAACCTCGAGGGTTATACCTTCCGGAGCCTTGTAGACAACCGGATGGGAGAAGCCGAGAGTCAGATTCAAATCCTTGCCAGCCAGCGCGGCGCGATAACCGACCCCGACCAACTCCAGCTTCCGCTGATAACCTTCACTGACGCCAACAACCATATTGTTGATCAGCGCACGAGCGGTACCGGCCATCTTGACGTCGTCTGCGGTCTTGCCACTGAGCAACACCTGACCGTCTTCAATCTTGGCAACGACACCCGGAGGTGTGGACAACTTCAAAGTGCCCATCGGGCCCTTGACTGTGATTTCTTCAGCGCCGACCTGGACATCTACGCCCTTCGGCAGTACTACGGGTTTTTTGGCAACGCGTGACATGTTCTCTCTCCTTAGGCCACGATGCCGATGACTTCACCGCCGAGACCCTTGGTTCGGGCCTGCGTGTCAGTCATGATTCCGGACGAAGTGGAGACGATGGAAATTCCGAGGCCATTGAGCACCTTCGGCAGCTCGTCCTTACCGCGGTAGACGCGAAGACCGGAACGGCTCACTCGCTCGATTCGCGCAACAACCGGCTTGCCGTCGTAATACTTGAGAACAATTTCAAGTACCGGCTTCGCTTCGTTGTCATGAATCTGGAATTCCGATACGTATCCTTCGTCCTTGAGCAAGGTTGCAATGGCCAACTTGACGCGAGACGAAGGCATTCGCACAGCGCGCTTGCCAGTAGCTTGGGCGTTACGGATTCGCGTAAACATATCCGCGATGGGATCAGTCATGCTCATGTTTCATACATCCTTTGAGGCATCGATATCCGAATCGGTGAAGATCCGAGATTTAAATTTCGAGATTCGAAAAAACCGCGAGTCGCTTGCCTGTTGCCCTTGCGAATCGTCGCTGCCGAATCCCGGCTTTCCAACTACCAGCTTGCCTTACGCAAGCCAGGAACGTCACCACGCATGGTGGCTTCGCGGAGTTTCATGCGGCCGAGACCGAATTTCTGGTAAACGCTGCGCGAACGACCGGTCAGCGCACAACGGCTCTGCTGACGAGAAGGACTCGAATCGCGCGGCAGCTTCTGCAGCTTCGTTGCAGCTTCGAGCTTTTCCTCGTAGGAAGCCTTCGGACTACTCACGATGTCGCGCAGCTGATCGCGCTTTTCAGCGTATTTCTTGACGAGTTTCGTGCGCTTGTGTTCGCGCATGATCATTGAAGTCTTGGCCATTGCC
>JBBSVJ010000005.1:0-38805 GCA_038233665.1 Lysobacterales bacterium
TCAGGTCAACAATGCGCTGTGCTTTCCTTATCTTTTCCGTGGCGCGCTCGATGTCGGTGCCACCGAAATCAACGAGGCGATGAAAATCGCCTGCGTCAAGGCCATTGCAGACCTCGCCCGGCGCGAAGTATCGGATGTCGCCGTGCGTGCCTACGGTGGCCAGGCGCGATCGTTTGGGCCTGAATATCTGATTCCGCAGCCGTTTGATCCGCGCCTGCTGATCGAATTGTCATCCGCCGTTGCCGTTGCTGCCATGGAATCTGGCGTGGCGACTCGCCCCCTGGACAGCGTCGAGGCCTATCGCGAGCGTCTCAACACGTTTGTGTTCCGCACCGGACTGGTCATGAAGCCAGTGTTCGAACGCGCTCGAGCGGATATGAAGCGAGTCGTCTACGCGGAGGGCGAGGAAGAAACCGTGCTGCGCGCGATTCAGCACATTGCCGATGACAAACTCGCCTGGCCAATCCTGATCGGTCGACCGGCGGTCATCGATGCACGTATCGAACGCATGCATCTACGCCTCAAGGCCGGCGTGGATTTCGAGGTCTGCAATATCGAGAGCGATCCACGATTCAAGGAATACTGGATGCTCTATCACAGCTTGCTGGAACGACGCGGAGTGAGCCCGGACGCGGCCAAGGCGATCGTCCGGTCGCGCTCAACCGTCATCGCTGCATTGATGGTTCATCGTGGCGAAGCCGACGCAATGCTGGCCGGCCTGATCGGGCGTTATCACAAGAAATTGCGCTACATCCAGGACATCCTGCCGCTCGATCCAAACGTGCATGCGCCATCCGCCATGACGGGCGTGATCAACAACAACGGCGTGTTCTTTTTCGTCGATACCCACGTCAAGCTCGATCCGACCGCCGAACAGATTGCCGAGGCCACCTTGCAAGCAGCCATCCGGCTGCGCCTGTTTGGAGTCGAGCCAAAAATCGCCCTGCTCTCACATTCCAACTTCGGCAGCCACGAGGATGCCTCGGCCGTCAAGATGCGTGATGCGCTGGAGATCATTCGCGCACGGGCGCCGCATCTTGAGGTCGAAGGCGAAATGCACGCCGATACCGCACTCAACGAAGAAATCCGTGATCGCCTGTTTCCGAACTCCATGCTCAAGGGCCGCGCCAATCTGTTCGTCTGCCCGAATCTCGATGCGGCCAATATCGGCTACAACATCACCCGCGTCATGACCGAAGGCGTCGCCCTTGGCCCGATTCTGATGGGTGTCTCGAAACCGGCACATATCCTGACCCCGGCCGCCACCGTGCGTCGCGTCGTCAATATGACTGCGATTGCCGCTGTCGAAGCGCAGATCCGCGCGCTTCAGGAAAACCCTTCGACTTGATCAAACTCCGGGCCGCAGAGCCTGGATGGCTGCGAAAGCATGCACGATCCGGGCGAGGCGGCTAAACTTCAGGGTCTCCCGTGATGGCTCAGAATCTGCGCCGTTGCGTCTGACTACGACACGCGTACGCCGAGGTAATCGCATGAACCAGCTCCAGGACATTCTCGATCAGGATCTCGACCCGGTTGAATCGCGCGAGTGGATCGAATCGCTGCAGTCAATCATCCAGACCGATGGCACCGAGCGTGCGCACTTTCTGCTTGAGCGCATGGTCGAGGAAACCCGACGCGCAGGCGGCCATTTGCCGTTCCGCCCGACCACCGAATACATCAATACGATTCCGGCACAACAAGAGGCCAAAAGCCCCGGCGATCCGGCGATGGAATGGCGAATCCGCTCGCTGATCCGTTGGAATGCGATGGCCATGGTCATTCGCGCCAATCGCAAACCGGGCGATCTCGGTGGCCATATCGCCAGCTTTGCGTCGAGCGCCACCCTGTATGACGTCGGCTTCAACCACTTTTGGCGCGCGCCGAGTGACGATCATCCTGGCGACCTGATTTTCCATCAAGGACATTCGAGCCCCGGCATCTATGTGCGCTCATTCCTCGAGGGCAATATCAGCGTTGAGCAGCTTGATCATTTCCGCATGGAAGTCCAAGGCAAGGGCAAGGGTCTGCCGTCCTATCCGCATCCGTGGTTGATGCCTGATTACTGGCAAGTGCCGACGGTTTCGATGGGGCTCGGCCCACTGCAGGCGATTTACCAAGCCCAGTTCATGAAGTATCTCGAAAACCGCGGCCTGATCGAGAAGAGCGATCGCAAGGTCTGGTGCTTTATTGGTGATGGCGAATCGGACGAACCCGAGTCGCTTGGCGCGATTTCACTGGCTGGTCGCGAAGGCCTCGACAATCTGATCTTCGTGGTCAACTGCAATTTGCAGCGACTCGATGGACCGGTGCGCGGCAACGGCAAGATTATCCAGGAACTCGAAGGCGTGTTCCGCGGAGCCGGCTGGAACGCGATCAAGTTGTGCTGGGGCAGCTACTGGGATCCACTCCTCGCCCGCGACACCAAGGGTGTGTTGCGCAAGCTGATGATGGAAACCGTCGATGGCGAGTACCAGAACTGCAAGGCCTTCGGCGGCGCCTACACGCGCGAGCATTTCTTCGGCAAATACCCGGAAACGGCTCAACTCGTGGCCAATCTTTCCGACGATGACATCTGGCGTCTGAATCGCGGCGGTCACGATCCACACAAGGTCTATGCGGCCTATCATCAGGCGGTCAATACCAAGGGCATGCCGACGGTAATCCTGGCCAAGACGGTCAAGGGTTATGGCATGGGTTCGGCCGGCGAATCGCAGAACATCACCCATCAGCAGAAGAAGATGGATGACACGGCCATTCGTGCGTTCCGCGACCGTTTCAATATCCCGATTTCCGATGAAGATCTACCGAGCGTGCCCTACTACCACCCGGGCAAGGATTCGCCGGAAGTGCAGTACATGCTGGAACGACGCAAGGCACTCGGTGGTTTTCTGCCACAGCGGCGGATGAAATCCGAATCGCTGGCAACACCGAAACTCGATGCGCTCGCACAGTTGACCAAGGGCACCGGCGAGCGTGAAATCTCAACGACCATGGCCTTCGTCCGCGGCATGAATCTGCTCCTGCGTGACAAGGTGCTCGGCCCGCGCATCGTACCTATCGTCGCGGATGAAGCCCGCACGTTCGGCATGGAAGGCATGTTCCGCCAAATCGGCATCTACGCGCCGTTCGGCCAGAAATACAAGCCGATGGATGCCGACCAGCTCATGTATTACCGCGAGGACGAATCCGGCCAGGTGCTGCAGCAAGGCATCAGCGAGCCAGGCGCGTTCTCGTCATGGATGGCCGCGTCAACCAGTTATTCGGTCAGCAACGTGCCCATGTTGCCGTTCTACATTTATTACTCGATGTTTGGTTTTCAGCGGATCGGCGATCTCGCCTGGGCGGCGGGCGACATGCGCGCACGCGGCTTCCTGCTCGGCGGAACGGCCGGGCGCACCACGCTCAACGGTGAAGGCTTGCAGCACGAGGATGGACATTCCCATCTGCTTGCCGGCGCGATCCCCAACTGTCGCAGCTACGATCCAACTTTCTCTTTCGAGGTGGCCGTGATCCTCCAGGATGGCGTTCGCCGCATGCTCACCGAACAGGAGGATTGCTACTACTACGTCACCCTGATGAACGAAAATTACGCGCATCCGGATATGCCTAAAGATGCCGAAGAAGGCATCATCAAGGGCATGTACTTGTTGCAGGATTCGGCATCCGGTAGCGGTGATTCGGAAAAGAAAAACGCAAAGTCCAAAGCGAAGAATGTTCCGCATGTGCAGTTGATGGGCAGCGGTACGATTCTGCGTGAGGTGATGGCGGCGGCTGCGTTGCTTGAAGAGGAGTTTGGCGTTTCGAGTACGATCTGGTCATGCCCGAGCTTCAATGAATTGCGCCGCGATGGTTTCGATGTCGAACGCTGGAATCGTTTGCATCCGATGGACAAGAAGCCGCGCAAGTCGTGGGTTGCCGAATGTCTTGAAGACCATGCCGGCCCGGTGGTTGTGGCAACCGACTACGTGCGCGCCTACTCAGACCAGATCCGCGCGTTCATTCCGGATGGACGCAAGTTCATCTCGCTGGGCACTGACGGCTATGGTCGCAGCGATTCGCGTGAAGCCCTGCGCGGCTTCTTCGAAGTCGATCGCTACTGGATCGCGCACGCCGCCATCGCGGCACTCGCCGCCGAAGGCAAGATGAATCCGCAGGATGTTGCTCGCGCGATCAAACAGTGGAAGCTCGATCCGGACAAACCCAATCCGACTACGGTCTGAATCGATAGCACGCAACGAAGGCGGTCGTGCGGCCGCCTTCGTTGCCCCGATGATGGGATAGGGCCTGGCCGTGGAACTCTGCATTCGCGATATCGCCGGACATTTTCTTCCAAAGCGCCCGCACTACTGGTACGCGCGCATCAAACTTGTCACCGATCCGCTGTACGACGGTGTCGGTGAGCTGCTCGCTGACACGCGCGAGCCTCTGCTCGATCTCGGCTGTGGAATCGGTTTGCTCGCGCACGCACTCCGCGCCCAAGGCTTTCAGGGTGACTATCGCGGCGTCGACAACGACCGCGAAAAAATCAGCTCAGCCACTGCCGCCGCCGATCGCGCGCGATTGCCTCATGCGCGCTTCGAGCATTTTGATCTGGGCAGCGGGTTTCCTGCCCATCGCGGCAGCGTGGCATTGCTGGATATCGTCCAGTTCTTGCCACCAGCGGCGCAGGAGACCTTGCTCGAAAGTGCGATTGCCAGTCTCGGTCCGGATTCCATCCTGGTCATGCGAACTGGCCTGCAACGAGAAGGCTTTAAACTCCGCTTTACGCGCGGCGTCGATCGCTTCGCACGCATGTCGCGCTGGATGAACGTGGGGCCTCAGCGCTATCCAAGCCGTGATGCGCTCGAACAACGCTTCAGCAACCATGGTCTCCGCGCAGAATTCGCTCCGTTGCGCGGACGCCTGCCATTCGAAAATTGGCTGATCTGGGCGAAACGCGAATCTGCTGCGAGCCCGGTCAAATTGGATTGAGCGACAGGATTGCCGCGTTGAGCGTCGTGGCAAATGCGATCCAGGCGAGATACGGCATCATCAACCAACCCGCGATGCGATCACGACGGAAGAACACGATGATCGTCGCGATGACAAGAATATCGAGCAGAGCAATATCAATCAGGGCAAGATCAATCCGGTGCATCGCGAAGAACAACGGCGACCACATGGCATTGACCAGCAACTGCAGCAGCCACAAGCCAATCGCCAAGCCAAATCCGGCCACCCGATAGACACGCCACGCAGCAACCGCCATCAATAGGTAGAGCAAGGTCCAGGCAGGACCAAACACCCAGTTGGGTGGATTGAACGACGGCTTCTGCAACGCCGCGAACCAGGCGTCCGGCGTCGACATGCCACCGAGAAACGCGGCTGCAGCCACCAGGATCAAAAATACGACAAGGCTTTTCCACTGCTTCATTGAAGATTCTGCCAAAACAAGCGTCCGCGCACGCTACAGCATCTTTGCCCACGATTGATCAATCGATTGACGGACACGTATCAACGAACCAAATCAGCGCGTCCATCGCGGCGTCCAATCTTCGTAAACACGTGCCCACAGGCGAAACGCATTCGATGGATAGGCCGCACGGAGACTTCAATCACATCAGCAGGTTGAGATTTCTCCATCATTGACGATTGAACAGGACACGAGTGAAACACGCTCCAGAAACTGTCGCACAACTCCGCGGTCATCGATCAGGCAGCGACCGCCGTCACCAATCACGGAAAGCAATGTAATGACGAACCGGTTTTCCTGGCAGTCCATCGGACTATTACTCAGCATATCGCTGACTGTTCCCGCATCAGCCAACACGCAGTACCAGGGCGTCAATCTCGCAGCTGCGGAATTCGGCAACGCCGTGCCCGGCGTCATCAACGTCGACTATACCTGGCCCTCTACGGCTGAACTCGACTACTTCCGCAGCAAGGGCATGAATAGTGTGCGCGTGCCGTTTCTCTGGGAGCGCATGCAACCATCGTTGAACGGCGCGCTGGACAGCGCCTATCTGGCCGCGCTGGATGGCGTGGTTTCGCACGCCTCATCGCTTGGCATCACGGTCATCATCGATCCGCACAACTATGCTCGTTACAACGACCAGATCGTCGGCAGTGCGTCGGTACCGAATTCGGCACTGGCCGACCTCTGGTCTCGCTTGGCCAGCCATTTCCGCGACCACGCAAACGTGATTTTCGGCCTTATGAATGAGCCCAACTCGATGCCAACCGAGCAATGGCTCAGTGCGGCCAATGCAGCGATCGCATCGATTCGCTTCAGCGGCGCCGACCAGCTGATTCTTGTTCCGGGTAATGCCTGGACTGGCGCTCACAGCTGGTCGCAGAACTGGTACGGCACAGCCAACGCCGTCGCCATGCTCGGCATCAACGACAGCGGCAATCATTTCGCCTTCGAGCTGCACCAGTACTTTGACGGCAACTATTCGGGAACATCGGAAACCTGCAAATCAACACCAGGAACCGGCGCAAACGAACTGGCCGGGGTAACCCAATGGCTGCGCAGTCATGGGCGAAAGGGTTTTCTTGGCGAGTTTGCGGGAGCCGACAATGCCGATTGCCACGCGGCCATCATCAGTGCGATGGATCATCTCAACGCCAACGATGACGTCTGGCTCGGCTGGACCTGGTGGGCGGCAGGCCCGTGGTGGGGCGAGTACATGTACACGCTCGAACCCAGCGCGAATTTCAACACCGACCGCGCGCAGATGGAATGGCTGCTGCCGTTTGTCGGCAACCAGGATCGATTGTTCGAAAACGGCTTTGAGAACTGACGTTGCGCACAATTGCGTGAAAGAGGGTGGGATCAGGCGCTCATGACGAGATGCCACAGCGGCAGTGTAATCATCGATAGCACAATGCCGTAGCCGATCAGTGCAGCCGAAAGCTCTGGTGCCAGACCAGCCATCGACAACAAGGCACCCGAGGTCATCATCGGTGGCATGGCGGTCAGATAAACCGCCACCAAGGTCAGTTCCGGGGACATGCCAAACACGCGACACAGCCACACCGCGATCAGTGGCATCAGTACCAGTTTGGCCAGCAAACCCACGGTCAGTGGCAATAGATGGTGACGCGGCAAGCGCAAGCGCAGTTGCATGCCGAGGGCGAGCACGACGGTCGGCAACAACGCGGATGAAACCAGATTCAATCCTTGCTCGATGGCCGGCCAAGGTTCGGCCGGCATGATCGTCAACGCGATAATCAGGGCAATAAACGGTGGAAACCCCGCGATGCGCTTTGCCATCGCGACAACGCTTGGGCGCTCGCCGCCGCTGTATAGCGAAACCACAATCAAACCCCAGGTAATCAGGATC
Organism: Lysobacterales bacterium; assembly: GCA_038233665.1. Lineage (GTDB taxonomy): Bacteria > Pseudomonadota > Gammaproteobacteria > Xanthomonadales > Rhodanobacteraceae > Dokdonella. Next base: position 7,326 of record JBBSVJ010000005.1, read on the forward strand.
AAGAATGATCCGAATTGGTCATAGACCACGGCATAGCGCAACGCACCCGCGCCGACCAGCACCTGGATCAGTGGGTAGCCGATGAACGATGTATTTCCCAGAGGAATCTGCAGCAGCAAATTGGCCGTGCTGGCGCGATCAAATCGCAAGCTGCGCGATAGCAGCCAAACCAGTCCCGTCGAAACCACCAGAAGCAACCAGGGAATCGCGACCAGACCCATTAGCTCTCGCTCGAAAACTAGCTTCGGCGCATATTGAAGAATCGTCGCTGGCAGGCAGACATTGAGTACGACAAGGTTGAGAACCTCGGCGGCATTCTCGGGAACAAGCCTGCGCCAAGCGAGCAGACGACCGACCGCCAGCAGCACAAGAATGATCGCGAAAGTGGATGTAATGGTCATTCGGTTCAGTTGAATGAAGGACGAGAACAATCGACCACGCAACTGCGCGGCTGTGTTCACGGATTGGCGGGAGAATGAGTCGTCATTATCGCCGACCAACGATCGTGGTGTTGGCTACGGATGCCCCGGGTTCAACCACGTTTTGAACCTTCGGGCTACCATGCGACCAGACCGCCCCGGAAACCATCACGATGACAGACAACTCGACATGCCGCGCAGCGATCATTGTCGTGGGCAGCTACGTGCAAGATCATGTCTGGCAAACCGATCGATTTCCGCAATCGGGCGAGACGCGTCGAGCCTTGAATTTCAGCACTGGCCCCGGTGGCAAGGGCTTCAATCAAGCGGTCGCTTGTGTGCGCCAGAGTGGAGCGGTGCTGTTCATCGGCGCACTCGGCAATGATGATTTGTCGCGATCGGCGCGCCACTTTGCAGACAGCGAAAACCTCGCCTGCGAATGGCTGATTCTCGATCATGTTCCGACGGCGGCAGCGGGCATTATCGTCAATGCCGAGGGCGCTAACCAGATCATGGTCAACCTCGCCGCAAACGAGCATCTGTCGACCGATTTCCTTCGCAGTCAAGTCCGTCGATTCGCCGACGCCCGTGTGCTGCTGGTGCAGCTTGAGAACAATCTTGGCGCGGTGCGGGAAGCGCTCAAACTGGGTCGCGAACATGGCTTGCTCTGCGTGCTCAATCCCGCACCGATGCATGCCGAGGTCGATACGGATCTTTTAGCGCTCTGCGATGTGATCACACCGAATGAAACCGAGTTCGCGCAATTGATGGAGCGGCTCAACGGCTCTGTGATGCATGCCGACGAGGTGACGGACATGTCCGATGCAGCGCTGCACCAACTGTGCCGCAAGATCGGTGTAGCCAGCGTTGTTATCACGCTTGGCGCGGCGGGATGTTTCGTCTCGCACGCTGCGGATACGTTGCGTGGCGACGACACGGATCACTACCGGGTGGCAGCCGAATCTGTTCGCGCCGTCGATACGACAGGTGCCGGTGATTCCTTTAGCGGTGCGCTGGTCGCGATGCTTTCAGATGTTCCCGAACGCGCGTTCGCCAAGGCGGTTCGGCACGCTAACCGCGTGGCGGCGATGAGCACGGAAAATCCCGGTGCGGCGCTGGCCATCCCGCGTTTCGAGGAAGTCCTCGCGCGATTCGGCGCATCGGCGTGATCGTCAGGGGATACGCTTACGTCGGCTCTGGCGCAGGCTCAGCAACGCGCGTCGCCGCGTCGTGCGGCGCCAGAAATAGCGCACGATAAAGGCGAGGATCACCGCCGCCACGATCATCACGATGACCTTGCCGCGATCCAGCCACTTCAACAACCACTCGTGATTCTGCGCACCGTAGTAACCCAAATAGACCCAGATCGGCGCGCTGATCAGTGCGGCAAATGCGTCGAGCAGAAAAAACCGGATAAACGAGACGCGTCGGGTCATCCCCGCAGTCAGGTAAATCGGTGAACGCAGACCCGGCAGAAACCGTGCGATGAACATCAAGCGATTGCCATAGCGCGCAAATTTCGCCTGTACAAGCGCATAGCGGCGCGGAGTCAGCAGGTAGGCGATCCAGCGCACACGAAGCGCCCGCTCGCCATAGATGCGACCGAGCACAAACATCAGCACATCACCCGCAAGAATGCCGAGGATGCCGACGGCACACATCACATGCACGTTGGCGTAGCCGAGCCCGGCGATCACGCCACCGGCAACCAGGGTGATGTCCTCAGGGATCGGCAGGCCGAAGCCGCAGATCATCAATACGATGAAAACGGCCGCATAGCCGTTTTGGGTAAACACGTTGACCAGGAAATCGAGCATCGCGATCAGCAGGCCAGACGGCCGGGCTGTTGAGCGGAATTTTGCTGGCGATTGTGATGAATGAGATTCAAGCGATCACGCTGATCTTGGAATTGGTCCGAGTTTAGCAGCCACGGTTGTGGATTCGTCCTAGCGCGCACTTCGGCATTCAGCTAACTCGGGTCCTCGGGATACAATGACCGGCTATGCGTATCGGTTCATATCAGATCGAGCCCGCCGTGGTCCTTGCACCGATGGCCGGGGTCACCGACAAGCCATTCCGCCAGTTGTGCAAACGACTCGGTGCGGGCCTGGCTGTCTCGGAAATGACCACCGCCGATCCGCGCCTGTGGCATACCGCGAAATCACAACGACGCGCCGATCATGCCGGTGAGCCGGACCCTATCAGCGTGCAGATCGCCGGTTACGATCCGCAGATGCTCGCCGATGCCGCACGCTACAACGTCGATCTCGGCGCGCAGTTGATTGATATCAACATGGGCTGCCCGGCGAAAAAAGTTTGTAATGTATATTCGGGATCCGCTCTGTTGCAGGACGAGGCGCTGGTCGCGCGCATTGTTGAAGCCGTAGTCAAAGCGGTCGATGTGCCAGTCACCTTGAAGATTCGCACCGGCTGGAATCGCGACAATCGAAATGGCGTACGCATCGCACGGATTGCCGAGGATGCCGGGATCGCCGCACTTGCCGTGCATGGGCGCACCCGCGCTGATCTGTATCAGGGCGAAGCCGAGTACGAGACGATCGCGGCGATCCGCGATGCGATCCGCATTCCGTTGATGGCCAATGGTGATATCAATACGCCACAAAAAGCCGCTAAAGTGTTCGCGGTGACGGCTGCCGATGCGATCATGATCGGTCGCGCCGCCCAAGGACGGCCATGGATATTTCGCGAGATCGCGCACTATCTTGCAACGGGCGAAACGTTGCCCGAGCCATCACCGATTGAAGTACGCGACATCCTCGTCGGCCATCTTGAAGATCTCTACGCGTTCTACGGCGAGTTGCCTGGCGTGCGCATCGCACGCAAGCATCTTGGCTGGTATGCCAAGGATCGCGCCGAAAATGCTGCCTTCCGCACGGTCGTCAATGCAACCGAATGTGCGCAAACGCAGCTGCGACTGACCCGTGACTATTTCGATCAACTCGCCGACTTGCAACCGCTTGCCGCGTGATTCACGCGTTCAGGGCAGCGCCTGGAACGGACACAGATGCGACCAGATTTCACCCAACTGCGCGGTGGCATAGTTATGGTTGCCTACGAATGTGGTGAACCAGAGATCACCCGACGACGTCCAGCCATTTGACTGGAAGATATTGAAATCGCTTGTCGCATAAGGCAACAACGGATCAGAGTTTCCAACATGAATGTCGATCGGGATATGTCGTGAGGCAGTGGCAACGAGGGCGTTACAGGTGGTTGGATTGCTGCACGCAAAGCCCTCAAGCGCGCCCGCGCTAACCGAATAGGCGGCAAAGGTATCGATCGATATCGGCGCGCCGTAGTCATTGAACATGATGTCGTGCATCACATGGCCGCCAGCAGAAAATCCCCAGCCGATCCGACGCGATGTGTCGATGTTGTAGGCCGCTTCGGCATCAGCGATCGCCGCAGCGAAAATACTGTAATCACTCGGGTTCGGTGGTGGCGCGTTCCAGCCGCCGTTTGCACCCGTAGCCACCGGCGCGACAACAATAAATCCATTCGCATCGGCAATCGGAGCCCAGGCGTTACGCACAGCCTGCGCCGCCGGATTCGCAGTGTTCGCTCCACCCGCTCCGTGCAAAGCCAGCACCAGCGGCACGGGATGATTTGCCGAGTAAGAAGGCGGTACATGCAGATAGATCGTATGGCTGCCGTAACCCGGCACATTCACGACTCGCGAAATATTGCCGGTCGCACCACCACTGCCGTTGGACGGAAGACGCGTGATTACCCCGGTCGGCTGAAATCCATCGACGAAAATCGCATCGGGATACGCGCAGACCCAGGAGGGCAGCACCCCGACCGTGGTCGCCCCCGCTGCATGGCTCGCGAGAAGAGCGATCAAGGCAATGGAAAGGCGCTCGATGGATCGCATCGTGCGCTTGTTTCGCGGTCTCGTCATGGCGCGCCTTCAGTTAGCTACTCAATGCCTTCTTTGCCTTCTTCTCGCTTTCGATATCATTGAGACTGAGCAGCGCTTGAAGAACATCCGACCACTCTCCCAACAGTTCGACCTTGCCCGTGTTCAAGAGCTCATTCTCATGAAACTGCGGGTGATGCTCGACCATTGCCATCAATGTCGCAATGAGTAATCCCGCTTCCTCAGGCTTGCTGAAACCCTTGCTCTGCAGAAGCACTGACCCATCGCCGCTGACAAGCTTGAAATAGAACAAGCCGTCCTTTTCTCGATAGCGCTTCCATTGGGGTGGAGTATCGCCACTCTTGCCTGAACCTTGTTGCGCCGATTGTGTTTTCGCGACGCTTGCGCTCGATCCGAGTCCAACCGTTTCGCGCAAGGCTGCAAGAAACGGCGCACTTCGCTCTCGCGCTTTTTTGGCGCCCGCACGCAAGTGCTCCTCGATCTCATCGGGTTTTGCCATCAGCGCGTTGTACTGCTCACGCGGCTCGGCAAGCTCTGCATCGATATGCTCGAAAAGCTTCTGCTTGGCTTCACCCCAGGCAAGGCCATCGGCGAAGTTCTGGCGCAGCGCTTTGGTTTCCTCGGCACTGGCAAAGGCTTGGTAGATCGCAAAAATATTCGAGCCTTCAGTCTCCTTGGCTTCACCCGGCATGCGCGAGTCGGTGATGATGCCAAGGATCGCCTTTTTCAAATCCTTCGCCGACAACCACAACGGAATCGTGTTGTTGTAGCTCTTGGACATCTTGCGACCATCCAGCCCGGGCAAGGTGGCGACGTTGTCATCGGTGACCGCCTCCGGCAGAACGAACGGATCGCTGTCGCTATTGCTCGCCGTGCGATAGGCCTCGCCATAGAGATGATTGAAGCGCTGGCCGATATCGCGGGCCATTTCGATATGCTGAATCTGGTCACGACCGACCGGCACGCGATGCGCATTGAAAACCAGAATGTCGGCGGCCATCAGCACCGGGTACATGAACAGACCCGCACTGATCCCCGCGTCACCATCCTGATTGTCGGCGCTGTTGCGATCGACCGCCGCCTTGTAGGCATGCGCCCGATTGAGCAGGCCTTTCGCCGTGACGCACGTAAGCAGCCAGGTCAACTCCGGGATCTCGGTGATATCCGATTGCCGATAGAAAAAAGCACGATCGGTATCCAGACCCAGGGCGAGCCAGGTCGCCGCAATTTCCAGTCGCGATTGAGCGATGCGCGCCGGGTCCTCACATTTGATCAGCGCGTGATAGTCGGCGAGAAAATAGAACGATTCGACATCGTCGCGGCGGCTGGCATCGATCGCCGGGCGAATCGCGCCGACATAATTGCCAAGGTGGGGCGTTCCGGTCGTGGTGATGCCGGTCAAGGTGCGGATCTTTTGATTCATGGTCAATTCGTCGTGGCTTGAGGGCCCAGTCTAACGAATCAAAGGCGTGCGCCCGCAGACGCGGGGGATAAACGGCGACATAACGCAATCGTTCCGGCAAACCCCGGCGCAATGCATGCGCCGTTGAACCCTCCTGCCAACCGCACCCGGAGGTGCCCCATGCGTAACCTGATCTGCTCTGCCCTGTTTGCTCTGATCCTTGCCGCACCGGCTTATGCCGGCAATCTGCTTGATCTGTCCGTGGTCGATCGCGATACCGGAAACACGCTTCCCAGCTATATCCAGGACGGCAAGCTTTACGTTCCTGGCAGCCCGGGTCACCGCTATTCGGTGCGCCTCAGCAATCGCACCGGTGCCCGCGTACTTGCAGTACTGTCGGTCGACGGCGTCAACGCGGTCAGCGGAGAAACTGCCAGCGCAAACCAAAGTGGCTACGTGCTCGATGCCTGGGAATCAACCAACATCAACGGCTGGCGCAAGAACCTCAATGAAGTTGCCCAGTTCAATTTCACCGCCTTGCCTAACAGCTACGCTGCGCTAACCGGACGCCCGCACAACGTGGGTGTGATTGGCGTCGCAGTTTTCACTGAGCGCGAGCGTCGCTGGATTGCCGAGCAACGTATTGATCGTCAGCCGCCACTCGCTTCCCGTCCGTGGGCGAAGGATTCGGAATCCTCAAGCGATTCTGCCGCCAGTCCCGCGCCTCCCGCACGCGCGTCGGCCAAAGCACAATCGGCACAGGCGCAGACGAATCGGTCCGTAGTTCGCAACGAACCCCAACGCGACCGCCTGGGCACCGGCCACGGTGAACGCGAGAGCTCGCAGGTCGGCACGACGCGTTTCGAGCGCGCCAGCAACCAGCCGGCGGAGACTCTGGCGATCTGGTACGACAGTTACCGGAATCTGGCCGCGCGCGGGATCATTCCGACCCGACCGGTCGCCATCCGCGAGCCGAATCCGTTTCCCAACGGTTTCGTCCCTGATCCCCCGCGAGGCTATCGTTACCGATAGGCCTTTGGGATCCCGTCGTACGGCATACGACGGGATCCGATTATCGATCCGCTCTGGAAGCCGATTTCGCAATGGCTTGCGCCTTCGCCTCAGCCCTCGTGCGGACCCCTGCTCCAGCCAATTGCCGATTGCGACCTGATCACTGAGTCACTTTCCTCGACCAAATCGCCATGCGACCATGCATGGCTCGCGCGACCGACACCCGTCGACTCTGCGCTATCCAAACCGCTTCGGGAAAGCTTTTCATGACTCAAAGAATATTCTGTGCGCTGACGATTCGTGTGGCCGCGTTTGCTGGCGTATTGCTGAGTTTCAACGCTGTCAGTGCAAACCTCGCCTCAGACGCGTGGCGCGACATGCCCGGACGAACCTTGCCGGCCGGCATGAACGGCCCGGACGCCTACCGCAGACTTGATCTTGATGTCGCCTCCCTGCAATCAGCATTGGCGCAGACCGCTGGCGGCGTCGGCATGACCCTTGCGCTGCCGAATCCGCAGGGTGGGCTCAGCCATTTCATGCTTTCAGACTCAGGCACGTTGCCTTCTGAGCTGGCGGCGAAATACCCGCGCATCCGCAGTTTCCTCGGCGTCGATGAAAAGGGCCGCCATGCGCGCATCGATATCTCGCCGCTCGGCCTCAATGCGATGGTGTTCGATCATGAAAATTCGTGGCTGGTGCGCCCGGTAATCTATGGCGAAGGTCGCGATTATCTCAGCTTCAAACGCAGCGCATTTGCAAGCGCATCGGATTTCCTTTGTGCCACCGATACGATCAGTCAACCGATTGAGCTCGGCGCGCAATCAATCCGTGTGACCACCGGCACAACCAAGCGTGGCTATCGCGCTGCGGTTGCTGCCAACCACAACTATGTCACTGCCATCTCGGGGAGCAACCCACCGACGGTCGAACTCGGACTGGCTGCCGTTGTTATCGCGATGAATCGCGTCAACGAAGTCTACGAGACTGATTTCTCGATCCACATGACCTTGATTGCAAACAATGACCAGATCATCTATCCATCGGCAGCGACCGATCCGTATTCCAATGATGACAACGCGATTGATCAGAACACGCCCAATCTCAATACCGTGATTGGCAGTGCGAACTACGACATCGGCCACGTTTTCACGACCGGAAGCGGCGGCGTAGCCGGTCTAGGCGTGGTCTGCAGCGGTAGCAAGGGCGCAGGCACGACAGGCTTGGGCAGCCCCGCTTCGCTGCAAAGTGATACGTTCTATATCGATTACGTTGCCCACGAAATGGGCCACCAGTTCGGCGGCAACCATACCTTCAACAACAGCTGTGGCGGCAATCGCTCGGGCTCTTCGGCCTACGAACCGGGCAGCGGCTCGACCATCATGGCTTACGCAGGCGTCTGTTCGCCCAACCTGCAACCGCATTCCGATGCATATTTCCATGCGCGAAGTCATCTGGAAATGGGTAATTTTGTCAATGGATCAGGCGGCAGTTGCGCAATCTCTTCGCAAAATCACGCGTCGCCCTCAATCAGCACGCTGGCGAATTACAGCATTCCAGCCAACACGCCTTTTGTCCTTGATGGCAGTGCATCCAGCGTCGCTTCCGGGGCGATGCTGACGTATGCCTGGGAGCAATACGACCTCGGCGCTGCCACATCCAACATCAATGCGGATCCTGGCAACGGTCCGATCATTCGCTCGCTGAATCCCACCCGTTCTTCAATGCGGACGGTGCCCAACTTCGACAACCTGCTCAGCGGCGCCACGATGATCGGCGAACTACTACCGACCACGACGCGCGCTCTGACGTTCCGTCTCAGTGTGTTCGACAACGTAGCCGGTGGCGGCACCACGGCAACCTCGGATGTGAGCTTGCAGGTGGATTCGGCTTCTGGACCTTTCGCGGTGACCGCGCCGGCGACCGGCGCAACATGGGATGCTTCCGTCAGCGCCACACAGACTGTGACCTGGAACGTCGCCAACACCACAGCGGCTCCGGTTTCCTGTGCTGCGGTAGATATTGATATCCATACTGGCGGCGGATTCTCCAGCAGCACGGCAATGCTCGCCCAGGGTATCGCCAATACTGGCAATGCCCTGGTCAATGTGCCGAACATACAATCGAGTACGGCACGCGTGCGTATCCGCTGCTCGGACAATGTATTTTTCGCTCTGAGCCCCGGCGATTTCACCGTCAATGGTCCGGATCAGATTTTCGCCGACAGCTTCGATTGATCCAGGTTTTATGATGCAGGCGATCACGCCCTGCCTCATCGTAGGGCTTGCTCGTATGATGATTCGATTCCCTTTGATTCGCTCGGGGCTTGACCTTTAGCCGCAGACATCTGCGCAAATCTGCGATCGCCGATTTGGCCAATCGTGGCCTCTCGCCTCAGCGTTGCGGCTTTTGAAAAGAAAAGCTCCTCGCGCCGCCCGTTCAGATTCGCCCCCTTCACACCGGCTGACCGGTCGGAATTGGCGTTTCCATTGGCCCAACCGAACTGTGCTGGCCGAGGGTTCAGGTCTGCCACCTGCACCCCCTGAACGGTTCAGTGTTTACGTTCAAATCGATGTTGCTTTACGCCTGAGTTGGGGCCAAGATCGACTGTGATCGACCGCAATGGTTCGTCTCCGGGGGTAACTACAAGCGTTTTCTGTTTTCCGTTCGGCTTGCCGTTTCGGCGCCGCGCGTTTTCGCCTTAACTTCACATTGTTATATGGGGATAATTATGAATTGGTCACCTATCGCGTTGCAAAGTGCCAAACGGCGCGCAACGCCACTGGCAAGCGCGCTTGCTCTCACCTTGATGACGGGTCTCACGTCATCAGCTTCCGCTACACCGTACAACCCGATCATCAACCTCGCGATGACACTGCCGAGCCTGGCGACGGCCAATTCGCTGATGCCGTCACCGGCTGAAGGGCCCGCCTATTACACGATCGTTTTCAAGGAAGCGCCGCTTGCAACCTATCGCGGCGAACTCCCGAGCCTGCGTGGGCCGGAAAATGTCCTGCGCCAAGGCATCCCCATCGCAAAGATCAACGTCAATTCTGCTCCGGCGCTTGCCTACGTGAACTACCTCGCGAGCAAGCAGCAGAGCTTCATCGATGAACTCAGTGGCAACTTTGGCCGCCCACTTGTCGTCATGGCACGCATGCAGCATGCGCTGAATGCGGTCATCGTCCGCCTGAGCAGTGCAGAGGCCGCCGAGGTCATGCAGCGCGCCGATGTCTCATTCGTTGAGCGCGAACACAATCTCGAACTGCATACCGATCGCGGCCCGGCTTTCATCGGCGCACCATCGATCTGGAATGGCATGACCGCCAGTGGAATCGCGACCCAGGGTGAAGGCGTCCTGTTCGGCGATATCGACACCGGCATCAACTGGGAAAGCCCGGCTTTCGCAGCAGTCGGCCCGATCGATGGCTATGTACATCAAAACCCCAACGGCAACGGCAGCTTTCTCGGTCAGTGCGCGACCGGCGGTGTCGACGTGGGCCGCTGCAACAACAAGTTGATCGGCATTTACAACTTCTCCTCGGCTGGCACCTCAGGTACCGACTCCGATGGCCATGGCTCGCATACCGCGAGCACGGCGGCTGGCAACCTCTGGAATGCCACGTACTCGAACGGCCCGTTTCTGATCTCGGGCGTGGCGCCACGCGCCAATGTCATCTCCTACCGGGCTTGCGAAACCGCGGGATGTTCCTCGTCGGCGACTTCGCAGTCCGCCAATCAGGCCATTGTCGATGGCGTCGATGTCATCAACTACTCGATTAGCGGCGGCACCTCGCCGTGGACAGACGCCACTTCGACGGCATTTCGCAACGCAGTCGCTGCCGGCACATTTGTCGCCGCTTCGGCAGGCAATACCAGTACAGCCACGCCGGATCCGCAAGGCCAGGTCAACCATATGGAACCCTGGGTCGAGACCGTCGCGGCCTCGACCACCGATCGCATCATTGCGGTCGACCTCGATCTGACCAGTGAAGCAAGCCCGCCCGCCAACACGCAGGATATTCCGCTGCGTCCCGGAGGCGCGCCACTGCCAACCCAGAATCTGACCAATGTCCCACTGATCAAGAGCCCGAACTTCGCCAACGGCTCGACCGACGGCTGCGCGGCTTACCCGCCGAACACCTTCGTTCGCGGCAGCGGCGATCCGCTTGATCGCATTTTCGCTGACGGTTTCGATGGCACGCCGCCACCGCCGCTGGCCGAAGGTGCCGTTGCCGTTCTCCATCTCGACGGCACTGCCAGCTCCTGTGGCAGCGGCGCACGTCGCACGGCCGCTCTCGCGGCGGGAGCAATCGGTGTCATCTTCGTCGATACGGTTTATCTCAATCTCGGCGCCTCGGGTACTTCATGGTCGATGTTGATGAGCGACTGGTTGAATCTTGAAGCCGGTTCGAATCCTGCGACAGCACGAATCTCGATCGATGTTTCCGCACGGGCTTTCCCGTCTGACGGCGACCAGATCGCTAACTTCAGCTTCCGCGGTCCACGACTGGTCGGTGGGCAGGGCATGGTCAAGCCTGACATCACAGCGCCAGGCGTCGACATTCTCGCTGTCGGTGCATCCGGCACGGTCGGTCCGAATGGCGTGATGCTGCTGAACGGCACTTCGATGTCGAGTCCGCATATGGCCGGTTCCGCCGTGCTCATGCGCGCACTCAACCCGAACTGGACGCCAACCGAGATCAAATCGGCTTTGAACCTGAGCTCGAACAACTTCGGCGCGGTCAATCAGGATGGCTCACCGGTGCGCCTGTGGGATTACGGCTCCGGTCGCGTCAATCTGACGAGTGCTTCAAAGGTCGGTTTGATCATGGATGAAACAGCAGCCAACTTCCTGGCAGCAAATCCGGCAACTGGCGGTGAAATCTCGACGTTGAATCTGGCCAGCATGGCCAAGGCCAACTTCGTCGGAGATACGGTTTTCACCCGTACCTTCCGTCGCGCGCGCCTCGGCAGCCAGACCTACACGTTGTCGGCCACCGGCTTCCCTGTAGGCGCAGTCGATCTCTCTCCCGCGTCGTTTACCACAGCCGACAGCCAGACCATCACGGTCACCGTGCACGGTGGAATGCTGCCCAGTTCGCAATGGACACTCGGCGAGGTGACCCTCACTCCGAGTGCTGGCGACGAACCCGACCTGCATCTGCCGATCGCCGTGAACCCGGCCGGGCCGATCATCGAAGTCTCTCCGACCTCGATCACCGACACGTCCGCGACAACCGTCAGCAACGATCTGACCATCAGCAACATCGGCAATCCAACGCTGAACTGGTCAGTCACAACAACCGGCACCGCGCAGGTCACCCCGCTGAATACGTCGACGTCGAACAACGGTCAGCTGGGCGGACTTTACGTCGCGGACAGTGAAGGCGATTACATCTCGCAGAACTTCGATACCCGTGGCATGACCCACGTCACCACGATGCGAGCGAACGGGTTCACCCTGCCCGGCGGTAGCTCATTGACGGCAGCGAATACACCCTCGATGACCTTCAGTGTCTATGCCGACAACGCCGGTGTACCGGCGGGTGCGCCGGAAGGCTTTGGCAGCGCACCACTGTGGACCTACTCCAACACGATCGGCGCGGCCAATGGCATCACCACGACGGGCGGCAATCTGCAGCTCAATCTCGGGGCCGCCGGTGTACCGTCGCTCGACGTTCCGGCAGGCCGCCACTGGATGACGGTCTATCCGACAATCACCCAGAGCAGCGCAACGTTGCTCTGGGCATGGCGTACCAGTCCGGATGCAACCGTCGGAAATGTGCCTGTGGTCTATCAGCCGTATTTCGACAATACCCAGTTCCTGACCTTCTCCGGCGTCACGGCAATGTCTGCCTTCGTCCAGGGCACCGTCGACTGCGCCTTGCCGAGCTGGGCAAGTCTGCCGACATCGGCAGGGTCACTCGGATTTGGCGGCTCGCAGACGGTTCCGGTGAACTTCAATGCCGCGGGTCTCAGTGCAGGCACCTACACGGCTACGCTGTGCATCGCCAGCAATGCGAGCAACCTTGCCACGGTCGTTGTGCCGCTGACGTTCACGGTACCAGCCGTGCCGCCGGTACCGACGCTTAGCAAGGCGTTTGCGCCTACCAATGTGGCTATCAGCGCGAACAGCAGACTGACCATCACGTTGAACAATGCCGGATCGGCCGCTTCCACCCTCAGTGCTGATCTGACCGACACCTTCCCGGCTGGACTCGTGGTTGCGGCGACTCCCGCCGCCTCGACGAGCTGCACCGGCGGTACGGTCACGGCGGTTGCCGGATCGGGATCGGTATCGCTTGCCACCGGGGCGCAGATCCCGGCAATGAGCAGTTGCACGGTCGCGGTTGATGTCACTTCGGCTGCAGCAAGCGTCTACAACAATGTGATTGCTGCAGGTGCCTTGCAAACCAGCACTGGCAACAATGCAGCTGCGGCCAGTGCCAATCTGATTGTGACCGGAGCATTCCCGGCCCCGTATTGCCCGCGCGCCTTCACCAGCGCGGTGGAGCCGATCACCCTGGTCAACTTCGCCAACATCAACAAGGTGTCGTCCGAAGTGGTCGGCGGAACACCTGCGCTGGAGAACTTCCTTTCACAGGATATCCATGTGCTGCCCGGTGCGACTTACAAAGTGAGCGTAAATGGCAATGCGGACGGCGCTACATACGTCAACGTGTATCGCGCTTATATCGATTGGAATCAGGACGGTGTATTCGCCGAGAATGACTCCGAACGCTATGAACTCGGCTCGCTGACCGGATCGACCGGGATCAGTGGTGAACAGACGTCTGGATTCATCACGATACCGATGTCAGCGGTCGCTGGTACAACTCGTCTGCGTATCGTCAAGAACTTCAGTGTAGCGGGCTTGGCTTGCACTAACAGTGGCTACGGGCAGGCCGAAGACTATTCACTGACCCTGGATCCGGGTGCTCCGTTGCCACCGCCGGTTGCGACGTTGTCGAAGGGATTTACCCCGGCTGCGGGTGACTTTGCCTTGCCGACCACGCTGACGATCAATCTTGGCCAAGCCAACGGTGTCGGCATCGCCACGACGACCGCGCCGTTGACTGACACGTTGCCGGCTGGTCTCACCGTGGCCGCCACGCCAAACGCCTCGACCACCTGTCCTTCAGGCGTCGTCACTGCAGCTGCGAGTTCTGGTACGGTTTCGCTCGATACCGGCGCGCAGATTCCTGCAATGGGTTGCACGGTAAAGGTGAACGTTCAAGCGGCCGCGGCAGGCAATTATGTCAATACGATCGCTGCCGGAGCACTGCAAACCGACATTGGAAACAGTGGCGCTGCGGCCACAGCCAACTTCCGCGGGCTGGTCGCTGGACCGACCAGCTACGGCACCGGTTTCGAGGCGCCGTTCACCCTCGCCGGCATCAATGGTCAGCAAGGTTGGGGGACTACGGGAACCGCAGCAAATGCAACCGTTTCGGGCACCCAGCCAGCGGCAGGAACCCAGCATTTGCGCATCACCTCCACAGCTGCAACGTCAGGCACGCCGGTCGGTGCGCTTCCCCCAACACAAGCGGTATCAACCGGCAACTACTCGGTCATGACTGCGAAGGTGCGCATTTCCCGCACTACCAATGGAGCCATCTTCGACCTCAATCCGCAGGATCCCGTTGCCGGTGTGGTCAGTACGCTGGTGCGTTTCGACAAGGCCGTTGGACGTAGCATCCAGATCGTGGACTTCACGCTAGGCACCTATCAGCCCACTGGTGCGACATGGCCGTTGAACACCTACTTCGACATTAGTATGGCGTTCAACCGGGCAGCCCGGACGGTGCAGGTCTGCATCGACGGCACATCGATTTACAACGGCGCCAATGCTGTGTCTTCGCCCTACATCGGCAATTTGATCGCCAAGCAGAGTGGAGCAGCGTCGAGCACGGCCGGCAACACCATGGACGTGGACGAACTGGTCATCAGCAATACAGATACGGCACCCGTGTGTACGCCGTAAATCGCTGACTCGCTGAAAGGGTTCTGCTCCTGGAACCCGAAGTAAAAAGAAGGGCGCCGCAAGGCGCCCTTCTTTTTTGCAAGCTCCCATGAATTCAAATCACGTGATTAATCACTTCGCAATCAGAACCAGCTCAATTGTCCAGCGTTGCCTGACTGCAACCTAGACAGCGTTCGGGCGCTCAATTCCGAGATGGGGCAAGCAGTTGTACCTGTCGGTATTCATCGTCTTATGACCGCAACAAACTCCCTCGCGGCAAACGCAATTCAACATCTCGGCATTTGCCCAATCGAAGACAATTGCCGCGCATTGATCAATCGCGCATCAAGGTGCTCTTGCCGAACAGACTTTCAACCAGATCAACCGACAGCAGAGCGGTGCGGTTGTGATCATCAAAGGCCGGATTCATTTCCATGATGTCGAGTGATCCGATGCTGCAACGATCGGCAATCATCTCCATGCACAACTGGGCTTCGCGGTAGTTCGGCCCACCCGGAATCGTGGTGCCGACTCCTGGGGCGATCGCGGGATCAAGAAAATCAACATCAAAACTGACGTGGACGTGGGTATTCTCGTCGACGTCCGCCAGCGCTTCCTCCATGACGCGCTTCATGCCGATTTCGTCGATATAACGCATATCGTAGATATCGAGCCCCGCATCGCGGACGAGCTTCTTTTCGCCTTCATCCACCGATCGAATTCCAATCTGGCGGATGCAGTCTGGCGTGATCGCCGGAGCGCTACCGCCAAGTTCGGTCAGCTCGCGCGGACCGAGTCCACATAGACAAGCCACCGGCATGCCGTGGATATTTCCCGACGGCGTAACCTCACTGGTGTTGTAATCCGCATGCGCATCGAGCCAGAGAACCAGCAAACGTTTGCCGCTCTCGCGGCAATGCTGGGCGACTGCGGTAACCGAGCCGATCGCGAGACAATGATCACCGCCAAGGAGGATCGGCAAACGACCTTCGGCCAGCTCCGCGGCAACCGCGTGCATGACCAGTCGATTCCATTCCTGGACCTGATCCATATGCCGGTAGCCGTCGACCGGCCCCTTCCAGGGATTCATCGGGCCAGCCAGATTGCCGCGATCGATGACGTCCAAACCGCGCGCGTCGAGCGCTTCAGCAATACCTGCGACGCGCAGCGCTTCAGGACCCATCGAGGCGCCGCGATGACCGGCGCCAATATCGGTTGGGGCGCCAATGAGAGAAACCAAAGTCTTGGATGACATGCGGGATGATCCTGAATCAGGGCGTGCAGGATAGCCTCCCTCTTCGTTCATGGCCAATCGACACGGAGCGACTGTTCAGCTGGGATCGGCGCGACTTTCGTTCTTGTAGCCGGTGTCACGTGGTGGCGAGTCCGCTGCCATTTGCAATGCAGCAAGCAGGCACTCGATTACCGGTAAAGCGTTTTCGAGCACGCGTTCGACTGCCTCGATCTGAGTCCGCGTGCCGAGTTTGTCGGTTTCGCTACCGAGCATGGAATCGACTCGCTCGGCGAGATTGCCGACTTCCACATAACCGTAGGATTCTGCAGAACCGGCCAGCCGATGAACCAAACCTGCCAGCATCGTCCGATGATCAAGGTCGCGGGAATCGGCACGGACTGCCAGCCACGCGGTTTCGATTTCATACCGCTTGGTGCTAAGCGACGCGTGGTATCGCCGTTGCAAGATATCGAGTCTTGAATCGACCTCGTTCATGGCGCTGAGCGCTTCCTCAACCACTTTGACCAGGCAATCCTAACGCGGTTTTCGACGCCCGCGCCCAGCGTTACGATAATTGACGCTTGCAGCCACTTTTTTGCCGCGCGCAGTCGATATGACGTGGTAATTTTACCTTCCATTTATTGAAGGATTGCAGCCATGAGTGACCTGACGTCGAGTATTTTTTCGCAACTGGATCAAGGCAGCGTGGAATCTATCGCCGGAAAGCTTGGCATCGACCCGGCTCAGGCGAGCGATGCAATCCAGCAGGCCCTTCCGTTGCTGATGGCCGGATTGGCGCGCAATACCAACTCTCCACAAGGCGCCAGCGCATTGCACTCGGCGTTGGAGCGTGATCATGCCGGGATCGACTTCGGTGGATTGCTCGGCTCAGTTCTTGGCGGCGCAAGCGGCAGTGGCGGCGGACTGGGCGATGTGCTCGGTTCTGTCATGGGTGGCGGATCTTCCAACAGCAATGCAGCCGGCGGCATCGGCGGCGCCATCCTCGGGCATATCTTTGGCGGACGGCGCGAACAGGCGGCTCAAGGACTTGGCCAGACCAGCGGCCTCGGCGGTGCCGGCGCTTCGCAGCTGCTGAGCATGCTTGCACCCCTGGTGATGGCGGCCCTCGGCAACATGACGCGCAAACAGGGGCTTGATGCGAATGGCTTAAGTGGCGTGCTCGGACAGGAACATCATCGCTTGCAGCAAACCGGCGTTGGCGGACTGCTCAGCGGCGTGCTCGACAGTGATGGTGACGGTGAAGTCAGCATGGGTGAAATGCTGCAAGCCGGCGCTGGCCTGCTCGGCGCGTTTGGCAAGCGCAGCTGACCAGGCGCGTTGCGTAAGACGATCATTGAACTGACGATGTGCCGCCGCGTTGGCTATTCCTCCGCTCGAAAAACTCGGCGTGAATTGCCGAATGGCGACGGCGCAAACAAAAGCACTACGCATTCAGGAATAGTTGAAGCACGGCGGTGTCAGGATCAATAAACCGCCACTGCGCGTCGAGCAGTTGCGTAAACTGCCGAAGTTGTGCGCAGCCAACGTCCTTCGGCAAAGCTCAGACGCCTTCTATTATCTGTCCGGATCGGCCCACATCTTCGCCATGGTGGCGCGCGACGATCGTGCTGGCAGTGAGGTCGGCGCTGACATTGCCGACGGTGGCGAACACGTCGGGAATCGTGTCGACGGCAAGCAGCAGGCCGAGCGGCTCCATCGGCAAGCCCATCGCCGAAGCCACCGGCATCGTAGTGGCCATGAAACTCACCTGTCCGGGCAGGCCGACCGAGCCGAGACTTACCACCACCGCAAGTGCTGCTGCCGCGGCAATCTGCGCGGCTGGCACATCGATGCCGTAAATCCAGGCGACAAACGATGCCGCGCCGATGTATTGCACCGGACTCGTGATTCGAAACAACGAAACCGCCATCGGCAACACCAACGCGACCACCGCCGGCGGCTGACCAAGGCGCGTGCGTGCGCTGTCGATCATCGCCGGCAACGAAGCGAGTGAAGATTGGGTACTCGCAGCGACGACCTGAGCCGGAAGAATCGCGGCAGCGAATCGCCTCAAGTTGACCCGACCGGCGACGACCGCGACCGGATAGAGCAGCACTATCAGGGTCAGGTAAAGCCCGCAGAGCAACGCGATATACCAACCGAGTGCACTGATCACGCTGGCCCCCGCCGTCGCGCAAACGCCGAGCACCAGCGCAAACACGCCAAGCGGTGCGACCCATAGAACCCATTGCACGATTACGATCATCGTATCGGCGATGCTCTGGAATAAACCAACCATTGCGGCGCGACGTTCCGCCTCGATGCGGGTCAGGGCAAAGCCAAAGAACAGCGCAAATACAACCAGAGGCAACATGGCACTTTGTGCGGCGGCGGCGACGGCGTTGGCTGGAATGATGGCCGAAAACCAGTCGCTGACACCCACTGGTGCCATGGCCGCGGCATCAGCCGGGATCGCTGCGCGCAGATGGTCGATCAGGACAGGATCACGCGGCAACCAGGACAGCAACCACGGCGCCACGATCGCGGCAATTGTCGCGCCGGCACTGAGAAGGATCGCAAACAGGATGATCGCGCGTCGTGCCGTACGCCCGGAGGCGGCAGCGTCGTTGGCCGCGCTGACGCCGACGATGATCAACGCGAAAACGAGCGGCACAACGGTCATCTGCAGGGCATTCAACCAGAGCCGACCAATCGGCTGCACGATGACCGCGGCGGTCTTGGCAAGAATCGGATCGAACCAGGCGAGGCTCAAACCAAGGATGGCACCAAGGGCCAGGCCGAGCAGGATTCGTGAGGTACTCGACATAGACGGTGCTCAACTGAAAGAGGGAATAAAAAATGCGATGCGGACACCTGATGTGGAGACAAAGCCGGGGTGCCTCGCGGTCCTCACTGCGCTGTCGCCAGATCAAAATCCGGGAGTCGCCAGGCCTTGCGCAGGTGTTCGTATTGCGCGCGCGGCAGCAAAACAAACAGCGGATGTTTTTCCGGATCGAGCCAGTCGAGCAAACCGCGCATGACCGGCTCGGCCATCGCCGTGCAGCCAGCGGTCGGGGAATCAACAGATTTCCACAAGTGCGCGAAGATGCAGCTTCCGCCTGCGGCCTTGTGGCGCGGATTGTGCTCGATCACGAAGCCGAGCTTGTAGCGCTGATCACCGTCGGCGTGAATGTCACGGCGCATCGGCTCGGTTGATCCGGCGATCGCTTTCTCACCGACCGTTGCCGCACTGACGATCGTGTTGTACAGCGGTGAATCGCTGACATCGATGCAATAGTCTTGCGACGACATCGCCTGGTAAGGCATTGCTGTCGATTGCGATGCCGCATAACCAAACGCGTGACCAATCGCGAAGATGCCGGCCGGCGCGCGCCCATCGCCTTCGCGTTTTTGCGCGCCGGGCTGCGACGAGTGCAGACCAAGACCCCAGGCGGATCCGGATTTGCCGATGACGACCGGAACCGCTGGTTCCATTGGCTTCCATTTTCCCTGGACGCGAACAAATCGGCGCAAGCGGGCCTTCGCGCTATCCCAGTCCGGCGCGATGACCAGAATCATCTGATCCGAGCGCGCCACGGCCGTGTCCTCAGCTGCCGCAAAAACTGGTTGCGAGAACATACTCGCGGCGACAGCGATGGCAATGCAAAGGCTGTGAAAAGTGACACCCGGTCGCGCAATCATCGTTCCACCTCTCGGCTCGAATTCAGCATGGTTGTTTCTGCCAATTGATCTGGAGCATCGCGGAGGAATCCGCTTTGAACCCTTTCCCGCCAGTTCCGCCCCCCGCTCCCCGCCGCTCACGGTTCCATCAGACTGCGGATGCGCTCAAGGTTGGATTCAAGTTGGCCGAGTCGATCCTTGCTGCTTTCGCAAAGCAGCACGAAAATGAGGTCGAGCAGGTGACGCAGGGCGGATTGATAAATCAACGGTTCGATATGTGCACGCTCATCGTGGGCGGAGACGAGCAAGGAATCGTCCGCATGCGCACGCAGCGGATTGGCCGTGTGCCGGGTAACCGAGATCACGCTGCCATGACGTTCGCGGAACTGGCGACTGATCTTGCACAAATTGGTTTGCTGACCGTGTTCGGAGAACACCAGCAGCACGTCGCTTTGACTCGCCGTGGCGATGCTTGCGGTCATCAGCACCGCATCAAAGTGATGAACGGTCAGAATATCGAGAAGTGACAGACGCATCGCGAATGCGCGCGCCGGGATGCCATCCTCGCCAAGACCGATGATGAAAACCTTGCCGGCCTTGCCGATCATTCCAGCGATCGCATCAATCCGGGCCGAGGGATTGATCAGCCTGGTTTCCTGCTCGGCACGCGTCTTGATGTACCAGAGGTTTTCCGCCAGCGCCGAGTGCGCATCCTCACTGACAGGCGCGCCATGCCCGTTGACACCATTGCTGGTGCCGTTGCCATCACTGTTGCCGCGCGCGATCGCTTCGCCGATCGAGTATTTGAGATCCGGATAGCCCTTGAAGCCGAGCTTCTGGCTGAACTTGACCACGCTTGACTGGCTGATCTTGAGCGCGTTGGCCAGCTGTTGCGAGGAGTAATCGCGCAGCAAATGGGATTCTTCCAGAAGAAAATCCGCGATGCGGCGTTCGATTGCCGACATCTGATCGCGCTCCGCACGAATTTTCAGCAACGGTGACATAGCGATCCTCGACTTGCGTTCAAGCGATCAGTTCCAGGCCGCGAATATCGCGTATGCCGAGTCCCGGTGCGTCGCTGATGGTGATTTCCGATTCATTGAATGTCACGCCACCATCGACCGGGTTGAACGCGCACAACGACGGCCCATCAAGATCGATTTTGGTGATCGCATTGGATTTGGCGACCGCCACGTGCACGGCAGCAGCGACGCTGATGCTGGTTTCAAGCATGCAACCGATCATACATTCGACCTGGTACATCTGGGCGATGTCGGCGATGCGGATCGCGTTGGAGATTCCACCGGTTTTCATGAGTTTGATATTGATGATGTCAGCCGCACGCATGCGGATCAGCTCGATCACCTCGGTTGGACCGAACACGCTTTCATCGGCCATGATCGGCGTGTGAACGCGCTCGGTGACGTATTTCATGCCGTCCAGATCGTTTGCCTTGACCGGTTGTTCAACAAGTTCGAGACGTACGCCGGCATTCTCCAGGGTCTGCAACGCATACACGGCTTGCTTGGCCGTCCAGCCCTGATTGGCATCCAGGCGCAACAAGGCGCGATCCTCGACGGCAGCGTAGATCGCCTTGACCCGTTCGATGTCGACACCAATATCCTTGCCGACCTTGATCTTGAGTGATTCGAATCCGCGCTCGACCGCGGCCAGCGAGTCAGCAACCATCTTGTCGATGTAATCGACACTGATCGTGATGTCGGTGGTGATGACCGGATCGCCACCGCCAAGCAGGCGATATAATGGCGCATTGTAAAGTTGTCCCCACAAATCATAGACAGCAATTTCAACCGCCGCCTTGGCACTGGAGTTTTTCTCCATCGAGGTCTGGATCAGATGCGTGACGCGATTCAGATCGGCGATCTGCTCACCGATCAGGCGTGGCGAGATGTAATGACGGATCGCCTCGATGATCGAGCCATGCGTGTCACCAGTGATCACAGCAGTCGCCGGCGCTTCTCCGTAGCCCACATGACCGCTGTCGGTATTGATCATGACAATGATGTCTTCGACTGCCTCGACCGTGCGCAAAGCGGTCTTGAACGGTGTTTTCAGTGGCACGCGCAGCATGCCGAAGCGGATATCGGTGATCTTCATGGGACTGGGCGGACATCCTGGCTGGGGGTGGGTCGCATCGTGACAATGCTGGTCATGCGATCGACATAGGTTTGAGTATCGTTGAACTGCAATGGCAGCAGCGGCGAGACTGAAACCTGATTCAGGCGGATCCGGCGCAGGCTGCCATCGGCGAGGCGGTAGCTCAGACCCGTGGTGTCATGGATCACATACGGTGCGCCGTCAATCTGGCCGATGACCATCATCACGTGACCGGGAATGTAGATGAGATCGCCGGGGCGCATTGCGCGCGCGGCCTGGAGTCGCATTGCGCTGTCATCGGCGTCGGTGAACAAGCGCTTGTGAAAAGCCGGACTGATGCTTTGGTCACGCGTGTTGCGTGGCATCAACAAGCCCATGCTCTGGTAAACCTCGGAGACGAAACCGCTGCAATCACGGGCATCATAATCATGGCCCCAGCCGTAACGCTCGCCGAGAAACTTGAATGCCTGGCCGATCAGGTTGGCATTGGTGAAGGCCAGATAATCACTGCGCGTATCGGTGTTTTTCTGCAGCAGGGCGGGCACGAGTTCAAGCCGGCCATCCGTCAAACGGCGAGGCAATTGGATCACGTGAGAGGCATACGGATGTTGGCCGTTGACCGGCGCGTCGGCCGCCCAATCGGCGCTTAGAGGCACGCGCACACCCATGTCGAGTTGCAGTTTAGACACGTCTGGCTGCTCACGCGTGAACACCGTTTGCACCGTGGCACCCGTGACCACGCGATACGGAACCTGCTCGGAATAGGTCGCAACTTGCGTGGCGTCGCCTTCGGCAATGCTTTTAGCCTTGACCCAGGCGGCGTAACGAGTGCTGACAACGAACAGCCATTGCTGATCGCGGCTGCGATGCACGATCAGCACGGGCGTGCCCGGAAACAGTGCACTTTCCTGGAAACGATCGATATCGGTGTTGCCCGCCTCGCTGAATACGCGCAGCGAAGTGGGCATCGAGCGCATTGCCGTACGATGCACGACGAGGCCATGACGCGTGCGTTGACGCACCGGCAGTGCATCGCGATCGAGGTTTTCCATCAAGGCATCAAGAATCGCGTCATCGACCGGCTTACCCTCACTATCAAACAAACTTCGCGTCGGCCGCGATGAAATGGCATCGATCCAGGCCAGCACCTGGGCGCGCGTCAGCACCTCGGGCAACGCACTCAAATCGTGCATCGAGGCATCCTTGTGCAGCACGGCAGCGTTCTGCGCGGCGATCGCTGCCGGAGCCAGAATCACGCGATCGGGATCATCAAGGCGCTTGATCCAATAGTTTGCGGACAGCTGCGCCTCGTCGACACCGATCACGCCATGCGCGGCGATCGTCGGAGTCAGATTCGGCGTCTCCCGAGCAAGGCTCGACGAGCTCGCCACCAGCAGTAAGACAGCGCAGATCAAGAGAGGTTTGAAAATGAAATTCTTCATGTGGGTGCCAAGCTGGAAAGCAGGGAGGCCATGCCGATGCCGAGGCCGGTACCGATGACGTAACCCAGCAGGGCAAGCAGGATTGCGACGGGAACCAGCGCGCGAGAATAGCTCGCTGCAAGGATCGGCGCAGAGGCGACGCCGCCGATGTTCGCCAATGAAGCGATACCGCAAAGATGGAGATCGAAATGGAAAACCCGCGCCGCCAGCAATAGCAAGCCCGCGTGGATCACGAGAATGGTCAGGCCACACAAAAGATAGAGCGGAGCCTGGCCGATGCCTTCGAAGTTGCTCTGCGAGGCAAGCACGGCGACGATGAAAACGAGCAGGCCGCCGGCGATCGTCGCGGCTCCCGGATAATCCGCCAGTGGCGTCTGTGCGGCGATCAAACCGAACGCGGTGGCCAGCAGGATCGTCCAGGTCGTCGCCGAGATCATCGACGAGACCGGCAACTGCGCAGCAATCCCACTCGAAATCACACCGAAAAACAGGGCGAGTCCAAGCCACAGCAACACGCCCTCGGCCGTCGGTGGTTTGCTCAGCGCGGGTTGAATCTCCGCAACTGGGCGCTCCGGTGCTCGCGTCCAGCGATTGAACGCAGGTGCCAGCCGGGCGAGAGAAAACAACAGCGCGACCCATAGCGAGTAACACAATGCATCGGTGAGCAGCGACATGGCCAACAATGAATCGGGCATGCCAATCGCCTGCTTGACCGCGACCATGTTTGCACTGCCACCCATCCAGCTTCCGCTCAACGCGGCCAGTGGCTGCCACGCAGCATCCGGCAACCATCCCCGATAGATCAAATAGGTGAGCGGAAATGCGATCAACAAGCTTGCCGTGGCGCAGCCGAAAACCCCCAGCACGCGCGGTCCCAATTTCCAGATCGCGCGAAGATCACAGTTGATCATGAGCAGAAACAGCAAGACCGGCAGCAATTGCTTGACCAGAATCGATTGCGCCTCACGAATTGCCGGAGTGACGGTCCACACTCCCGCGACGGCGAGTGCGGTGACCAGCAGATAGGTCATCACAATCGGCGGCATGAAGTTGAAGATCGGCCAGGCATGGCGCCGCTCAAGCGCGGCGAAAACACCTGCGCAGAGCAGCATCAGCGCCAGCCACGGCCAAACCGTCTCGATCATCGAATCAACGCTCCCCTGGTCGATCAAGAATAGAACATTCGTAGCGGGTTTCTCGGAAGCATAAATTATTGACCGAGCATTGCAAGCATGTTACACAGCGATCATCGTTGTTGGGGAACACAACCGTTGATCCAATCTATCGCCAAGCATTCTGCTCCAGTGCCACGCTGCGTCCGCGTGGGTTTTTCGCTTTTTTGCGCCCTCGCGATCGGTGCAGTCGCACAACCCGCGGCGGCAAAGGTCGATCAGACTGCGCTGGCCGACGTGGTTACGAGTGTGGATGCTGGTCAGTTCTCGGCGGCCGAATCCGCGATCCGCCGCAGCCTTGCGGATGACACCCTCGATCGAACGACGCGTGACGCGCTAGCGTTTGAGCGTGAACGCATGCGCCGCATCCTGCTTGATTTCACGCTTGACGAAGGCGCGCTCAAAGCACAGTTGCACAAGCAGATTCCTGATCTCGACGATGTCGAGTTTGCACGCTGGAAAGCGCACGGATTGTTCGAGCAACAAACGATTGACGGGCGCGTGCTGTATTTCAAGCGGGCGGCATCAAACCTATTTCGCCTCAGCGCCGAGGCGCTGGCCCGCCGCAGGGAAAACAAACCGTTGGCTGATGGGCCGATGGAAACGGCCAATGCGCATCATCGCGAAATTCTCGATGCGGCCCGACCCGGCCACGAACGCGGTCTCGCCTCACGCAAACTTGAAGTCACCCAGTCACTCAGCGTGCATGCCGATGCCGTTCCGGCTGGGGAGATCGTGCGTGCGTGGATTCCGTATCCACGCGCCCTGCCCGACCAGCAAGACACCATCGAATTCATCACGAGCGCGCCGGGCAACCCTGTGATCGCACCTGAGTCGGCGCAGCAACGCACGATCTATCTCGAACGCAAAGCCGAAGCCGGCAAGCCGACCGACTTCTCGATCAGCTACACACTTACGATATCGGCGCAAACCCATGCGATCGATGCGGACAAGGTTGTCGCGCCCAAAATCACGCCCGAGCTCGCTCCTTTCCTCGCCGAGCGCCCCCCGCATATTGTCTTCAACGAAGCCTTGCGCCTGTTCTCGCGGCAGATCGTCGGCGATGAGAAAAATCCCTGGCGCATCGCGCAGAAACTCTACGCGGCGGTCGATCAAATTCCGTGGGCAGGCGCGCGCGAGTATTCAACGATCAGCAATATCAGTGACTACGCCCTGCATGCCGGTCACGCCGATTGCGGACAGCAGACTCTGTTGTTGATGGCCTTGCTGCGCTTGAACGGAATCCCATCGCGTTGGCAATCGGGCATGGTCTATTCGGATGGCGATACCTACACCAACCTGCACGACTGGGGTCAGCTGTACATCGCGCCCTACGGCTGGATTCCGATGGATGTAACCACCGGCCGCCTGCACAGCGACGATCCACGCATCGCCGGGTTCTATCTCGGCGGGCTCGACGCGTACCGAATCGTCTTCAACGATGACTACGCTCGCGAATTCATACCAGCCAAACAATTCTTTCGCTCCGAAACCGTCGATCTGCAACGCGGCGAAGCGGAGTGGAGTGGCGGCAACCTGTACTTCGACCAGTGGGATTACGACTTCAAGTGGCAGGTGTCATCGGCCACACACTGAATCAAGCAACCGCCGCCAACGATGCGGCATCAAAGCCTCGACGGGAGAGGAAAATGGGGAATAGCAATCGCGCGTTGCGCAAATCATCACTTTGTTTGGCCTTGGGACTCGGCATTTCACTGCTGGCATCCACAGCCGCCCAAGCCGGCAACACCGATGGCTCCGTGGTCGGTCGCACGGCTGCAGGTGCTGTGGTCACGGTGACCAGTCCGGATACCGGCTTTACCCGCTCGGTCACGGCCGATGGCAACGGCAATTACCGGTTCCCCTATCTGCCGATTGGCCCCTACAAGATCGAGGCGAGTCAGGGCGGCAAGACTCTCGGCACACCCGAGCAGGTTACTGTCACTCTGGGCAACGCAACAACGGCCAATCTCGGCAGCGACACGCAGTCGCTTGATGTCATCCAGGTCACCGGCACGGCGATGTCCGTGGTCGATGTCACGTCGACTGAAATTGCGACCAATGTCACCCGCGAGGATCTCGCACGCCTGCCGGTCGATCAGAACGTGACCTCGGTGGCGACTCTCGCCCCCGGCGTCAACAAGGGCTCCGCATCGTTCGGCGGCATCTCGTTTGGCGGCTCATCGGTTGCCGAGAACTCGTATTACGTCAATGGCCTAAATGTCACCGATTTCTACAACCGCAATGGGTTCTCAACCGCACCGTTTGCGTTCTATCAGGAGTTTCAGGTGAAGACCGGCGGTTACTCGGTCGAGTTTGGCCGCAGCACAGGTGGCGTAGTCAATGCGGTAACCCGGTCAGGCACGAATGAATTCCACTACGGCGCCGAACTGACGACTGAACCTGCCGCGCTGCAATCGGCCGCCAAGGATCGCTTCGACGCAGATGGCATGCGCTACATCAGCGCGAGCAAGGACGAATATTCGTTGACCAAACTCAACCTGTTTGCCTCCGGCGCTCTGGTCAAGGACAAGCTGTTTTTCTTTCTGATGTACGAAGGGCGCGACAATACCCCGCGCAACACCAACAACGACGGCACGGCCTATACCTACAATAAATCGAACGACGGGTTCTGGGGCGCCAAACTCGACTGGCATATCAACGACAAAAATTTGCTTGAATTCACCGGCTTCTCGGATGCGAATGGCAACGTCGGCAGTGTCTACAACTATGACTTCGAGGCGGCCCAACGCGGTTATAAAACCAATGAGGTTTACAACGATACCGGTGGCAAGAACTGGGCGTTGACGTGGAGCTCGTATCTGACCAATGATTTGTCGATGAAGGTAATGTACGGCGAGAATAATCGCGAATCCTTCACGCGCTCGCTCAGCGATGTTGAATGCAACCGGGTTGCCGCGGTCAATACGATTCCTTCCCCTGGCGTTCCGCTCGGCTGCACGACCAGCAGCAAGATCGAAGCACGCGATGACAACCGCGAAGCGGCACGTGTGGATTTCGACTGGAGTCTTGGCGATCACCTGCTGCGTTTCGGTCTGGACCATGAGGTCAATACCTCCGACTACGATCGCCGGTACCCGGGGCCGGGCGGCGTTTACTACAACATCTACTCGGCTGCACCCGGTGCAACGATCCCCAATGGGGGCATCCTGCCGGACGGCTATGCAGGCTATGTGCGTGCAAGACGCTACGAAATCTCGGGCACCTTCGAGTCAACAAATGCAGCCGCTTACATCGAGGACAACTGGTCGATTACACCAAACTTCCTGCTCAACCTCGGCTTACGCATGGACAGCTTTGACAACAAGGACGGCAGTGGCGCGAGTTACATCAAGATGGACAACATGATCGCGCCGCGCCTGGGCTTTTCCTGGGATATGAACGGCGATGGCAGCATGAAGCTGTTCGGCAACCTCGGCCGCTACTTCCTACCCGTTGCCAACGTGATCAACATCAAGCAGGCGGGTGGATTGCTCGATGAGCGCACTTACTATGCGTTTGACGGCTATCAGCTGATCGATCGGAACGGCTCGCAATACGCGGCTCCGATCCTCGGACCGCAGATTGGCAACATCGACAATTCACAAGGCGACGGAACCGTCGGCGACCTGCGTTCGGAAGTCGACCGCGACATGGACCCGGTCTACCAGGACGAGCTGATCCTTGGCTTCCAGCAACGTCTCAACGAGAGTTGGTCGTGGGGCGTCAGCGGCACCTATCGCAAGCTCAACAATGCGATCGACGATATGGAAATCACCGCCACTGCCGCGTGTGGCGAAGACGGCTACATCGGCTATGTGATGGCCAATCCAGGCAAGCCCGTCACCGTCTGGGGAGATACCAACTGCGATGGCGAAGCCGATGGCTGGGTTACCGTCGACACGTCTCGCGAAGGCTGGGCTCTGTATGACAGCGACGGCAATTATCTCGGGCAGCGTGGCTGGGTGACGCCAAAGCGCACCTATAAGGCATTGGAATTCCAGATTGATCATCCGTGGGATGGTCGCTGGGCGTTGAACGCCTCGTACACACTGTCCAAAAGCGAAGGTAATGCCGAAGGCCCGGTCAACTCGGATACCGAGTTCGACGATACCGGTCGCACTGAAAATTTTGATGATCCTTGGGTCAACTACGGTGGCGATGGATATCTACCAAACGACCGTCGCCACCAGTTCAAGGTACGAGGTGCTTATGCGCTGGATGACCACTGGCGCCTGGGCGGGGATCTCGATTTGCACTCCGGCTCGCCAGTGACGGGTTTCGGCGTCGGCAATCCATTTGATGGCAGTAATTACCACAGCTATTACATCTGCGTGCAGAACTGCGAAGGGCCATCGCCGGATCGCGTTTACGAGAGTTCGCCGCGCGGGAAATACGGCCGCACGCCTTGGACCTACAACGTGGGAGCCAGCGTCGCCTGGGTCACACCGATCAGCGACAAGGGCAATCTGCAGGTCAAGTTCTCGATCTACAATCTGTTCAATCAGCAGCGTACGACAGCAGTCGATCAGGATCTGCAGACCGACATTTCAAGTTCGACCAGCGAGACATTCCGGCAACCGATCCGCTTCCAGAACCCGCGTTTTGCGCAGTTGACGGTGACAGCGAGCTTCTAGATCGATTCACAGCGATCCGGCTTTTCAACGGAATAGCCGTTTCTCCCCCGACGTGGCGGCCGGCACCGCTCTCCTGCCGGTTTCGCCACGTTTTCTTTTGTGGACATCGTTGACCATGCTGATTTCAGACGCCTCCGACGCATCGTCCCGCGACAAAACCGGCATTGCGAACGCGCACTCAAACTTCGATGGCGTCGATCTCGAAATGATTGCGACGCGCGTTGGCACGCCGTGTCACGTTTATTCAGCGAGTGCGATTCGTCAGCGCATTCATGACCTGCAGCTCGCTCTGAACGGGCTGGATGCGCAGATCTGTTTTGCCGTGAAGGCCAATCCTTTGCGTGCGATCCTGCAGATGATGGCGGCTGCAGGCATCGGCGCGGATATCGTTTCGGCCGGTGAGCTTCGGCGTGCGCTTGATGCCGGCATCGATCCACGCCTGATTGTATTTTCAGGCGTCGGCAAGACCCGCGATGAAATGGCCCTGGCCCTGGACAGCGGCATCGCGCGGTTCAACGTCGAATCGCGCGACGAGCTCGAAACCCTCCAGCAAGTCGCGGCCGAACACGCGTGCATCGCGCATGTTGCCGTACGCATCAATCCCGACGTCGACGCGCAAACCCACGCGAAGATCTCGACCGGAAAGGCCGAGAACAAATTTGGCGTCAGTATTGACGAGGCACAAACGTGGTTCGCTGACCGCCTGCGCTATCCGAATCTGCGCATCAGCGGACTGCACGTGCATATCGGCTCGCAGATCCTCAGCCTCGATCCTTTTCGCGATGCCCTCGAAAGGGTCGCTTGTTTTCGCCGCGAGCTCGAAGCCCGGGGCCACGTGATCCACTCAATCGATGTCGGCGGCGGCCTCGGCGTTTGCTATCGCCGCGGCACGGATCTTGCGCCGACAGCGACTGACGATGTCGAGACGATCCGTCGCGCACTTCACGACTACAGCGGCCGTCTTCTACTCGAACCGGGTCGCTGGCTGGTGGCCGAGGCTGGCATCCTGATTAGCCGCGCGATTCGAATCAAAAAAGGCGATGCGCGACGTTTTCTGATTCTTGATGCGGCCATGAATGATCTCGTCCGACCGAGTCTTTACGATGCCTGGCATGACATTGAATCGGTCAAGCCGAACTCGCGTGCGAAGGTTTGCTATGACATCGTCGGCCCGGTCTGTGAAACCGGCGATACGTTTGCTCGCGATCGGTCACTGCCTGAATGCGTGGAGGGCGACTTGATGAAAATACTCACTACCGGCGCTTATGCCGCCTCCATGGCCTCGACCTACAATTCCAGACCAATGGCCACTGAAGTGCTTGTCGACAAGGGGCGTTGGGCGATCGCGCGTCCGCGTCAGTTGATCAGCGAGATATCTCTCGGTGAATCGTCCGACCTCGATTGGCAGCAGACATGATTGGCATGCATGCGCGCCAATTCGTCCTTTGCGTCGTGTTTTGCGCAAGCCTTCCTGCCTTGGCGATGGAACCCCAGCCGCGACTTGATGAGGCGTTCGATGCAATAGTCCAGCGCTACGATCTGCCCGGTCTAGCTGTTGGCGTAATAGAGAACGGCGAGATCGTCTACGCACGCACACTCGGAGAGCGCGAAGCGGGAACGGACAAGAAGATCTCGCGCAAAACCATGTTCAAGATCGCCTCGAACAGCAAGGCGATGACCGCAAGTCTGCTTGCGCGCCTCGTTGATGCGGGCAAGCTGCGCTGGGACGATCCAGTCATCAAGCACCTGCCGCAGTTTCGCATGTTCGATCCGTGGGTGACGAAGAACATGCAGGTGCGCGACCTTCTCGTGCATAACAGCGGATTGCCAGAAGGTGGCGGCGATCTGATGCTGTGGCCTGAACCGAACCATTTCACCCGGGCCGACATCCTTGCCGGCCTGCGCCATATCAAACCAAAGTATAGTTTTCGCGCGGGTTATGCCTATGACAACCTCCTCTATGTCGTCGCTGGCGAAGTTGCTGCGGCCGCAGGCGGGGCCAGCTACGAGGAACTGATGCGCTCGGAAGTGTTCGCCCCGCTTGGCCTGAATTGCCGGGTCGGCTCTTGGAAAAAGTCGCCTGATGAGGATATTGCACAACCGCATGGGCGCGCCTTTGGGCGCAACGTCGTTGTTGGCGCCGATGGCGAGGAGGTTGCCGAAATTACCTCGGCTGCGGCCGGCGGGATCCGCTGCAGTCTCGATGACATGCTGCGCTGGGCTGGCAACTGGTTGGCGCCCGACGCCAGGCAGAAGGCATGGCTGTCCGACGAACAACGCGCGGCGATGTGGACACCCCATACGCCAATGCCGATCTCGGCGCGAAAGCGCGCCTGGGAGCATACCCATGCATGGTTGTATGCATTCGGCTTTCGCCTCGGCGACGTCGATGGCGAATGGACCGTCTCGCATACCGGCACGCTGTCGGGCATGTATTCAATGATGATGCTGTTGCCGGATCGGAAATCGGGTTTCGTGATTCTGATCAATGGCGAGGCCA
>JBBSVJ010000006.1:0-37116 GCA_038233665.1 Lysobacterales bacterium
GTGAAAGGTTCATTGTTTAACCGGAATTCGCGGACGTAGCGGAAAACTGCGCCAATTCATCTGATCTTCTGCTCTGTGCAGTCATTGAGTACACCATTGCTGCTCACACGGCTCTCCATCGGAATCGCCATCCATCGCGGTGTTGGGACAATTCTCGACGAAATAACGTGCTTCATCACATGAGGTCATCTGAGTACAACGGGTTCGTCCGTCACATTCAAAGACCGCGGTGGAGGCCGGAGCCTCAGGCATGATTCGAGTGGCATCCGGCGTTGCTACTTGGAGCGATTGTCGAATTGCGGGTGGGGCAGGGCTTTGGAAGTACGCATACGCGCCAAATGCCGCGATGGCAAGAATCGCTGGAATCAAACCAGTCTGCCTGCGCACATCGCCACTGCGATGGTGAATCCGCGACCGCTTCGGCGACGAGTTTTGCCCAGCTCGCATGATGCGAACGGCACGTAGTTTGTCGCCAGCGCTGGTTTCCTTCTCGTAGGAAACGAGCTCACCTATTGAGGGTCGAATGTTGTCACGAGGGAAAGCGGAAATATGAACAAAAATGTCCGCACTGCCGTTGGCTTGCGAGATGAAGCCAAATCCGCGATCGTCATTCCACTTTGTCAGGGTGCCATGGATTCTCATCTGGAATACCTGGAGTCACTCTCCGATATCAGCTATTTCATCGGCTGCAAAAACATCGCTGTATCGGTGTATTGATCGAACGAGATGGCTTTGCCGTTTTGCATACGCCAGACATGCGCAAAGGGGGCTTTCAAGCTCTTGCCGGTGCTCTTGTAACTGCCGCTGTAGTCGCCGAGTACAACAATGACATCGTCGTTGGCGATGAATTCGTTGGCGACGGCTGAAAAATCGTCCCATTCGCTGCCGAGTTTCATGAAGACGTTATCGAGCACGGATTGCGGGCCGATCGAGACACCGCCATAAGGGCCGCCCTCTGCTTCGGTCCAGCGTATATCCGAGGCCAGCGCTCCAAGAACGTTGGGAATATCGCCTTTGCCAAACGCAACATAGATGTTGCGGATCACTTCAAGTGCTTTGCTCATGATCTTTCCTCCGATTGATGTTGACGCCAAGAGTGTGACGAGTGATCACTCGCCACGGTACTCGAATACCTTGACTACGCGTTCCACGCCCGGGACTGTGCGCGCAAGCTCGGTGACGATCTCGTCCTCCTCGTGAGTCAGGATGCCCATCAGATAGACGACGCGATGCGCGGTGCTGACCTTGACCCGGGTTGCGTCGAAGCCCGGTGTGCCGGTGGCATCAAGCAGCGCAAGTTTGACTCGCGCGGTGATCTTGTTGTCGTTGCGGCGCGACCAGAAACCCTCGGGCTCCATGATGTCGATCTCGTTGACCAAACGATGGATGCCCTTGTAGCCACTGACCGTCGCTTGTGCGCGTGCTTTGAGTTCCGGCGTGCGTACCTCACCCATGAGCAGCATGACGCCGTTGTAGACCGCGATCATGACGCGGTTTTTAAGCACCAGTTGCTTGTCCTTGTTGATCGTGTCGTAGGCGCTCAACTGGATGTTCTTGTCGCCGATAACGGTGCCGAATCCGCGACGATCATTCGCCGATGAGGCGGTCGCCACTGCGCCGGTGGCAACCACAGCGATGCAGCCATTGAGCATGGGCAAGAGCAGCAATAGAAACAAGATGATCAGATGAAGTTTGGATCGCATTGGATTTCCTCAGGCTGTATCGAAAGCGTTGCGTTGCCAATCGATGGTGGGGTTTTCGGCACTGCCGCTGATGGCCATGACATCAAACCGACACGGTTCACGAGCGAGCGCCGGGTTGGCTTGCAGAAAAAAGCTGGCGGTTTTGCTCAAACGCTCACGTTTCGCGTTGCCGACCGATTCCAGCGCGCCGCCGAAATGGCCGGATTTTCGATAACGCACTTCAAGAAATACCACCACGTCGCGATCGCGCAAGACCAGATCGATTTCGCCAAACCGGCAGTTGAAATTACGCGTCACCAGGCGCAGGCCGTTGCTCAAGGCGTGAGCCAGGGCGAGATCCTCAAAGACCGTGCCAGTACTGCGCATGGGTCAGTTTATTGGAAAGGCAGGGGATCGAGCGCACCTTGAATGGGTCGGGCTATGCCATCTTCGAATCGTGCCCAAGTCAATACCCGGTGAATACGTCCGAAGGTATCGACGGCCAGTTGTCCACTGGCTCCATCGAGGTAGGTTTCCGGGTGCGCAAGTAGCCAGTCCATGTAGGGCAACAAGGAGTAGGCATCCATGCCGAAGGCAAACAGGCGCCCAGCGATGCCGCTCACGTTGCCTATTCCGCGTGCCATCGTTTCGCGATCCGGCCTTCCGGCCACGGGCGAAAACAGCCAAGTGGCATCACAGAATTCAACGCCGTTCAAATCACGGTCGAGGCCGGCATTGACCGAGCCGGCATTGATGTGGGAGGTCGCGAATACCGGCGCGTTGATTCCCGCAAGCTTGAGTTGTGGCAGCAGCAAACGCGCCTGTTGCGGCCGCATGCTGATGAAAACGCCAGCATCGGGGGGAGGGCTGCGTCCACTGATTTCCGGCTCAGAGCGATCGGCAATGCCAGCAGCCGCCTGCAGAATTTCACTCTTGTAGTTGAACGCCGACTCCGGAAGTCGTGCCTCACCACTGATCGATCCGCCCGCGGCCTCGAACTGGGCACGGAAGGCAAGCGCGGCACGTTCTGCCCAATCGGTTCTGGCGGCGATGATGGCGGCATGGGTCAACCCGAGTGAAAGCATGCGTTCGGCTGCCTGCGCGCCTTCCGCATCGGGCAACAAGCCAAACTCGGCGCTGCCTTTTGGTGGCACTTCGCCGGTATCCGGGTGATTCAGGGCAAGCACCCGGACGGACAGCGGTTGCCTGAACAAGGCGCCGACAGCTTCCCGCAACAACGGCCCGACCACAAAGTCCGCGCCGTCGCTGACCGATTGTTGATAGGCGGCAAGCGCATCCTCTGGCGACTTTCCAGCGTCATAGGTGCGTACCAAAGGCCGCTCGCTGTTGTCATCGGAATAATAGGCGGCGAAAAAACCATCCAGTATGGATCGGGAAACACTGGCTACCGGTCCGTTCAACGGCAGAATCAAGGCGACCTGGTGGATGGCATTGAAACCCTCTCGCTGCAGATCGTTGCTCGCATTGGGCATCAGGGTGCCGACCGGGCGCTGTGGGCGAGGAACGTCACGCGGCAAGCTCTCGCCGCGCAACTTGAGCGCGTGTTCGATCCACGGCAGCAGCGCATCGTCTGGGCGCAGCGATGCGGCGCGTCCTTTCAGTGTGGCCACATCGAGTACACCCAGTGTCTCAATGATCTGCTCGCGATTGGTGTCGCGATCAGGGCCGCTCAGCTCGGTATCCAGCATGGCGCGCATGCGAGCGGCGGCAAACCGATCGCCGCGTGCGGAGGCGGTGCGTGCACGCAACTCGATGAAACGCAGGCGCAACGTGGCAGGAACTGAATCTGGTGGCGTCGCCAGCAGGGCCGATGCACGATCGGCATCGCCATTTTTCAGCGACGCTTCGGCATCGATGAGGTCCACACGCAGCGCATCGTCGTCGCTCAGGCGATTGCGCTGGATATTCTCGATCACACCTGCCGCACCCTCGAGATCACCGTTCTCGCGCAGGGTTTCCGCTGCGCGCAATCGATAGTGCGCGCTGGCGCTGCCACCGCTGTCCTCGGCCAGGGCAATAAACTGACGCGCAGCCGCATCGAGATTGCCTTCGCGGGCAAGCTGTTCGGCTTGCTCGGCGCGAGGGTCATCAGGACGAACCGTCGTGTTGTTGCTAACGCACGCGGCAAGCAACAGGACAATCAGTGGAATGAGGATTTTCAGGCGTTTCAGGGAAGCGGCGAAAGCGGACATGGGCACAAGAATTGAATGGGTTACGTGGATGATAGCGTGCCCATCACTTTCATGAGGCGAGCAATCCACCGTGGCCGGATTGTCCAGCACGCTCGCGCTGGGTATCGAATTCGAGATCGCCTCGTTGAGCGTCAATGTCACCCGAATCACTGTGCTCGGCTATTCTCGACGCTTTTCCGCGCCCAGGATCCAAAATGAACGAGCAGCCCGGTCGACTTTGGGTGGTCGCCACGCCAATCGGCAATCTCGATGATCTGAGCAAACGCGCTGAACAGGTGCTCTGCAATGTCAGCTTGATCGCGGCCGAAGATACCCGTCACAGTGCGCCGCTGCTGGCTCGTATTGGCAGTCGCGTGCAGGCGGTGGCTCTCCACGAGCACAACGAACGTGAGCAGGTTGAAGGGCTTGTCGCCGGCATGCTGCAGGGCGGTGATGTCGCGTTGATCTCGGATGCAGGTACGCCATTGATCAGCGATCCGGGTTTTCGCCTGGTGCGTGCGGCGCGTGAAGCCGGCCTCGTGGTCTCGCCAGTGCCGGGCGCATGCGCAGCGATCAGCGCACTGTCGGTGGCGGGTTTGCCCAGCGATCGATTCGTCTTCGAAGGGTTTCTCGCCGCAAAATCCTCAGCGCGCCGTCAACGTCTGCAGCAGCTGGCGGCCGATTCACGCACGCTGATCTTCTATGAATCCAGCCATCGCATTCTTGGCTCCTTGCAGGATATGGCGGCGGTCTTCGGCGAGCAGCGTCAGGTCGTAGTCGCCCGTGAGCTGACCAAGGTGTTTGAAACGGTACTCGCGGGAAGCCTGGTCGATATTGGGGCCCAAGTCGCCGCCGATCCGAACCAGCAGCGTGGAGAGTTTGTGGTTCTGATAGCCGGTGCCAGCGGTGAGGAGGCGGACGCGACATTGGCCGAGGGGCGTCGCGTTTTTGCCTTGCTTTGCGAGGAAATGGCCCCGGCGCGTGCCGCGCGCATGGCTGCGGCGATTACTGGCGCGCCGCGCAAGCAGCTTTACGAGGTGTCGAATAGTTGAGCTTCCTCGTGAACTTCCGTTGTCGATGCGCTGGCAGCGATTTGGTCAGTTTGCCCATCTAAAGCACGCTACTTTGGAGCGCGGCATCCATGCCGGAAATTCGCTCACCTCCCACCTCACGTCACCCCTGCGAAGGCAGGGGCCCAGCGCCTCTGCTCGGTTTGGGGTTTTCTGGTCTCCACACGGAGATCGGGGAAACGCAAACCCAGAAAAGTCACTGGGCCGCAACCTCTGCGATACAAAGGCGTGCCGGTCTTGAGCGAGCCCGAAGGCAGGAATGGCGAGACTGCAGTACTGCTTCCGGCAAGGTGTCGCGAAGTCTCTCTTATCTGCCTTTAAGTTATGAAATAAAGAATCAAAAGATAGAAAAACGCAGGCGCAACGGGTAAGACGTCGCGCCTGCGGTCAGCGACTACTGATCGCCACCAAAGCTGTCAGCAAAGATACGATCGGTTGCCAGTCGCACGACCAAACCATCGTGATCGGACACGCCAACCGCCGTTGTGCTGGCATTTTCGTCGGCATCCGCTGCATCAAGATCGGCACGGCCGTACTCGAAATCGACAAACCAGCGTCGAGCAGCATCGTTGAGCAAGGCGTGATCGAGCACCTGCATGATCGGCACGTCACGGCCCTTGTCGAACGAACTGGGTGAGGTGTATCCAAGAATCTCGCCGAACTGCTCGGTGTAGAGGAACGAATACTGCTCGTTTGCCGGAAGCGACGTCACCGCATCCCACAAGGGCGGACTGACGATATTCGGTCCGTCGAGGTGGAGCACATTTTTCAAGTCGTCGTAACGGCCTTCGATCAAGCCGGTGAGATGAACCAATCCATCGCTGAACTGGTAATCGTTGAAATCACCGATCACCAGCAGTGGGCGATCAGGGTGCAGGCTTTGATCCTGCTGCACGCGGGTGGCGATCGATTTGCCTTGAGTGAAGCGCTTCAACCGATTGCGCTCGACATCGGCCTGGGTGCAGTTCGCCCCGGAAGGCGCATCCACGCAACTGCGTGATTTCGGGTGGACGACGATAGTTGCGAAATCCTGGCCTTCGAACGACGCTTCAAGCTTGAGCGAAGGCCGATCGTGCAGGGTGTGCATCTGCATATCGCGCGGGTCGATCCACATCTCGTTCTTGTCCAATTGGGTAGTCGCGACATTATCGATACGATCGCCGCGCACCAGATAGCCGACATCGATGCCGCCGCCATCATTGCCTTCGTCGAGATAAGCCGTGTAGGTAACGTTGAAATCGTTGGCGATGCGGTCCGCAAGCATCTGCAACACGGTGATGTTTTCCACTTCGATCACGCCGAGAACGTCGGGAAGTTCCAGCACGTTGCCGACATAGTCGGACAGGCGTGAAACCTTGGATGCCAATGCGCCAGCGTTCGGCTCTCCACCGTTTCCACAAGTAAAGGTGGTGTTGGCCACGGTGTCACAGAAACGCAGCATATTGAAGCTGCCGATGCGCAATTCGGCGCCGAGCTGGCCAGCCTTGACCGGTCGCGGAATAGGGTTGGCATCGGTCACCGTGAATGCCGTCGGCCAGACTTCGTAGTCACCGAAGTTGTAGGCGACCACGCCGGTTGCGGTGAATCGGCTACCGCCGCTGATTGCCGTATTCGGTGGTAGTGCGCCGAGTGCATCGGTGTCAATTTCAAAGATATGTGGATTGCCGCTGAACTGATCGGCACCCGGGTTTTCTGCGCCTGGGACCAGCGGATACAGCAGGCCGGGAGTACGCAGTGAGCGAGTGCCGGAGGCCGAGGCAAAGATCTGCGCATACGAATCCGAGCCGAAGGAAGGATTGGCGCGGGCGACGATTCCGTCGTCGATCTGCACCAGCATGCCCTCGAAACATTCGAAATTGGT
The DNA here is from genome assembly GCA_038233665.1 of Lysobacterales bacterium. GTDB lineage: Bacteria > Pseudomonadota > Gammaproteobacteria > Xanthomonadales > Rhodanobacteraceae > Dokdonella. The sequence continues at coordinate 6,806 of JBBSVJ010000006.1, forward strand.
CGTGCCGCAGCTCAAGCTCAGCAAATTCTGGGAGGGCGTGGCAGCGTCAAAATTGATCGCAGCGGGCAGAGGATTGCTGCTTGTCTGCACCATGAGATTGCTGACCCCGTTGAGTTCGGTGAAGCCAAAATATTCCACCACGTTGGCCGTGAGGTCGACTTTGTCGCCGACCATCACCGACGGTGGATTGAAGGTGTAAACGTAGATGCCCTCGGAGGTCATCGGCAAGCCGTCGGGGATTGGATCCTGCATAAAGAATCCTGCCGGGCCGATCGCCGTGACGATATTGCCGAGCGTGTTGATGCGCTGACCGACGAGCGGGGAGCTGTCGCCTGCGCCCTGTATAGCGTGGATGGCATAGGTGCCGATGTCGTCGTCTTCGATGGTTGCGGTCGCACTCAGCGTAGCGGGCACGGCAGCCGTGATATCGGTCAGGTTCAGTGTGAAACTGCGATCAGACTGGGGGGTTGTGTTGCCAATGATGTTGATGGTGATCGTGGTCGAGGTTGCGCCCTCGGCGATCGAACCACTGCCACTGTCCGTGGTGTAATCGGTGCCGGAAATGGCTGATCCATCAATCGTTGCATAATTGAACGAAATACCAGAGGCAGGCGCGGCTTCGCTCAATTGCACGGTGAATTCAAAGGGCGTCGTCGGTGTATTGCCTTCAGCCAGCGAGATATCTGCAACACTGATGGCCGGAATGCCGCTACTGGCGCATTGCGCGGTGGCCGTTGCAGTATTGCGTGGCGCGGCTGGGCCGACCTCAAAGTCCGCACCGTTGTCGCCGCTGTTCGTGCAGCCACCCGACTTGCGTATCGCGGCATTGGCGCCGGATAGCGTGCCAGCCGAGGGTAGACAATTGGTTGCGCCATAACCAACAAGGTCGGCGATATTGCTTCCCGAGGGGCAGTCAAGCGACTGTGCCGTGGTGGTCTTGACCAGAATGGCTTTGCCCTTTGTGCCACTCATCAAAATTGTTCCGCTGGTATCTGGAGTGGGGAGCGCGGTGGTTCCGCCAGTGCCGGCGCCTTCCTGGACCAGATAGTACTGACCGGGTTGCAGAGAAAATGAAGCCAGATCAGTAACTTGCCAGCTATTTCCGGTGGCGGATGCATATTGCACGCTCCAGCCGGTCAAGTCCTGAGCGGCGCTTCCCGCATTGAACAATTCGATGAAATCGTTTTTGTAGGTCGATCCGCTATTGCCACCACCGCCATAAACCTGGCTGATGACGACCTGCGCATTTGCCGCGCTTGCAGCTGCCGCGAGCAGCAAGCCCGCGATCAAGGCTTTCGAGATTCGTAACATGTCTTTCCCCGATTGAGATGAAACCACTCTGAAATGATAGCGACGCAATTTGACGTTGATGTTGCACGGCCCCCAATCAACGTTGCCCTATGCGAACCGATGTGTCCGAGTTTCAGCGAATTCGGGCAAAAACCGTGATTTCCTCGCGATCATGATAGAGCTGGCTTGCTCGCCACTCGACGCGTTTTCCAGCTTCGTTTACGGCTTGTTCGACCAGATCTCGGCAAAGACAAACCTCGTCGTAGCGCTTTTTCATCGGCAGTTTGAGATTGAAAATCGCATGGCGGCACCAGCCACCGGCTAACCATTCGGCCATGCGAGCGGCGACTTTACGCGGCTTCTCAACCATGTCGCAAACGAGCCAGTCGACCGGATTCGGCGGTCGATAGCGGAATCCGTCTTCGCGCAAATGGGTGACCAGTCCGGAATCGATCAGGGCCTGGTCCATCGGTCCATTGTCGACGGCGGTGACGCTGATTGAGCGGCGCACGAGTTGCCACGTCCATCCACCCGGCGCGGCGCCGAGATCTACCCCGCTCATGCCGGGTTTGAGCCAGCGTTCGCGTTCGTCGGCATCAAGCAGGGTCAACAGCGCTTCTTCGAGTTTCAACGTCGAACGGCTTGGCGCTGCCGCTGGAAAACGAAGGCGCGGAATACCGCCGGGCCAGCTCGACGTGCGTGCGATCTCGGCCTCGGCGACAAACGCGGTCTGCGCATCGATAAGACAGATGTGCAGCCGCCATGCTGACTGGGTATCGATCAGTGACTCGCGCTTCATCGCGGCGATCAATGCATTGTTGAGCGAACGGCAAAGCCCGGCGAGCTCACGCGCGGCGTCGTTGTCGGGAGATTCGATCCAGGCATCGCGATAGCGCCGACCACTGCTGCGGATGATCGGCATGAGCATGCCGAGACGATCTTCGCGCGGCAGATTTTCGACCTTCGATCTAACCTGCAGCAGTTGACGGGCAAAGGTCAGTTCGCGCCAATCCACGGCGTCCGCGAAGCGCTTCGCTGACTCGCTATCTGGCAGAACGAATTCGACAAATCCACTATTGCGTTGACTGCGTGCAAAGCCCGCAGTCGCCAGCCCAGCATCGTGGGCGGAGAATTCCTGCGCGCATTCACTCTCGAAACCCGGGCGGCAGTACGCGAGCACACTGTTGGCGGTGGAGGTCACGCCGAGAACACTCGCGACAAGTGGCCAGCGTCGGCGCTCAATAGCTCGCGCCAGAATGCGTGCGGTACAACTCGAACACCTGGCGTGCCTGCTCGCGTTGAATGTCGCGAGTGACGCTGATGTTTCGCTTTTCCAGTTCGCCTATCCAATCGGCCGGTAGAGGGCCTTCATCGAACTCGCTGAGCGCCATGACATCCTCGGCGCGTGCGCCAATCTCAAGGTCGTCAATGCCCGCCCAAATACTCGCGCCGTAGCACATTGAGCAGGGTTGGGCGCTGGTGGCGAGGATGTAACGGGCACCATCTTCGTTGAGTCGATGGCGTTGCAGACGGGCTTGCGCCCCCATGAAGACCATCATCTCCGCGTGAGCGACTGAACAAAGCTGCGGCACAACACGGTTGACGCCTACCGCGATCAATTCGCCGTCATCTCGAAAGATCGCCGCACCAAACGGACCGCCACTGGCATGTTCGATATTGCGCCTTGCTAAACCGATGGCGAGTTCCATGCGCGCTGCGTTGTCGCTGTAGCGACGATTGAAGTCAATTTCAACGTCGATCCATTCTGGCAAGCTCAACTCGATTCGATCACTCACGCGTTCACCTTGGCCCACGTATCGCGCAAGGTGACCACACGATTGAAAACGGGATTCTGCAAGGTGTGATCATGTCGATCGGCTATAAAATAGCCAAGCCGCTCAAACTGCCAAACCGATTCTGCTTGCGCGTCGCCGAGGCTGGATTCGAGCCAACCATGGATAACCCTTCGTGATGTCGGATTAAGGTGATCTCGGTACGTTTTGCCATCGCTGTCGTCGTCGGGATTGGCTACGTCGAACAAGCGATCGTAGAGTCGAACTTCTGCATCGATCGCCGTGTTTGCGTCGACCCAGTGGATCGTCCCCTTGACCTTGCGATTGGTGGATTCGCCGCCAGGACGCGTGTCCATATCGAGGCTGCAGCGCAATTCGATGATGTTCCCGCTGGCATCCTTGACCAACTCATCACAACGAATAATGCCCGCGCCGCGCAAGCGGACTTCGCCACTCGGAACCAGTCGATGGAATCCCTTGACTGGCTCTTCCAGAAAATCATCGCGCTCAATCCAGAGCTCGCGCGAAAACGCCACGCTGCGACGACCAAACTCTTCATTTTTCGGATGATTGGGGAAATCCAGCTGTTCGCTATGGCCTTCGGCCAAGTTGCTCAAGATCAGCTTGAGCGGATGAATCACGCCCATGCGGCGCGCTGCCGTACCGTCAAGCACCTCGCGCACACATCCTTCGAGCACGCCGTATTCGATGACCGAGTTCTGCTTGCTGATGCCGGCACGCTCCCAGAACTGGCGGATCGCCGCCGCTGGGAAACCACGTCTGCGTGCGCCTGCGAGGGTCGGCATGCGTGGGTCATCCCAGCCATCCACCAGGCCTTCCTGAACCAAGGCCATGAGCTTGCGCTTGCTCATGACGGTGTAATCAAGATTCCCGCGAGCAAACTCGATCTGCTGCGGGCGGCGCGGCGTGTAACTCAAGCCGGCAGCGATGATCGATTCGGCCAGCTGTGGATGCGCGGGCAGATCGATCTGGTCGAGACACCAGTCGTAGAGAGGACGATGATCTTCAAACTCCAGCGTACACAGCGAATGGGTGATGCCTTCGACCGCGTCCGAGATGCAGTGCGCGTAGTCATACATCGGATAGATCGGCCAGGTATCGCCGGTGTTCTGGTGGGTGAGCTTGCGAATGCGATAGATGGCCGGATCGCGCAGATTGATATTGCCCGATGCCATATCGATTTTTGCACGCAGGGTGCGCGCGCCATCGGCGAACTCGCCGCCGCGCATGCGCTCGAAAAGATCTCGATTTTCGGCAACGCTGCGATCGCGGAATGGCGAATTTTTACCGGATTCGGTCAACGTGCCTCGATATTCTCGGACTTCATCGGCACTGAGATCGCAGACAAACGCTTTGCCTTCGTCGATAAGTTTGAGCGCGCACTGATAGAAAACCTCAAAATAGTCAGAAGCGTGGCGCTGCTCTGTCCACTCGAAGCCCAACCAGCGCACATCCTCGATAATCGCCTCGACATATGCAATGTCCTCACGTGAGGGATTGGTGTCGTCCAAGCGCAGATTGCAGCTACCGGAGAAATCGCGCGCGATACCGAAATTAAGGCAGATGCTCTTGGCGTGACCCAGGTGCAGATAGCCGTTTGGCTCAGGTGGAAAGCGGGAATGCACAACACCTGAGTGTTTGCCATTGGCCACGTCGGTCGTGACGATTTGGCGGATAAAGTTGGTCGGGGTGGTCGATTCAGTCATGCCGATAGAGCCGCGCGGGGCGGTAATAGGTCAATCGCCAAGTTTAACCGTTGAAAGCCGGCAGCGGGGCGCGCGGGATCTGCATCGTGGAAACAGCAAACGCGCAGTGGCCTTGGCCCCGGTGCAATCTGCCGGTTCGGGACTCTTTCTGAATGGATGTCAGGAACGCCCATAGCGTCTCTCGATGGTTGAGAAACTGAAGCTGGGCGGTCTTTCGTGCTCCCTCCGCATCCGCAATCCGCTTTCGTGCGTACCTACATGAGCCAAACCGGCACCGCTTTGCGCAAACGTGCAAGGCAGTGTCTTTTCGGCAGGCGTCGGAAACGGTCAAACAAACTGGCGTTTCGACCCGTTCGTGATCAGCGGTTACTCATTGTGCAACGCCGCAATCGATGCACTGCAAGTGGAGTCGCCGCTGTTTTCAATCAGCCCCGCATCTATTCATGCAGCGTGGAGCATCATTGATTGCGGGGGAGCATGCGGCACTGCAACAGAAACTTTACGAGGATGATCTGGACAGTTGGCGCAGCGAGTGTCGATGTCACGATTAAAGAAAATGCAGTAATGGAATTGAGATTTCAAGCGACATCAATCGTTTTCCAATGGAAAGGGGTACCACATGAATACACGTTTCTCATTTAGCAAATCCATGATTTGTCTCTCCGTCGCGGCGGCGCTTGCTGCCTCGGCAGCTGTCCAGGCGGCAGACCATCTGGATTCACCCATCGTCAAGAACGATCCTGCCGCGGATATCAACGATCTGTTCGCGTTCGTCAACCCGAATGACGCAAGCGAACTGGTATTGGTCATGGATGTTGTGCCAGTCGCTAACCGCAATTCGCGGTTTTCCGATGCCGTGGATTACCTTTTCCACTACGACAACGGCACAGGCGACAAGACAATCGCTTGCAAATTCAGCGACAGCTCCACACGTGTCAGCTGCGCTGGACCGGGCGGCCTCGCCGCGTCCGGACCACTTGATCAAGTTGTAAACGGAAATGGTATGCGCGTTTTTGCCGGTCTCGCCGACGATCCGTTCTTCTTCGATTTTGCCGCGTTCAACGCGACCAAGGAAGCCTTGGCGCCGATGTTCACCAATCCGGGTACAGATTTCTTTCTCGGACTAAATACGCTGACCATCACCATTGGCGTAAAGAATGATCGTTTGATTTCGAGTGGGGGCGGTGGCTCAAGTGTGTTCAAGACCTATGCGTCGACAAAGCGCACCGGCGATCTGGGTATCGGTCCCGCTTTCACCGGTCACTGGTACGACCCGGCGAATTCCGGGCATGGCGTGCAGACGGAAATCATCAGACGCCAGGATGGTTCGCGTGCACTTTACGCAAACTGGTATGTGTACGATCCCAACGGCAACCAGGCTTGGGTTACCGCGATTGGACCGGTTAGTGGCAATGGTACCGGTGAACTCGACGCTTACTACTCATCGAACGGTGCATTCCCGCCTATCTTCGGAGCCGGACAACCGGACATCAAGCCGTGGGGAAAACTCAAGTTCGACTTTACAAGTTGTGACAGCGGCACGCTGACCTACAACGGATCTGACGCTGGGTGGGGATCCGGAACGGTCCCGTTGACGCGCATTACCAACATCGAAGGTGTCGACTGTCATCTGCTCTCAAGTGGCCAAATTGACCGCATGGGCCGCCCAGGTATCAACACGGTGCTTATCAATCTCCTGCCGCCGCATAACGACGCGTTGAAGGATCAGTACAACCAGGCGGTAACCATTGCCTCATGGTCGCAATTCACCGACGAGATCAAAGGCAATCTCACAGCCATCGATACGCTCGACGGAACAACCGGCAATACGGTTCTGCCGCCGGCCGATCTGGCATCGGTGCTGGTCGATGATCGCCTGATCGTCGATGTCTCCAAGCCCCTTTGCGATGCCTATCTGGCGGTTGAGCTTGGTGTCGCCGGTCAGTGCGGCGGACGAACACTGTCCCGTGACATCATCGATGACACGCTAGGCGCCATCGTAGGTCCTGGCGTCAGTGACAACGTCTCTTTTGACAGCACGTTGCGCACTGACTTTCCGTTCATCGGCGTTGCCAACTAACTGCTGCGTTCATTGAGCCGGACGCGACGCTTCGACAGTCGCGTCCGGTTTTTCTTTGGAACAGTAGTCATTTTCCACGAGCGTGCTGCGCTCCAATGCGCAAGCCGTTTGGCACCCGAGGACTCATCGTCATGATTGTTTTCCGCTCGACTGTCGCAACGCTGGCTGTATTGCTCGCCGCGTGTTCCGCGACTCCACATCGCACTGAAACATCAGTTGCGACCAGCACTTCTGATACCGACTCATCGATGTCGGCATCATCCACTTCTGAATCTGCGGGTAAAACCACCGAAAAGAGCATGCCCATGCTCGATGCGGCGACGCTTGGTGTTTATCCTCTTTCCACGGAACGGTATCGAACCACGGCAGGTTCGATATACATCCAGAACCTCAACGCGACCATCGAAGCCTTGCAGCAGGCGGGAGCCGACAAGCGAGGCTCGCCACGCGCAGGCGCGCTCGCAGGAAGTCTCTACCATCGCTTCCAGGTTCTAGGCAAAGTCAGTGACGGCGAGCAAGCTCTGGCGCTACTCGATCGAATCCCCGACGCGGAAATAGATATTAGGACGCGACGTCAGCGTGCCGGCCTGCGTACCGGATTCCATCGCTTCGATGAAGCGCTGGTGGATCTCAAGGCGGCGAGCTCGAAGGGCAGGCCGCTAACACCGGATGATCCATCCTTGCGTAGCATCGCGCTAGCGCGAGGCGACTACGCAAGTATTCGCGATGATTTCGACAAGGCCGGCGAACCTTCGGAAAAATTTGGCGAACTTGTCCTCCGAGGCAATCTTGCGGCCTTGGAAGGCGACCTCAATATTGCCAGTTTGCAGTTCTACCGTGCCCAGTCTTTGTACTCCGACAGCAGCCCCTATCAGCTTGCCTGGTTGTACGCGCAGCAAGGTGTGGCGCTGGAGCGCTTCGGCGATTGCGCCAAGGCTCGTGTATTTTTTGATGCGGCGATCGAGCGACTTCCAGGCTATGCGCTGGCGCTGGATCATCTCGGCGAATGTCTGCTGTTTGATGGACAGCTCGATGCTGCACGGCCCGTCTATGCGCAACTTATTGAGCAGACCGGAAATCCGGAATACCTCGGCGCCATGGCTGTTATCGAAAAGGAATCAGGCCATGCAGCGCTTGGCGAGGACTATCGGAAACGCGCGATCGCGGGCTATCAGCGCATCCTTGCCACGGAGTCGGTCACTTGGTCGCAACATGCTGCAGAGTTTTACCTGGCCATTGGCGATCCGAAGCAGGCAATGATTCAGGCACGCAACAACCTTGAGAACCGTAACGACGTGCTGAGTCTGGTGTTGTTTGCGCGCGTGGCCCATGAGAACGGGATGGACCAGGAGGCTTGCGGTGCCTTGCGAAAGGTTGAGGCCAGCGGTTTGAAGCCGCCGGAAACCACGCGTTGGAGAGACCAACTGCCGCGAAGTTGCGAGGGTTCCTAGGCATGAGGCCGAGAGTTGTGCTCTGGGGAGTAGGCAAAAGTCGTCGACAATTTTTCAGTCGATGAAAATTGCTCGACGCTTAATCAGAGCGGGCAGATTGCCTGGTTGCCAGTCTCAAGCCGCGAAGTCGGAAGTCAGCTAATGATCGAAGAATTCGTGCTCTTGTGATTCCTCGCCCCCAACTCTCTGTTTCAACCCACCTGCGCGCTGCGTTGACCGGGCAGGGCGCGCAGGCGCAATCGGATGGGACCGCGAGCCGCGCGAATATCGACGACCTCCTCGTGCTGGAGCGCCTCAATGGCACCTTCTTCGGCCAGGATGACGGAAATGGTCCGAACCGGACGCATGAGATCGTGCCAGTGATAGCCGCTACGTGTGGCCAGCGACTGCGCTGCCTCACTCATGCAAATGGTGCGACCGGGACCACGTGAGGTCAGCAGATCGATGACGCATTCGCGGACAGATTGCGCAAACGCGTCGCCTAGAAAGCCGTTCTCAGTCAATGGAAAAATCCTGCGCATCGTCAAGAAACTCTATTCCCTGGCCGTGATTCGCAGAATTCCCTGGCTGCGCGTTGTCCCCGAAAAGTACCTGTTCACAATTGTCGCAAGCACCGAACTGAATGGATCATACCGCGACTTTGCATGGATTGATCAAGTAAGGGGGAAACTGGGCCGGGCTGGTACGCCGCGCTGGGTCGAGCATTGCTGGCATGCATCACAGGTAAGATGGAGCTCTCCATAGCGAGGTTCGCAACGCATGAAAATCGTCTATCGCGCGGAGTCGATCATTGATGCCAATCTGGTCAAGCTCGCGCTTGAGAGTGTCGGCGTGATGGCCTTCGTCAATGGTGCATTCCTGACCGGCGCCGCCGGAGAGTTGCCGGTCAGTGGCTTGGTCAACGTCATGGTTGCCGATATCGACATCGAGCGCGCACAACCGGTGGTCGAGGAAGTAGACGAGGCTTTGCGCGCCGAGGTCGATCCCACCGACGAGCGATTTTTTGATCAGCCCGGCACCGCAAGCGCCTACTAGGGCGATGCCGGTAACGCGACGCTACCGTCACGACACTTGCCAGTGCGTGCAGCGGCTCGCGTTGTTTCGCATCGTCGCGCTATCTCGGCAACGGCACCTTTGTTGCTCAATTGATGTCGCGGCGCGGTTTCGGACCGATGGTTGCTCATGTTCTAGTGGACGCAGTTCTGCTCCACCCTTGGGGTCTTGCTCCGCGTATCACTGAAGTCTCTTCAGCGCGGCTGAAAAAATGATGTGCGCAGGCAGACGCCAACTCATCCATCACTGATGGCTGCTGAGCCAGTGGCGTTCGAAAGCGCCGGCAGCGACATCTTGGGACAGATCTAGGCGACCGGACTTGACTGCGTCACCCACCATGGTTGGCGAGCGGTCTCATAGCTTGGCGGCGTGCCGCTTGATCAGGCTTGCCCAATCCCTGATCTTGTTGCTGACAAATGAGGAGCGCCAATGGATCTCGCACGATTTATCCGTGACATATCTGATTTTCCGAAGCCAGGCGTCGGATTCAAGGATTTGACCCCACTGCTCGGCGATGCGCAGGCATTTGCCGCGTCAATTGAGCAAATGGTCGCGCCATTTCGAGACAAGTGTATCGAAAAGGTGTGCGGTATTGAAGCGCGCGGTTTCATATTTGGCGCGGCTACAGCACATGTTATAGGTTGTGGGTTTGTTCCCTTACGCAAGCCGGGCAAGCTTCCTGCGGAAAAAATCGCAGTCGACTACGCTCTCGAATACGCAAAGGACCGATTGGAAATGCATATGGACGCATTGGTTCCGGGCGAGCGCGTCCTGCTTGTGGATGACGTGTTGGCGACCGGTGGTACCTTGACTGCTGCAGCGTCGCTTGTTGAGCTGGGCGGTGGCGTGATCATAGCGGCTGCGATTGTTGTCGAGATTCGGGCGCTCGCAGGGCGTTCACGCTGGCGAAAAGGCTTGCCTCTACATGCCTTGGTCATCTTTGACTGAAATATGAAATAGACGTCTATACGTCTTGACGGCCTTTGTAATTGACGCTAGAGTTCGCTCCGTTCATCGAGATCGGCGGAGGGACTGGCCCTTTGATGCCGAGGCAACCACAGCGACTTCGCTGACGGTGCCAACTCCAGCGGGACTTTCCCGGGAGATGAGCAGTGCGCCGCGCAAGCGGCGCGCCGCTACTCCCTGTACGCAAAGGCAGAGAGCATCATGGCGGCGACGCAATCCAAGCAAACCCAATGTGAGGACAACGGTCCTCAACCACGCCGCGACGTCTTGCGTCTGCGACGGTTCAATCTGGCCTGCGGCCTGCAACTCGACAACGCACCGTTGGCTTGGCAATCCTGGGGTCCGAGCAATGCACCGGTAATCATTGTTCTCGGAGGAATTTCTGCCGGACGCGATATCGGCGCATGGTGGTCCGCGCAGTGCGGATCGGGTCGGGTGCTCGATCCACGCAAGCATCGTCTGATATCAATCGACTGGATCGGCGGCTCAGATGCGTCCGCCGGGCCGCGCAATGATGAGGACTTCATGCCCATCGACAGTCTCGATCAGGCTCACGCGATCCTGCTGCTGTTGAATCACCTGGGTCTTGCTCAGATTGATGCCGTCATTGGCTCATCCTATGGCGGCTGCGTTGGACAGCATCTGTCCAGCCTGTTGGGCAGTCGACTCGATCGCCTGATCGTGATTGGCGCGGCGCATCGTGCCAGTCCATGGGCACTGGCACTGCGCACCTTGCAGAGAGCCGGTATTGAATCGGCTCGGACGCCTGAGGATCGACTCTGCGCATTGGCTCGCGCACGTCAGCTCGCCGTGCTCGGCTACCGAACGCCCTCCGAGCTTGAGCAGCGGTTCGGCGATATCGATCCTTCGAGTGGGGTTCTCGGTTGGTTGGCGGCGCACGGCGATCGGTTTATCGCGCGCTTCAGCGCCGCGAGCTTTCTGTGTCTGTCGCGCTCGCTTGATCATCACCAGTGCGCGCCGGAAACGATATCCAGCAAAACGACGGTGGTTTCCATTGTGGAGGATCTGCTGGTGCCGGAACCGCTCGCCAGGGAATTTGTGCGCCGGATCGGGTCGCGCGCCGAATTGGCGAGCATCTCCTCAGCCTACGGACACGATGCTTTTATCAAGGAGGAAAAGCAGGTTTCCTCGATCATTCAATCCAGTCTCGAAGTGGAGAACGCGGCATGAGTACTATCAATCTGGCCACTCGCGCAGTTCGCGCAGGTATCGACAGCGATCCAGCATTCGGCGCGGTGATACCGCCGCTCTACCTTTCCAGCAATTTCAGCTTTGCCGGCTTCGGCGAGAAGCGCAAGTACGACTATTCGCGCTCCGGCAATCCTACCCGCGACACCTTGGCAGGTGCCTTGGCCGATCTGGAAGGCGGTGTCGGCGGCGTGATCACCGCAACCGGCATGGCCGCTGTCAGCCTGGTTGCGGCATTGCTCAACCCGGGCGATCTGCTTGTCGTCCCGCACGATTGTTATGGTGGAACCTGGCGACTGTTCAATGCGCAAGCTGAGAAAGGTCTGTATCGCGTGAGCTTTGTCGATTTTCACGATCCGCTCGCGTTGGCCGCAGCGCTCGCTGAAAAGCCGAAGCTGGTCTGGATAGAGACGCCATCAAATCCACTTTTGCGCATCACCGATATTCGTCATGTCGTCGAATCGTCACACGCTGTCGGAGCCTTGACTGTTGTTGACAACACTTTTCTTTCGCCGGTCTTGCAGCGACCATTCGAGTTCAAGGCGGATATCGTTGTGCATTCAACAACAAAGTACATCAATGGACATTCCGATGTTGTTGGTGGTGCAGTGCTCTGGCGCGATCCGCAACTCGGTGAAAAGATCGCATGGTGGTGCAACTGCTTGGGAGTTTCAGGCGCACCGTTCGACAGCTATCTGACCTTGCGAGGTCTGCGCACCTTGAAGGCTCGTTTCAACGTGCACGAAGCGAATGCGCGGGCGCTCACTGATTTGCTTGATCAGCATCCAGCGGTCCGCGTTGTTCATTACCCCGGTTTGGCAACGCATCCGGGGCATGCCTTGGCTAAGCGCCAGCAAGCGGGCTTCGGTGCGATGCTTAGTTTCGAGCTGGTAGGCGGGGAGACGGCCGCGCGACGCTTTGTCGAGTGTCTTGAAGTCTTTACGCTTGCAGAATCCCTCGGTGGTGTCGAGAGCCTGATCTGTCATCCCGCCGGCATGACCCATGCGGCAATGGCGCCCGACGCGCGTCTACGCGCCGGCATCGTGGATGGTTTGTTGCGTGTATCGGTCGGTATAGAAGACGAAGCAGATCTGGTCTGTGATATCGAGGCGGCACTCGATCGTGCTGACGGCGCGAGCCAAAACCGCGCGACGTCGGCGGCATGAGCGCATTTGACACACTCACTCTGGAAAAATCTCGGTAAAACAGCGACTCGATGCGAGTCGCCATGAAAGGCTGATTTTCAAGCGACTCGGAACGCAGATCGGACGACCAGCCTTCGCCAAAACCAATCGTGTGCTATTCGGTCAGTGGACACCCGAGGTCAAAAAGACTCAGCGATGGAATTCGCCGCTGGCTTCGGGTTGATAGGCGATGGCATTGATGCGCAAACGCAAGTCGCGACCACTCGGTACTTTCCAATCGATGGACTGGCCAACCCGCAGTCCGAGCATGGCGCTGCCAACGGGAGCAAAGATTGAAATCTTGTTGGCTTGACTGTCGGCATCGCGCGGGTAGACCAGACTGAGCTCGCGTGAATCGCCGCTGCCTTCTTCGACAACCGTCGCGACTGAGTTCATCGTGATCACGTCGTCAGGCATTTCCTTCGGATCGAGAATATTGGCGCGAGCCAACTCGGCACGGAGCGAGGCGACGCCGGGAGAATCCCGGTATTGTTTTAGCTCCAGAAGCTCTTCGATGCGTTGCAGATCAAGGCTGGAGACGGTGATGGGTGGCGCGCTCGTGTTCACGTTGATTCCTGATGGGGATAGGCGGGTACAAGGGGAACGCTAGCCGATACCTCGCATTTACTCAATGGCGACTGGCCGGTAGAGCGAACTTAAACGTGTCTATTGTCGGTTTCCACTCATCCAGGGGTGAGCAGACTTTGCGGGATTTTCCGTAACAGTGTGGCAAATTCCAGAAGGAAATCGTGCATTGCCGAGCTTTTCCGCCAGAGCATCGCGATATGCCGACATGGCGCCGGCGCGTGAAATTCAATCAAACAAACTCGATCCACTAGAGCCACAGGCGGCTTCACCGCCAGTGTCGGTAGCAGGGTGATGCCGACATTTGCAGCGACCATCTGCCTAAGTGTTTCAAGGCTGGTGGCGCGGAAACCACTCTTTTCACCCGCTCCGGCAAGTTGGCAAACCTCGAGAGCCTGATCGCGCAGGCAATGACCTTCTTCGAGCAAAAGCAGGTTCTGATCGGCGAGATCATCGAGCTTGACGGATTTACGTTTGGCGAGCGGGTTGCTCTGCGGCACGGCGAGCACGAAAGGCTCATCGAAGAGTTTCTCGACATGCAACTGTTGGTCGTGGACCGGCAAGGCCAGAATCACCGCATCAAGCCGTCCCTCGCGCAATTGGCGCAATACAACCTCGGTCTTTTCCTCGACCAAGAGCAATTCCAGACGCGGATAGCGATCGTGGATTTCAGGAACCACGTGCGGAAGCAGATACGGTCCCAAGGTTGGGAAAATACCAAGGCGCAGCGTTCCTGATTCAGGATCCACCGTGCGCCGGGCGATCACCTTGATCTGCTCGACTTCATTGAGTACTTGGCGCGCTCGCTGGACAATTTCGTGTCCGACGTCGGTCAGCAGAACCTTTCGAGGCGTTCGCTCTACCAGGGAAACGCCGAGTTCATCCTCGAGCTTCTTGATTTGAGTGGACAGGGTCGGCTGACTGACGAATGTTGACGTGGCCGCGCGACCGAAGTGCTTGTACTCGGCAAGAGCGACCAGATATTGCAGATCACGCAAATTCATTGCGAGCTTCATCCCATTGATCGAGGCTATTGAAATGATAATAACAATCGATTGGATTGATTGAAATAGCTTCGATACTATCGTCGTCGTGGTCAGGCGAGAGCTGACCTTTTATTCAACCCACTGCAGGAGATTTCCATGTTGACCGTCGGAGACAAGTTTCCCCAATTCAATCTGAAAGCCACCATTTCGACCGAAAGTGTCGAAAAGGCTTTCGCAAACATCGACAACAGCACCTATTCCGGCAAGTGGTTGCTGGTGTTCTTCTACCCGAAGGACTTCACCTTCGTCTGCCCGACCGAAATCAAGGGCTTTGGTGATTTGAACAGCCAGTTTGCCGATCGTGATACGCAAGTTTTGGCAGCCAGCACCGACAGCGAGTTCGTGCATCTGGCATGGCGCAAGGACCACAAGGATCTGAACGATCTGCCGTTCCCGATGCTGGCTGACACGGCCAAGCGTCTGACCACGGCTCTCGGCATTCTTGATGAAGAAGAGGGTGTGGCCAAGCGCGCGACTTTCCTTGTCGATCCGGATGGTGTGATCCAGTTTGCCTATGTCACCGCCGGCAGCGTGGGTCGCAATCCTCAGGAAGTGCTTCGTGTCCTTGATGCCTTGCAGACCGATGAGCTTTGCCCATGCAATTGGAACAAGGGCGACGACGTACTCAAGGTCGCCTGATTCAGATCGAAGAGCGCGGGACGGCGGAATGTCGCAGTCCTTGCGCTTGAGGGAACTCATCCCCAAGTCTCTCTGACGTTATCCAGGGCGATGCATTGCAGCGATTGCTGCGCATCGCCCGACAGTCAGGACGGCGTCGTACCCCCCCTCCCCACGACGTCGTCCCGGGCGGCGGGTTCCTCCCCGAACTCGCCGCCCCCTTTTTTAATTCTTCCATCAATCCGACGCAGCTCGGTCGATTCCGGCTGCCCTCACCCAGGAGAAACTCATGAATCTCAATGAGCTGAAAGCGAGCTTGCCCGATTACGCCAAGGATCTGCGCCTCAATCTCGATTCTGTTTTGAGCGAATCCGGTGCGCCCGGACTCAACCCGAAACAGATTGCGATTATCGCGATGGCCAGCGCGATTGCCTCTCGCCATGCTCCGTTGACCTCCGCGATCAGTGAGCATTTTGCCGATACCTTGAGCGAAGCGGAAGCCAACGCCGCGCGCGCTGCTGCTGCGATCATGGGCATGAACAACATCTACTACCGCTTTGTGCATCTTGTCGGCGATGAAGAGTACGCGAAGCTGCGTGCGAGTCTGCGCATGAACGTGATGGCCAATCCGGGCTGTGAAAAAATTGATTTTGAACTTGCCTCGATTGCTGTTTCCGCAATCAACGGTTGTGGCATGTGTCTGGAGTCGCACGAAAAGACTCTGCGCAAGCACGATGTTGCGCCAGCGACAATCCAGAGCGCGGTGCGCATTGCCGCCGTGATCCATGCGGTAGCGGTGGCCGCTGAACAAGCCGAAGCGGCAGCCTGATTGACTGGGGAGCGGCCTGCATTCCATGAGGGAATGCGGGCCGCGCGTCATTGTCGATGAGCAGTTCGGCCGATTTTTGCGGATAAACGCCTGAAAGAAATGCACAACATTTGTGGAATGTGTTTGCTTTTCCTGAGCAGAAATAGGGCAACTTGAATGCAAGGCCCGCCACGGCCGCCATTACTGCCAAGGGATGGTTTGATCTGCACTTCGGTTCTTGCTGATGCGCTGCAGACAAGGGAATTGAGCAGCGCCGACCCTCAAGCACGAGCTGCAACGCCAATTTTTTGAGCGTTTGACCCCGGTTCCGGTTTGCCTGCGTTGGATTGGCCTGCAACCGATAAAGTTGCGCCACTCCTGCCTGGAACGGATCCCATGAAATCATCGATCGCGTCACGCCTGCTGTTAATTCCGTTACTTGTTCTGTTTGCTTCGGCGCACGCGCAGAAGCAAACCATCGCGATTGATCCGAGGCCATTGCCTGCGCCGATTCGCATCGACATCGGCAAGACGGGGCAGCCGATTCAACTGCAGTCGCTGGACATGCGCGCCGAGATCGTCGGTGGCATGGCACGTACCCGCGTCGAGATGCTGTTCGCCAATCCAAATGATCGTGTCCTTGAAGGCGAGTTGCAGTTTCCGTTGTTGGCGGGCCAGGAGGTCGATGGCTTCGCTCTAGATATCAATGGCGAGTTGCGTGATGCCGTGCCGATCGAGAAGGCCAAGGGCAAGGAAGTTTTCGAAGAGGTAATCCGCCGTCGCGTCGATCCGGCCTTGCTCGAAACCACCAGTGGCGAGAATTTCCGTTTACGCGTCTATCCGTTGCCAGCGCATGGCACGCGTCGTGTTGTTCTGCACTACAGCGAACGCCTCGATTCTGCGAAGGGCGCATATCGATATCGACTGGCCCTGGCGAATGCGCAAGCGCTGGCGAAATTCTCGCTCGATGTGCTGGTTTCCTCACCGTCGGGCGTGCCGAGTGCCGCTTTGCCCGATGATGCAAGCGTGTCGCTCACGCCGAGTGGAACCTGGTATCGCGGCGAATTTCGTCGCGATGATTTCAAGGCGCGCGGCTGGGTCGAGATTGCGATTCCGAGTGGCATTGAAAAATCGGCGGCGATCGAAGCGAGTGTGCAGTCCTGGCAGGGCGAACATTACGTGCAGGTTGATGCGCCGATCAGCGTGCGTCATTCGGCGCGCCGGATCCCCGCGCAAGTCGCGATTGTCTGGGACAGTTCGATGTCCGGGCGCCTGCGCGATCATGCGGCCGAATTCGCCCTGCTGGATGCGTATTTTCACGCGATGGGCAACGGCAAGGTCAGCCTGATCCGGCTTCGTGATGTCGCCGAAGCGGCGCAGACGTATTCGATTGCCGATGGCGACTGGTCGTCACTCAAGCGCGCTTTGCAGGATACGGTTTATGACGGCGCCTCCGATCTGGCCGCCTGGAAGAGCGATGCCGGAATCAAGGAACTGCTGCTTTTTAGTGATGGGCTCGCCAACTACGGCACAAGTCTGAGCGGCGCGGCGGCTCCCAGGCTGGATTTGCGCATCTATCCGATTGTTGCAGCGGCCTCGGCGAATCGCGGACTCATGCGCCAGTTTGCGCGCGAGGGTGACGGCCTGGGTTCGGGCGCCTTGATTGATCTTGCCGGCGATCGCACGCAAGCGATCGATGCGTTGCTGCAGGCAGCTACGACCGTCAGTTCAGTCTCCTCGGCTGGCGATGGCGACCTCATCGTCGATGAGCAGAGTCTGGCCAAAGGTCGTTTGCGCATCGTCGGAAAATTCCGTGGCGAATTGCCCGAGCACATTGATCTGCGATTGCTAGAGCCCGATGGCAGCCAGCATGGACTGGCTGTGCAGGTCGGCAAGCCAAGTGCTGCGCTCGAACATAGTGGCGAAATGCCGCTCGCCGCGCGGCAATGGGCGCGCATGAAGATCGATCGTCTCAGCGGTGAAAGCGCGCGCAACAGCGGCGAGATCCGCCGCCTGGCTTTGGCTTTCAATCTGCTGACCGCCGAAACCTCGCTGATTGTGCTTGATGATGTCGTTGACTATGTGAAATATGACATCGTTCCGCCGACCTCGCTGCGCGCGCGCTTTGATGAACTCAAGTCCGCAACCCTTGCCATCGAGCGGAACCAGACAAACGCACATCTCGATCAGATCGCCGCCGAATACAAGGACAAGATCGAATGGTGGAAGCGCGATTTTCCGAAAACCAGCGAAGTACATGTCCTCGCGAAAAAAGATGAAGGCCCCGCTCAGGCGCAAGCGAGCGCAATGAATGCGACACGCTCGGCACCGATGCCCGCGATGACCTCGGCTGCGCCACCGCCCCCGCCTTCGCCGCCTGCAGATATCGCGCCGAGGGAAATGGTTGCCGGCGGTGCTGACAACACAGCATCTTCCGCGCGCAGTGAAAAATCGGTCATGGACAGCGACCAGAGTTTGATCGAATCCGAGCCCGTCATGCGCATTGGTCTGAAAAAGTGGACGCCCGACGCGCCGTATCTGGCGCGTCTCAACCAGGCATCCGATGCCGATCTCTATGCAATCTATCTCGATCAGCGCACCGACTGGATCAACAGCAGCGCCTATTATCTTGATGCGGCCGATGTGTTGATCGAACGCAAGCAGGCCGCGCTCGGATTGCGCGTGCTTTCGAATCTTGCCGAGATGGATCTGGAGAATCGCGCGATTCTGCGCATTCTCGGATATCGCCTGTTGCAGGCGGGCAAGCCCGCGCTCGCCGTGCCGTTGTTCGAGCAGGTACGCGATCTTGCTCCGTTCGAGCCGCAATCGTTTCGTGATCTCGGCCTCGCCTATGCCGACATTGGCGAGTACCAGAAAGCCGCCGATGCACTGTACGAAGTCGCCACGCGCGAATGGGATGGCCGCTTCGCCGAAATCGGCCTGATCACCCTGACTGAAATGAACGCCTTGATCGCCGCGCATCCGGGCACGATCGACACCGCTCGCTACGACAAACGCCTGCTGCGCAACTTGCCGGTGGACCTGCGCGTCGTCCTCAACTGGGATGCCGACAATTCCGACATGGATTTGTGGGTCACCGATCCGAATGGTGAGCGCGCGTATTACGGCAATCGCCTGACTCGCCAAGGCGGTCGCATGTCGGCCGATCTCACCTCCGGTTATGGCCCCGAGGAATTCATGCTCAAGCAAGCGATTCCGGGCAATTACAAGGTCGAAGCCAACTATTACGGCAACCGCCAGCAACTCGTTTCTGGCAGCGTCACCCTGCGCCTGGCCTTGATCACAAGTTTCGGCAAACCGAAGGCCAGCGAGCAATCGGTGATCCTGCGTCTCAAGGATCGTCAGGAGACCGTGCTTGTCGGCGAGTTCGAGGTTGGTTCGTAGCGAAGCGCTCCTCTTGGGCGTGCTTCGGGGAGGCATGCAGAAGCGCTCGTCACTTGCTGGGGTCTACAGATTTACGATGAAATGTAGAAGCCCGTCCACGGGCGAGGTTTAGGAACAAGCATAGGCAAAACCTCGCTCGTGGATGGGCTTCTCCAAAAAGCGAGTCGTTGCCGCCGATGCAGTCGGGGCGCGGACACGGTTAAGATGCGCAATACCCCCGAAACGGATCTGACCGATGAGTGACGCAGAAAAACCGCCACTGACTTATGCTCAGATTCCCGAGCGCGGTACCGCCGACAACGTGATGCGTACGGCACAACAGCATCATGTGCAGTTGTCGGCGATGGCCGACACCAAGGCCAATATCATCATCACTGTCACATCGATTGTGCTGACGTTGTCGCTCGGTCGTTTGGCCGACCCTGCTCTGCGCGTATCTGTCCTGATTCTCGCCAGCTTCACCCTCGTTGCTCTTCTATTGGCGATTCTTGCCGTGTTGCCGAAGTACCGACCGTTGCGGCTCAAGGGCGATGAGCTTCCGCCCAATTTCAATATTCTGTTTTTCGGTCATTTCGCCGAGTTGTCGCGCGAGCGCTATCTTGCCGAAATCAACAAGGTGTTGATGCCCGACGGATCGCCGTACGAGACTTGGGCCGCTGATATATATTCGCTCGGCATCTATCTTTCGCATCATAAATATCGCTATTTGCGCTATAGCTACATGTTTTTTCTGACTGGTTTTGTATTGGCTTGTCTGGTGCAAGGCTGGCAATTGCTGGCTCACTGAAAGCTGCCTCCGCGCTGGGGTGCGCGGAACCCCATGCGACGCTTAAGGGGCGTTGCAGGGATCTGGACTATTTCGAGGGAGGCTAGCATGCGTGCATTGATCCTTTTGTTGTTTTTGTTGGCTGCGTCCGCGCAAGCCGCAGTGGATGGCATCCCGGCAAATCTGGATGCCTGGCGTGGCTGGGTACTCAAGGATCAGGAGTTCCGGGTTTGCCCCTTGCTGGCTGGAAATCGGGGCACGTCGCCCACTGATTTTGTCTGTGCGTGGCCGGGTCAATTGAGCATCGATGCCGATGCCAGCGGTGCCACGTTCAATCAACATTGGCACGTGGAGGTGGATGGCTGGGCGCCATTGCCGGGTAGCCACGAGCATTGGCCGCAACAGGTGAGTGTCGACGGCACAATCGTGCCCGTGGCAGATCGCAACGGCCCTGCGCTATGGCTGAAGACCGGTGACCACAATCTACGTGCTCGAATGGCCTGGTCTGAGCGTCCACAAGCACTGCAGGTTCCGGCGTCGATTGCGCTCGTTGCGCTGGTTGTCGACGGCAAGACCGTTGCACCGTTGCAGCGTAGCGGCAATCAACTCACGCTCGGGCGTGGCAAGGCGACAACGGTTGAAGCTGACAGCATCGATCTACGCGTATTCCGCAAATTCAGTGACGGTATTCCAGGCGAGCTGATTACCCAGATTCGCATCTACGCATCCGGACAGGCGCGCGAGGAAGTGATCGGCCCGGCCTTGCCGGATGGATTTGTTCCATTGGCGCTGGTCAGTCAGCAATGGCCGGCGCGGCTTGATGACGAGGGCTTGCTGCATGTCCAGGTGCAGCCCGGCAACCATACGGTGACGTTGTCAGCACGCGCTTCGACGCCTCTCGACAAGCTGGTCGCTCACCTTCCCGAGCACTGGGCGGAACAGGAAATCTGGAGTTACGAGTCGGTTCCATCCTTGCGCGTGACGACGATAGGCGGCAGCGTCCAGGTTGATCCGCGTCAAGCGGATGTTCCGACTGAGTGGGCCAACCTTCCCGCCTATGCGTTGAATGACGGCGACACCCTGGCTATCGAACAGCGCTCGCGTGGACTCGATGAAGAGGTCGCCAATCGCCTGAATCTGCAACGCGAGGCGTGGCTCGATTTTTCGGGCGATGGCTGGTTCGCGCGTGATCGCATCAGCGGAACCATGCAGAACGACTGGCGTTTTGATCTGGCGGCGCCATTTTCGCTGCAGCGCGCACAAGTCGCCGGGCGCGACGACGATGCGCTGCTGATCACAAAAGGTGCGAAGCCGGGGCTGAGCGGCGTCGAGTGGCGCAATCCGAGCGTCAACCTCAGTGCAGGCCTGCGTATCGATTCGGCAAGTGGCTCGATGCCGGTCAGCGGCTGGCAACAAATGTTTGATCAGGTTTCGACGACCGTGCATCTTCCTTATGGCTATCGGCTGATCGCGGCGCCGGGCAGCGATCAGGCCAGCGGCAGTTGGATGTCGCGCTGGACGCTGCTCGATGTATTTCTTGTCGCGATCATCATTCTGGTGGCCGCGCGTTTGCTCGGTTGGCTCGGTGGTGTGATGACCGCGTGTTATCTACTGCTCGGCTATCAGGAGAGCGGTTCGCCGCTGTGGGTGCTGCTGACTGTACTTGTGCTCGCCTTGATCTCGCGCGCTTTGCCGAAGGGCCGTTTGTCGGGTGTCACGACAGGTCTGCGTATTGCTGCTGCCGCGCTGCTACTGATCATTGCCTTGCCATTTGCGGCGAGTCAGTTGCGTCAGGCGCTGTATCCGCAACTCGAATCGAGTGACGCGCAGATGCAGAGCACAACGGTGGAATTTCAGCGTCCATCCGATGAGTACGCCAGCGCCGATGCGACAGGCAACGCAGAAAGCAATGCGCCGATGAGGGCGGAAGCACCGCCGGCGCCGGCGTCCATGGAATCCTCGCAAAGCGAGAAACTCGATTCAATATCTGTCGCCGGATCGAGTATCCGTCGCGTCGACGTCGAGTCAACCAATTCGCTGATATCCAAGAAAAGCACAAAAATAAACAATCGCTATAGTCAGTCCACGGTCGTTCAAACCGGTGCGGGTGAGCCCGGTTGGCAGCTCGGCAACCTCTATCGACTAAGCTGGAGTGGTCCGGTGCTTCCCGATCAGCAGGTGCGGTTGTTGATCGCCTCGCCCTGGCTGGTCCGGTTGTTGCGCGTGGTTCTGGTCGGTGTTCTCGGCGGCTTGCTTTGGTTGTTACTGCGCGATGTCCGCTGGCGCCCAAATGCGTTTGCATCGACCGCGCGTGCTGGCATGATTCTGTTGAGCGTTTCCCTGGTTGTGTCACCGATTGCCCACGCCCAGGACTATCCGCCCGAGCCCTTGCTGCAAGAATTGAAAGCGCGACTTGTCGAGCCTCCCGCGTGCGCCCCGCAGTGTGCAACGATTGCCGAGGCGCGGGTTTCGCTGAAGGCCGATACCTTGCGCGTGGCTCTGGAAGTCCACGCGTTTGATCGCGTCGCGGTGCCGATTCCGCAAGACGCGAAATCATTGTCCACAGCCACGCTCACTATCGATGGCGTAGTCAAGGATGCTCTGCTCAGCCAATCAGGCAGATCCTGGGTTGCCGTCGAGCGTGGCGTACACCGCGTCGAAATGACCTTCACGACCCTCGGTGACCGTGTCGCGCTGGCATTCCCGATGGCGCCGCAACGGATTCTTGTCGACGCCAACGGCTGGCAAAGCAGTGGGATTGTTGATGATCGTTTGCTTACCGAAACTCTGACCCTCGTGCGTGCGCGTGCCGGTGGCGACGAGGCCGCGACAACGACGGCACAGCGATTCCCGCCGTACGTCCGCGTTCACCGCGCGCTTGATCTTGATCTCGAATGGACTATCGACACGACCGTCGAGCGCCTCGCTCCGCGTGAAGGCGGCTTCACGGTCAGCCTGCCGACGATTTCCGGCGAGCATGTGTCAACGCCTGGTCTCAAGCTGCGCGATGGCAAGCTGACGATCGCACTCGCTGATCGCGAAGCTCAGACGAGCTGGAGCAGTACGCTGGATCGCTCCGATACGCTCATCCTGACCGCACCCGATCTTGGCAGTCATGCAGAAGTCTGGCGCATCGTCGTCGGACCCACTTGGCATGTGGAGTTCAGCGGCGTACCCGAGACGCCTTCAACGACGAACTCCACCAGTGACGGCTATCACGAGTTCGAGTTTCACCCGTTGCCGGGCGAGACATTGAGTCTGCAGATAAGCAAACCAATCCCGGTCGAAGGTGCGACACGGGCCATTGATTCACTGAATCTGAGCAGCGATTTCGGCTTGCGCGCACGCACTTACACAATGCAATTCAGTGTCCGTGCGAGCCAGGGTGGCGAGCAGGTGATCAGTTTGCCGCAGGATGCCGAACTCCTTGGCGTCAGCCGCGATGGCACAACGATCAGCGCGCGCATACTCGATGGCAAGCTCAGTCTGCCGTTGCAGCCCGGTGCGCAGAAATACGAAATCCGCTTGCGCGAAAACGCCGAGATGTCGTCACGGATCACGACGCCAGAAATTTCGCTCGGCTTGCCAGCAGCCAACATCAGTCTTGTGATCAGTTTGCCCGGAGACCGCTGGCTGCTTGCCGCGTTCGGTCCGGCAGTCGGCCCCGCTGTCTTGTTCTGGGGCGAGTTGCTGATTGCGATTGTGCTGGCCTGGTTGCTTTCGCGCTGGCGTCGCGGCCCGTTGAGATTTCATCGTTGGCTGCTGCTTGTACTCGGATTCTCGACCTTCTCGTGGTTGGCCTTGCTCGTTGTCGTCGGCTGGTTGTTCGCACTCCGCTGGCGCGCAAACAATGCGTTTGAGACAAACTGGAAATTCAATCTGGCCCAGCTCGGTCTGGCATTGTTGACCTTGGTGGCCTTGGTTTGCTTGTTTGAGAGCATCCGCAATGGCCTGCTCGGTAGTCCGGATATGGTCGTACGCGGCAATGGCTCGTGGGCCAATCAACTGCAATGGTTCGCTGATCGCAGCGCCGACGCGTTGCCGAGGGCCAGCGTGATTTCGTTGCCGCTGTGGGTCTACAACGTGGTCATGTTGTTCTGGGCGCTGTGGTTGGCCTGGGCCGTGGTTGGCTGGTTGCGCACAGGCTTTGCCGCCTGGATGCATGATGGTTATTGGCGACCATGGCGGGTGGCGCAAGTGGAAACGCTCGATCTCCCGAGCACGCCGGCGCCTCCAGTCACGTGACCGCAACGATTCGCGAACTGCTCGCCGATCTGAGGCTTTCCGCCGATATCGAGGCAAGGCATGAGGCCGAAATCCTGCTTTGCCACGTGCTGGGGCGGGATCGTGCGTGGCTGTTCACGCACTCGGATGTCGTTCCTGATGCGATTCAACATGAGCGGTTTAACGAGCTGATCACAGCTCGCCGACGCGGCGAACCCGTCGCCTATCTGATCGGCAATCGCGGTTTCTGGACATTCGATCTCGGCGTGACAGCGGACGTGCTGATCCCGCGGCCGGAAACCGAATTGCTGGTCGAGCTTGCGTTGCAGCGAATTCCGCTGGATGCCGAGTTTCACGTTGCCGATCTCGGTACGGGTTCGGGCGCGGTTGCGCTCGCCATTGCCAGTGAGCGCCCGCGCGCCCACGTTCTCGCCACTGATGCCAGCGCTGCGGCGCTGGCCGTTGCGAGCACCAATGCCAAACAACTTGAAATTTCCAACATTGAATTTGCCCAGGGCGACTGGTGCGCAGCGCTCGGCTCAAGATCGTTCGACCTGATCGTTTCCAACCCGCCCTATATTGCGGCCGGTGACCAGCATCTCGACCAGGGAGATCTGCGTTTCGAGCCCGCATCGGCACTAGCTTCGGGAGTTGATGGCCTCGATGCGATCCGCCAGATCATCGAGACTGCGCCGATGCATCTGAAACACGACAGCTGGCTAATCATCGAGCACGGGTATGAGCAGGCGTTGGCGGTCAGCGCGTTGCTGGGTGAGGGCGGCTTCACGGAGGTGTCGTGTTGGCGGGATCTTGCCGGGCTGGATCGGGTTAGCGGCGGCCGCCTGAAGGCGCAATTGGACTAACCTCGAAGCGAGTGAACTCGACGTCGACCTCGCCTGACTCAACGTAAGGCATTGCGATGGTCTGCTCGGTGCCGTTGGAAATCGTTCCAATGAATCCGCCGACAGCCCAGATTGCCGTTGAGCCCACGCCGGCAACCAGCGAATCGGATTGGCCCAGCGCACCCGTATCGATCTCGATCAATAGAAAACGAGGATCATTGGTCGCATCCAGATTGAACGCAACGCTGCGTCGGCTGCCGCGCTGAGTGAATGCGGAAAATTGAAAATGTCGAACAGGCCGCCATACGGAATCAAATACGCGAACCTGGATAGGAACCATGCCCTTTTTGCGCTTTGCAATCGAGCTGATCGTGACCTGTGCAGGTGGCCGAGTCAGCGAGATCACGATTCCGCGCTGCCTTGGGTCGGCGCTTTCCACGCATCGTGAGTCTTTCGGAAAGCGCACGCGGCGATGCACCGTGTTCGCTTTGCGGATACCCAGCTTTGGCAACTCGACAGCGTCCATCTGCTCGGGCGGGATACAAGACAATTCCGCGTGCGATGTGGTGGCCATGCTGAAAACCAGAGCGCCGGCCAATAGCGTCCTTGCGAACGTATTCACCTTTGCAGCTGCCGGGCCAACTCCTGCGCTGTGGCGCTAAACGCCGGAGTGAGACCCTCGATTGCCACCGGGCCTGCTGCTTCAAGGTCGTCGAAATCCGGATAGCGATAGCGGTTATCCGGATTGATCGTTATCGCTTTGGACTTCCCGGGCATGACGGCGTTGTAGATGATCTGATCCTCAAAGAGCACGCGTTTGCCACTTGCATCCAGAAGTCTTGCATTCAGCACAACCGTGGGCCGGTAGGGCGCACCGTCTCCGGATCCGGCAGCCGCATAGCCGATAAATCCGAAGTTGATATCGAGCTGCGCATCACTGCTGCTGGCGCCATAGCTGCGTCGCAGGCCGGAGTTGTCGCGTCGGGTTGCCGACTTCGCATCCTCCATCGGACGCGGATTCCAGACCAGCTCGTAGTCGGCGTTGCGCATGGCGTCTTCGAATGCCGAGTCAAATGTTGCGACAGGATCAAAGCCGGCCTTGCTGACTTCATTGCGCAACCATCGTGACTTGGGTGCCCGGTTGGCCTCGGCGATAGCCAGCCCGATCAGGCCGAAACGATATCCGGGATTGTTGAAGATAAAGAGATCGATTTCGCTGTGCCGCATGGGCAGAACTTCGATCGATTTGATGGCCATACCGGCGGTCTTGTCAAAGGCGCGCTGACGCGGCCCGGAGACACAACCTGCCATGAGCAAGCACAGCAGAGCTGCGCAGAAAAATTTGCGTTGATTCACGTGAGCGGTTCCCCTGATTGCCGCCATGCCTTCCCATGACTGACATCGAGTCTACGCAAAAACGCGCTGCCGGAACAGCTTTGCGGATTCAATTTCTGCCAAAATCAAGTACGGATCAATTGATCAGGCGATCAACCGGCGCTGCGCATCGCCTCAACAGGGATCAGTTCGGCGAACCGCTTACGAATCGCGGATTCGATGCCGACGACATCGAGACCTGATTCTGCGAGCAGCTCTTCACGGCTGGCGTGTTCGAGGTAACTATCGGCGAGGCCGAGATGGAGGAAGGGCCGCGTGATGCCATGCGCGGCCAGGAGTTCGGCGACGCCCGCGCCGGCACCCCCGGCAACTGCGTTGTCTTCGAGGGTGACAAAGGCTTCGTGGCTTGCCGCGAGTTCGAGCATCAAGGCCTCATCGAGAGGCTTGACGAAGCGCATGTTGACCACGCTGGCATCAAGGATTTCAGCGACCTCAACGGCAGGTGTGACCAATGCACCAAACGCCAGCAGGGCAATGGTTTGGCCGCGCCGACGCAGGTCCGCTTTGCCAATCGGCAGGGTGGCCAGACTTGCATCGACCCCGGCACCGTTGCCTGAACCGCGCGGATAGCGAACCGCGGCGGGACCGATATGAGCGAAGCCCGTACTCAACATCTGACGGCATTCGTTTTCGTCGGCGGGCGTCATCACCAACATGTTCGGAATGCAACGCAGGTAGGAAAGATCAAAGCTGCCCGAGTGGGTTGCACCATCGGGGCCGACCACGCCGCTGCGATCGATGGCAAACAACACATCAAGGTTCTGCAAAGCCACATCGTGGATCAATTGATCGTAGGCGCGCTGCAGGAAGGTCGAATAGATCGCGACTACCGGCTTTACACCCTCACAAGCCATGCCGGCAGCCAAGGTGACCGCATGTTGCTCGGCGATGCCGACATCGAAATAGCGATCCGGGTATTCCTTCGAATAACGCACGAGACCCGACCCTTCACGCATCGCCGGGGTGATGGCGTACAGCAATGGATCGGCAGCCGCCTGGTCACACAACCAGTCGCTGAAAATCTCGGTGTAAGTCGGCTTGCTCGCGCCTTTCTTGGCCAGACCTTTGACCGGATCAAACGGACCTACCGCGTGGTAGTTGATCTGCTCGCGCTCGGCTGGCGCATAGCCCTTGCCCTTGGTTGTGATGACATGCAGCAATTGCGGGCCTTTGAGTTCCTTGAGTGTGCGCAGTGCCTGGACCAGTTGCGGAATATCGTGGCCGTCGATCGGGCCGGTGTAATGGAAGCCGAGTTCCTCGAACAAGGTGCTCGGCATGAACATGCCCTTGGCGTGCTCTTCCCAGCGCTTCATGAAACGCCAGACGATGCCCTCGTGTTTCATCATCTTCTTGCCGCCCTCACGCATGCGATTGAGCGTGCGGCTCGACATCAGCCGCGCAAGCATCTGGGTCAGGGCGCCGACGTTTTCGCTGATCGACATCTGGTTGTCATTGAGGATCACCAGCATGTCGGGTTTGACATCGCCGCCATGATTGAGTGCTTCGTAAGCCATGCCGGCAGTCATCGCGCCATCACCAATCACCGCAACCACCTTGCGATCTTCGCCCTTGCGCTGCGAGGCAATCGCCATGCCGAGTGCCGCGCTGATCGAGGTCGAGGAGTGGCCGACGCCGAAGGTGTCAAATTCACTTTCTTCGCGGCGCGGAAAGGGTGCCAGGCCGTCTTTCGTTTTGACTGTGGTGATGCGGTCGCGACGGCCGGTCAGGATCTTGTGCGGATAGCATTGATGACCGACATCCCAGACCAGCCGATCGTTCGGCGTATCGAACAAATAGTGCAGGGCGACGGTCAGCTCGACCACGCCGAGGCCCGCGCCAAAATGTCCGCCCGAGCGGGCCACCGACTGGATCAGGTAGTCACGCACCTCATCGGCGATTTCACGAAGCTCGCGCTCAGGGAACTCGCGCAATTGCGCGGGGTTGTCGATGCGCGAAAGGCGCGGATAGCGAATCGGATCAATCATCAGGTGCCACAGAGTCGAACAGGTGCCTATTTTCGGCCACCACGAGGGGCGGAGCAAGGCACGATAACTGAACAAGTTCGGACCAAACCTGTTCGTTTGCTGATGTGAACCCATAAATCGCGTAAGAATAGAGGGCTGATTCCTTGGAAAAGTCTTGCCATGCCTACCGACAAAAGTGCCAAACTCGTCCTGCGCAGCGCCCAGCTCGCCGATATCCCCGCACTCGCCGAGTTAACCAACAAGGTCTACGGGGAAGACAACGGTCACTCGGCGGATATGTTGCGCGGCCAACAGGCTCAGTTCCCCACGGGTCAGTTCGTGGCTGAATACGAGGGCAAGATCGTCGGCTTTTGCGCGACGTTCCGCATCGACGAAGAAACCGCGATGAAGGCACACACCTGGGATGAGATAACCGGCTCCGGCTATGCCTCGCGGCATGATCCCGATGGCGATTGGCTCTACGGCATGGACGTCTGCGTGGACGAGGAGTTTCGCGGATTGCGCATCGGTCGGCGCATGTACGCGGAGCGCAAGAAGCTGTGCCGGAAACTTGGGCTACGCGGCATTGTCTTCGGCGGGCGCCTGCCAGGACTGGAGAAGCGCATCAAGGCCGTGGGTTCGGTTGAAGCCTATGTGAAATCCGTGCGCGAGGGGCGTCATCGCGATCCAACGATGAGTTTCCAGCTACGCAATGGTTTCGAGTTGATCGGCGTGCTTGAGCGCTATGTGCCTGGCGATCGCGAATCCATGGGCTATGCCGCCCATCTGGCGTGGCGCAATCCGGATCGTCACGATCAGCCGAAGACACCTACACCATTGAATTCACTCGGATTTCCCGATCGCGTGCGCGTCGCGACGATCCAGTACCAACAGCGACGCATCGCGAGTTTTGAGGAGTTCGCGGGCCAGGTCGAATACTTTGTCGATATCGCCGCAAGCTATGACTCGGATTTCGTGGTCTTCCCGGAACTCATGACGCTGCAATTGTTATCGATCGAGAACTCGCCACTGCCTTCGGTCGAGGCGGTGCGCCGACTCACCGAATACACCGCTCAGGTCAAGGATTTGTTCAGTGGTCTGGCGGTTCGCTACAACGTCAATATCATCGGCGGTTCGCACCCGACAGAGAATGAGAAAGGTGCGATGCGCAACATCTGCTACGTCTGCCTGCGTGATGGTTCGGTGCATCAGCAAGAGAAGATTCACCCCACTCCGAACGAACGAAGCTGGTGGGGCATCAAGGGCGGCAGTCAGGCGTCAGCGATCCAGACAGACTGCGGCCCGATCGGCGTGATGATTTGTTATGACTCCGAGTTCCCCGAACTCGCTCGCCATCTGGTCGACCAGGGTGCGCTGATCTTGTTTGTACCGTTCTGTACCGATGAGCGCCAGAGTTACCTGCGCGTACGCTACTGCTCGCAAGCGCGCGCCGTTGAAAACCAGTGTTATGTCGTGCTTTCCGGCAACGTCGGCAACCTGCCGGGCGTGCACAATTTCGATATTCAGTACGCGCAGAGCTGCATCCTCACGCCCTGTGACTTCCCGTTTGCCCGTGATGGCATCGCCGCGGATTCGACGCCGAATACCGAGATGGTGCTATGGGCCGATCTTCGCCTCGAAGACCTCGCCCGCGCGCGCAACAACGGCACCGTGCAGAACCTCAAGGATCGTCGTCACGATCTGTATCAGCAGCGCTGGACGAAGAAGAGCTAAGCCTGCGACGGGTTTTCTGTGGCCTTCTTATTGGTCATTATCCTGACGATCCAGTGACTTTGCACTCTGCGAGCACGCGCCTCTGGAGCGCGGCTTCCCTGCCGGGTGAAATTCGGCATGGATGCCGCTCGACGAAGGAGCGTGCTTTGGAACAGCAAAATAACTGGGCCA